>QHYM01000145.1 GCA_003223295.1 Acidobacteriota bacterium | reverse complement strand
CGTTCGCGAGGCTGAGGCTGAATCCTGATAAGTTGCCAAACCGGTAGAGTTCCCTGCGCCCAAATCAACTTCGGCGGTTACCGCGTTAGTGCAGTCGCTCTTGGCTATGCTGGACTCATGATGTTAGCATCGACCACCGTTCTTGGAAGGCCGTAAGTCTTTCGAGAATCCGGCGGCACGCTCTGGGTGTTGCTGATTGACGAACGAATGCGCTCTTCGCGACTTTCAAATAGAGCGACCGCTTCGCGATACTCCGAAAGTCGTTGCCAGGGCAGCCTGTAGGCGAATGGTTCCTAAAACCTACTTAAGCTGACGTACAGCCTCCGCCATCAGGAGCCTAGCGAAATGATCCTGTTTCTGCTGTTCGAACGCCGTGTCCTCTTCCATGGTTGGCTTCACTGCGGGTTTAGCCCTTGGTTTGCCAAGATCCCTTTCGAAGCGTGCTGCGATATCAGATTTTAGCTGTTCAAGATAGTCCGATTTCATGGTCTCCCCCTAAGTAAATCGGCGCCTTAATCTTTGCATATAGACATTTGTAGCAGCGATTTTCCAAACGGACGGATGTGTCCGATCCGGTACCGGGCTTTAGTTCAGGTCTTCGGTATGAAAAGCAGTGTGTCCAAATTGTATTTTCTCGCCTTTTATTCGCCTTTGACGCTATTTGAGCCCCGAGGCCCGCTACTGTGCCCACTTGTGCCCTTAAATTTCTACGTCAGTGTCCGGTAAAGCGCTAACGTTTACTTGACCCAGAGCAACAGAGAAGCTCAGTAGCGTTGACTATCTCGAAATAATGTTGTTTCGAGGTACCTGTCTTTTCGTACAGCTGCAAGGCGCGATTGGGATGATATGCTGTGTTCAATCCGAGGTAAGAATGATGGGCATCGCGGCTGACACTCTAGGCTTACGAGATCACCACTTCAGTAGTGTGGAGGAACTTCTTTCCGCACTCGACCAGGTCTGTGATGCGCCTGTGGACAAAATAGCGGCCAGAGTATTCTTGGCCAGCGCAGCCGCCGACCTAGTCCTGACCAATGTGGCGGCTCATGCTGCCGAAGCGCTGAGTGAACAACCCACGAATCGTAGAAACCGGCGAACAGCTTCACCGCCCCGACGCAAGAACCGCCGTTCCGTTCAGGGCCTACCGCCGCGTCAGCGTGTATTGTTCGCGTAATCTGACAGATTCCTCCTCTAAGTCACATGTCCGATTAGCGTCTATCAGGAGTTAGCCTGGAGAATTGGCCGACATGGAACGGTCGCGGCTGAATACCACTTCTCTTGTCGTTCGTCGTTGATATTCTGTTCTTGATGAAAACAAAACTAGCCCTTCCGGCAAAAGTTGGTCTAGCAGGTTGCGGAAAAACCCCGTTTTCTCCCGGTCTCCGGAGAGGATTTTCAGCTTCGGTCGACAGGTGATTTATGATCACCGCTGCACAGATTCATGGGTACCCTGAATCATCCGGGCTAGTCCATGGTTCAAAGGAGGGCAGGGTGCAGTTATATCCAAATCTGACGTTCAACGGTCAGTGCGAAGCGGCCTTTAAGTTCTACGAGGAGTGTCTCAACGGCAGGACCGTATTCATGATGACGTACGAGAATGCGCCCATGGATCTACAAACGCCGTCTGACTGGCGAAAAAAGATCTTCCATGCCACGTTCGCTCTTGCCGAGTTTGTGTTTGCTGGCTCGGATGCGCCGCCGGGACAGTATCAGAAACCGCAGGGCTTCGCTCTACAGTTCAATCTCAATGATCCAGTGGAAGCGGAGCGTATTTTCAAGGCCCTTTCAGAGAACGGAACTGTTCAAATGCCCCTCCAGGAAACATTTTGGGCGCAACGTTTCGGTGTGCTCGTGGACCAATTTGGTATCCCATGGATTATCAACTGCGAGAAGCTGGCCTGAAGTTCCGTGCACTAGCAGGCTGTTGCCGGAAATTTTGTAACGAAGCAGCGGGCGGTGCGTCTCACTGGACATGCGAGGAACCGATCAGCAGCAAGGACATGTTTTTAGCTACATTTCTCCGGAGCAGCGGGTGCGCAAAGATCATCCGCTGCGGCCGATCCGCGCGATGGTAGACAAGGTACTCAAGGAACTCTCACCTGAGTTCAGCAAGATGTATTCCAAAGTGGGGCGTCCGTCGATTCCGCCGGAGCAGTTGCTGCGCGCGCTGCTGTTGCAGATGTTGTACTCGGTACGCAGCGAGCGGCTGCTGATGGAGGAGATCGACTACAACATTTTGTTCCGCTGGTTCGTGGGGCTGAATTTGGACGATGCGGTGTGGGATGCCACGGTGTTCACCAAGAACCGCGATCGTTTGCTGGAGGCCGAAGTGGCCAAGGACTTTTTGGCGCTAGTTGTGGAGCAAGCACGAGGACAGGGATGGGCTTCGGAAGAACACTTCACGGTGGACGGAAGTTTGTTGGAAGCCTGGGCCAGCGTGAAGAGCTTTCAACCCAAGAACAAGAAGAGTGGGCCTCCACCGGAGGATCCCGGAAATCCCACGGTGGATTATCGCGGCGAGAAGCGCTCGAACGAAACGCACGAGTCGAAAAGTGATCCCGAAGCGCAACTGGCACGCAAAGGTGCGGGCAAGGAGGCCAAGTTGAGCTACAGCGGGAATCTGCTGGTGGAGAATCGCAACGGCTTGATTGTGGACAGCCGGGTGTGGGAAGCCACAGGCACGGCGGAGCGCTATGCTGCGCTGGAAATGCTGCAGGGAATTCCGGGAAGCGGGCGCGTGACGGTGGGCGGCGACAAGGGCTTCGACACGGCGGAATTCGTGCGCGAGTGCCGGAACATTTGGGTGACGCCGCACGTGGCGCAAAACCTTGGGCGAAGAGGCGGCAGCGCCATTGATAGCCGCACGACGCGGCAGGCGGGCTATACCATCAGCCAGAAGAAGAGAAAGCGCATCGAAGAATGTTTTGGTTGGCTGAAGACCATTGCGTTGTTACGCAAAGTGCGGCATCGCGGAACGCTGAAAGTCGATTGGATCTTCACGTTTGCCTGCGCGGCCTACAACCTGGTGCGCATGCGGAACCTGATGCGCAGGACAGTTCCGACGTAATCCGTCCGGGCCGTAGTGTCTCTGAACGGCGCGGAAACGCCTCTTTCAGGCGCTCGGTAGTACGAAAAATCACGCCGCAGACGCTCGAAAACTCCCGAATGACTCAAACCAACCTAGAAAGTGCTGGCTCAACACGATTTTTCAGCAGCCTGCTAGGTCTGGTCGGGGTCGGATTGGCCGCCTTCTTGACCGTTGCGATCTGGATGAAGACAGTCCGCACCACGCTGGCAGATATTCCTATGCCTATGCGCGCCGAAACGGTCGGCAGAGACTTCACAGTAGACTACGATGGGCCCATCTACTCGATGGACGTCATGTTCGCCGGAAGCGTGCCCGAGGCCCACGCTAGATGTCTCTTGGGTACAACGAAGTCAGAAGTTCGACCAAACCTTGACTGCTCCCGTACCGCTCCACTCCTCAAATTTTCGTGGGAATTGCGTCGCGATGGTCAGTTCGCGGGAAGCGGGTCTTCGGCTGATATGGGAAGCATTTCGACAGTGGACGGCGCATTGCGAGTGGAGATCGTTGGATTTCCTGCTCGAAAGAAACACCAATATCACGTAGCGCTCAAGTTTGAGGAGAATGCGGGCGAACTGACGATCCCGCCTCCAAGAGTTCAGGTCGAACTCGACTCTTTCGTGAGAGAAGACCTCATCATTGCTGGAGCACTTACGGACGCTATCGCATTCGTTCTTTGCCTAGTTGGCGTCGCCATGGTGGCCGTTCCGTTTCTGAGAACCAAATTCCGTCAACTCAAAACTCTTCCCGGGCCGCAGTAACTCCTGGAGCGTTTACCAGACCTTGCTCGGAATTTGACCTATACTGTTCTCAAATTCATAAGTTTTTCGGGAGAAAACTCGATGTCCAATTGGAGGTTCTATGCCGTCCATTTCGTTATCGCCCTGCTCGGCCTTGCGATACCTAGCACACTGATTGGGCGGCGGCCTCCATCTTCCAGCGAACATATTCCACCGGGCTGGTTTGTTTACCCTGACTCGAAACTGAAACACGCCAGTGAGACCACTTCGCGATGCTTCAATTTCTCGCACGACGAATGGCATGTAAGCGTCGAAGGTGACGACGTCAAGATTGCAAAGTGGTCGGGAAGAAAGGTCGATATTCCATCGTTGCCCCCTCGGTTGAAGCTCGAACCGGGGATGCCCGGTCGCACTGTGAGTGCGGGTTTGAGTGGTGTAATTCACTTTGCGAACGGTTGGCTCGTGGCATACGACGGAGGCGAATTTGGCGGGGGCTTGTGGCTAACGACCGAAGACGGAAGCGAGACAAAACGAGTTCTTAGTGACAACGTTCGTGCTGTAGAGCCTCTCGATGGCGGCGGCATTCTTGTCCTGTCAGGGCTTGCACACATGTCAATGGACTTCGGCAATGAGTTTATTTTTTCCAACCCAGACGGACTGAACATCACGCTCCAATACTCGGCCCACCTTGATGGTGCACCGATGGCATACGCAAAACTGGCTGACGGTTCCGTTCTTTTTGTTACAACGCATAGTTTGCACGCAATCACAAAATCAGAACCAGCGACAAAGCTGGACCATGGCTTCCCGAATTGGATGAAGGTGCAATTTCCCAATTCGATTGTTGCTCTTTCTGATGGAACCATATTCATCGGGATGCGCATGTTTGTTCTACGGCTCACCCCAAATCCCGCCGGATATAGTGAGGATTGGCTGCTTCCAAACAGCTGTCGGAAGTTCGAGATGAAACAATTGGATTGCGTTTGTAAGCCGTAGGTCCTGGTAGGGCCTTACCGGAAATCAAATGCGATTGCCGCTTTGCACGCCCACGTTCACCGTCGTGCGGCAGCTGCGTAAAGTCACGTCCCTGCGCGACAAGAAGGTCGGACACGAAGTACTGAATGCGCGGCGGCCGTCAAAACAACTGCGCTTCTTTGGGCGCGTACACTCTCGGAACATTGACCCATTTTTTCC
The DNA here is from genome assembly GCA_003223295.1 of Acidobacteriota bacterium. Taxonomy (GTDB): domain Bacteria; phylum Acidobacteriota; class Terriglobia; order Acidiferrales; family UBA7541; genus Acidiferrum. The sequence goes on along the minus strand of QHYM01000145.1, from coordinate 28,732 downwards.
CTTCCGTCCAGTATCCACGCACAGGTCCATCAGACAAGCTATCACCACGCCTTAAGTTGTTGACTGTGCTGACGGCCATGCGCATCCTATTCAGTTTCAGCCACGTGTTTTTGGCGCTCTCTCTCACCGGCTGCGCCGGATTTGCCATTAATAATCAACCGCCTCCGCCATCCTCAATCAGTGTCGTCGTGTCTCCTCCCACCGCGAGCATACGCGCAGGCGACACCTTCCAGTTCAGCGACACCGTGTCGGGGACGACAAACACTGCCGTCACCTGGTCCGTCGGCGGCGGCTCGTCCACACTCGGCACCATTAGCGCAAGTGGCGACTATACAGCGCCGGACAGTCTTCCAAACCCCAATATCATTACGGTGCGCGCGACGAGCGCCGCGGACTCCTCCGCCAGTGGTTCAAGCAGCGTAACTCTCCTGAATCCAACGCCTGTGCTGACAGGTATCAATCCAGCGAGTGTAGGCACGGGCAGTTTCACGCTCACTCTCACTGGCAGCAAATTTGTTAACGGCGCTGAAGTGCTTTTTGGAACCGCCGCGCTTCAGACAACATTCGTCTCGTCGACCCAGCTCATCGCAACAGGTACGGCCCCTTCTGCCGGACTGTACGCGGTGACTGTGAACAATCCAAACCCAGGCGGCAGCGCGTCCGGTGCGGTCAATCTCCAGGTAACCGGCTCTCCGCAAGCCTCCAACTGCAGCACCATGTCGCTCGGCCAGGGCGCGAGCCTCGGAGGCTTCGTTCCTTTCCCCCCTGACAGCCTTTGGAACGAGGACATTTCTTCTGCTGCCGTAGATCCCAATTCGACAGCGATCATCAATTTCATCGGCGGTGCCACGGGAATGCACGCGGATTTCGGTGGTGGCCAATACCTGGGATCGACGATTGGCATTCCCTATCTCATTGTCGGCGCTCAGCAGTCGCCGGTAACGATTAACTTCACTGCTTACGGAAGTGAAAGTGATCCCGGGCCCATGCCCATTCCCGTGACCGCGCCTGTCGAAGGCTATCCGAATCCCGGCACCGGAGACCGCCACGTCCTCGTTCTCGACAATTCGAATTGTTTTCTCTACGAGCTTTTCAGCTCTTACGCCTCTGGGAATTCGTGGAATGTCGGCTCCGCTGCAGTCTGGGATCTGCTTTCGAATGAGCAGCGTCCTTACACATGGACAAGCGCGGACGCTGCTGGTCTTCCAATCTTCTCTGGACTTGTGCGTTACGATGAAATCGCTGCAGGCCAAATTCGTCACGCCTTGCGCTTCACCCTGCAACAAAGCCGCGCAGCATTCGTTCTCCCTGCCACTCACTGGGCGGCAAATTCAACCAATTCGCTGGCGGCCCCAATGGGAATGCGCTTGCGATTGAAAGCCAGCTTCGACGTTTCTGGATATTCCTCTACCAATCAGGTGATTCTGAACGCGCTCAAGAAATATGGAATGATTATGGCGGACAACGGATCGAATATGTTTCTCAGTGGCGCGCCCGATGATCGCTGGGACAATACTGACCTGCACGCTCTCGGGCAGGTGAAAGCATCTGATTTCGAAGTTCTGGCAGCAAGTCAAACCTATACATCTTCCAACATCCCACAGGGGAATGCCCCGCAGGTCACCTCGTTCACCGCAAGTGCCACATCGGTATCCGCGGGCACTCAGGTTACGCTGTCCTGGCAGGCGAGCGGAGCTTCTTATGTGATCGTCTCTCCCGAAGTCGGCGCAGTACGAGGCACTAGTGTTACCGTTAGTCCGGCACAATCAACCACCTACACCCTCTATGCCACAAACGCCTTTGGGCGCACCACGTCAACCGTCTCGATCTCTGTCCATTAAGCGCAAGTCGCAAGATTCCACTCTCGCGCAGTGGCCTGCAAAGCGGGGCTCTGATGCTGGAGTAACCTTCTCACATTTGGCCCTGAGGCTGATAGCCCGCTTGCGTTGCACTCGGACACCTAAAATCATATGTCCGATAACCGCGGTGGATTCAATGGGTCGATGCAACACCATCTGATAGACGTGCTGTTTAAGGATGGTGTTTATGAGCGAAGGGAAACGATCGAGACTTTCTCTCACGCAGAGAACCGAGGTCTGAAGCCGTTGGAAGTCCGGGCAGTCGTTGCATGAGATCGGGCGCGCCTTTGGCAAGCCACATAGCTGCATTCGCTGTTGAGGTTCCACGCTCAGGTCCTGAAGCAGGCAGAGCGCGAGAGATTCATCGGGAGGAGCCCATTTGATTCCAACAACTTGATGCGCTGCGAGGGCCAGTTTCACTCCCATCTATTCAGAGAGTACCTGTTTTCGGAAAACGTCAACCGAATACCACAGAATCCAGCCGAGCAAAGGGCATGGTTATGTCAATTGCTGGTCGGAATTGCCAAAGGTTGGGCGTCTAGCTGAATCAATTCGGTATCCGCGCCATGTACCGGCTGCCCTAGGTCAACTTTCTTGCCGTTGGCGTAGATTTCGTGGCGACCGTGGGTCCTGTGCCATTCTGCCAAGGTGGCAGTTCGGCTTTGGTGCTCGACAACTTTTCGCCAACCTCCGCCGTAGTAAGCACAAAAGCTGATTTCTCCTTGGGTCGTTGCCACAGGAGTAGTGGAATTGCAGATTCCCGAGAAATCGTAATTAAAAACGTCCTGGAACCACATGCCGTTAAAGATCATCACTCTCCAGCGCCCGCCATACGAATGAACCTTCTGAGACCAATGATCGCAACTACCGGCAACGCGATAGAAGCAATCCTCAAGCACGCGCCGAAGGTCGGCAGGCCCAAAACCTGAGGGTGCCTTCTGCTGGTTGAAATTACGAAGTGCGGAAAGGGAGACATGCGCCTTAGTTACCGCCGGTCCCCTTGCAGAGTCCGTGATTTCTACAACGTCCCTCATGAATTGTTCCAAATTAAAGAAGACGGGAATCGGGATCGCGTGTTTCTGATGTGTGTCCACAAGCAAGGGGCTGAAGATGCCACGGTTCGGATGCGTCTCCTGGAAAAGGCTTCCTAACTTCGCCTGAGGGTTCAGGACATCGCACAGATGCGCGAATATCCCAAAGTCTGACAGTGGGAACCAGTCCCGCATTGGCTGCCAGCCAATCGAAGTCTGCTCATGCAGATCGAAAGCGAGCTGCGTGAGAGGATAGCGATGGGCATATCGCTCATCGGCGGATACGCCCTCGTCCCTGCCGGCAAACATGATGGGTTGAAAAACGACGCCGTGGATTTTGTCTATGTTCTGAATCCCGAAGCGAACAATGTCGCCAAGCCCGTCGTCATTGACGCCATTGGTTACGGTGACCTGAAGCGTTGTTCGCATCCCGGCAGAAGCGATATTCTCCAAGGCTTGCCGCTTCACCGCGATGTAGTTCCCCAATCCACGATGTTTGTTCTTTTCTTCGGAAACGCCGTCCAGTTGAAGGTATACGGCATGCAGACCAGCCTCCTTCGCCCGGAAAGCAAAATCCCTACTCTCGGCGAAATGCACACCGTTCGTCGCAACATGAAGTCGATGGAAACCCATGCTTTTCGCGTGGCGAACGGCATCAAGAAAAATCGGTGAAACGGTTGGCTCCCCTCCTGAAAACAAGACGTTGATCTCTCGCTGAGGCTTAAACGAAAGTGCGTTGCTGAAAATGGTCTTTATATCTTCGATGGTCAGTTCGTGAACGTAGCTGGCAGCGTTCGCATCCATGAAACACGGCGAGCACATCATGTTGCATCGGTTGGTGATATCTACGATCAAAAATGTCCCTCTACCAGACCTAAGGCTGTTTGGGCCATGACCGTGGACCTTGCAATCGTCAACGCATTCGAAGTCTCTTCCAAAGGCAAGACGTTCCATCTTCCGAAAGAAATCCGGGTGATTGGAAAGAGTGTCTTCGAACGGACCATGCTGCTCGCAGGCCTTACGCATGAGGATGCGCCCGCCCTCTTCCAATATCTCCGCTTCGATGATTCCGGGATTGTCTCTAAAATCCGCCGCGTCAATCTCACCCTTGAGGAGAGCCTCGACTGCTTCACGGTTGCAGTCGGGGCATAGCGACAGGGTATTCCTGGGAACGCCCGTATCCATCAGCCTGCGGTTCCGCTGCTTTAGAAGTCGGCCAGGCGCCCAGCTTGGGCTGGGCAAATTCGCCTCGGGAAAAAGTCCATTAATGGCCTTAGAAGCTAACCAGGCTCCGTTTGATGCCGCGCGAAAAACACGAGCCGTAATCCTAGACATGAGCATTCACCTCCACTGTGAGTTTTCTTGGAAGGGCGGAATGGCCTTGCAGTCGAACACCTAAGGACCCCGATTAGAGGCGGAGACATTGTACCTTGCGTGTCAATACTACAGCCTGAGCTTATGAGTCCGCTGCTCTAACCGCTGAGCTACGGGCCCCACGCTTGAGAAACATTTTAGCCTGAAATTGCCCAATTCATGCGTCCCGCCACCTGGGTTTCTGCTCACCCCTTGGCCGAGAGGGCGTCTATCGCAAACGGGGGTGTTGCTGCCGGCAGGTCCGGCGCACTCACCGGGTCGTAAATGACAGAGAGAGGATGGTGCAGTTATGTGCAGCATGTCGAAGTCTGTTCTAGGCCTTTTCGCAGGAGTACTCCTTCTTGCCAGCAGCGCGGAAGCGCAATTCAAAAATGGCAGCCAGCCGACGGAATTGAATATTCCGCGCGTCAGCCAGCGCGGGAGCGTCACGCAACGCATTGGGCTGACGGATATCACCATTAACTATCACCGGCCGATGGTGGGCGGCCGCGAGATTTGGGGCAAAACAGTTCCTTATGGGAAGGTGTGGCGCGCCGGAGCGAATGAGAACACCACCATTGCTTTTCCGGACGATGTGACAGTGGAAGGAAAGGCGCTGGCGGCGGGCACGTACGGCCTGCACACGATTCCGGACAAGGAGCAGTGGACGATTATCTTCTCGAAGAATGCGACGTCCTGGGGAAGTTTTAGCTACGATGAAAAGGAAGACGCGCTGCGCGTGAGCGTGAAGCCGCATGCCGCGGAAGCGTTTGAGGCGCTGACGTACACGTTCGACGACGTGAAGCCGGAGTCGGCGGTGGCGACCCTGCGCTGGGAGAAGCTGGCCGTACCGTTCCAGATCGGCGTGGACGTCAAAGCCGTGGTGCTGCGGAGCATCAAGCACGAGCTTCGGAGCGTGGGCGGGTTCACCTGGGCGGGCTTCGACGAAGCCGCGCAATGGTGCCTGGACAACAATTACAACCTGGAAGAAGCGCTGAAGTGGGAAAACACATCCATTCAAAACGAAGATCGCTTTGAAAACTGGGAGACCAAGTCGCGTATTCTGACCGCCATGGGCAAGAAAGAAGATGCGGACAAAGCGCTCGCGACAGCGTTGGACAAGGCGAACGCCATACAACTCTACGTTTACGCGCGCGGACTGCAGCGCAATGGGAACACCAAGCGGGCGTTCGAGCTGTATCCCCAGGTCCCCAAGAAGGATCCGAATCATTGGATCAGCCACCTAGCGCTGGCACGCGTTGACTCCAACAAAGGAGACTTCCCGGCAGCCGCGAAAGAGATGACGCAGGCCATCAGCGGGGCGCCGGATACGAACAAGCCCTTCCTGGAGCCACTGCTGAAGCGCCTGGAAGCCAAAGACGACATCAATAAGTAAGGCAGTCGTCAGTCTACGGTCCTCAGTTCCGACCCGGTCGGAATCTCCGGTCTGCGGGAAACCTCCGATTGTCAGTGGGGACAGCATGGGGAAGGGGCAACTGCCCCCTCCCCCTTTTTTTGTAAGTGCGCATTCCAAAGGGGTTAGCCGGTCGTTTTCGTAACTGCGCATTTTAAAGAACTTGCAGAGGTCCACAGCCCCGACCGGGTCGGGGTCTCCGGCCTTAGAAGGGCCTCCGATCGAAAGTTCAAAGTTGAAAGTAAACCGGGGAAAGAAGAATCTCTCCTACAAGGTTGGAGTCTCGGATTCCGCTGCTCGCGGAATCCGCACGCGTGCCGCAGAGCTGACGGCACGGATGCGGAGCACCAAGGTAGATGTGTAAGCTCCCCACAAACGGCAGCTCTTCCTGACGGACGCGGGACATTCTTTTCCTCCTTGAAGTTCCTTCGTTCGATGCCCACCCGAAAAGCGTAGCTACAAGTTGCCCCAACCGCGCAGAATGTCCCATGGTTCGGCGGCGCTCACCACGGGCTCCTTTCAAAGACAAACGCAAAGGTGGGGCACCCCTCTCGATTCAACCGGTCAAGGGCTCGCCACCAGCCAACGCCCTGCGCGGTGTTATCCTTTTCCGCGCGAAACCGCCATGAAGTCGAAGCCCAAACTTGTCGCCAAATCCTTCAAAGCCACGCTCGAGCGCATCCCTTCGAGATTCAACTTGGTCTTTATCCGCATCCCGTTTAACGTCTCCAAAGTCTGGGGAGCCCACGGCAACGTCCGAGTCAAAGGCGAAATCAACGGCTTCGCGTTTCGCAGCGTTCTGTTCTCCACCCGCAAAGGCTACCACTGCCTGCTTGTCACCAAGCGCTTGCGGATCGGCGGCAACGCCGCCCTGGGCGAAACCGCCCAGTTCCATCTGGAGCCGGACACGGCAAAGCGCGTTGCCATCGTCCCCGCCGAATTCCAGCGCGTCCTCAACGAAGACCGCTCCTTCCGCCGCTGGTTCGACCAGCTTGGCCTTTCCATGCGCAAATGGATCTGCGATTGGATCGTGAGCGTAAAAAGTCCCGAAGCTCGCATCCGCCGCGCCGAACGAATTGCCGAACAGCTTATGGCCACCATGGAAGCCGAACTGAACTTGCCCCCCATTTTGAAGCTCGCTTTCGCTCGCGATCCCCGCGCCTATCAAGGCTGGCAGTCCATGACTCCCTTACAACGCCGCTACCATCTCCTCGGCATCTTCTATTGCCGCACTCCCGAAACCCGCGACCGCCGCATCTCCAAAATGCTCGAAGACTCCCTCGCCCGCCACGAACGCAAGCCAAGAAGCAAAGAGGCGCCCGAAGAACCCGCCCACGAAGAACTCTGGTAGTGGCCGTTCCAGAATGCCTGTCTGCCGCAGGCGGGCTGCGCCACTGCGATGAAGACGGATTTATCGTTGAGATTTGGGTTGCGAAGATGGCTGTTGCGGCGGGCGGGGGCGGCTGGCGGGCGGGATGATTCCGTTCATCCGCAGGTACTCGACCATCTGGCCGTAGTGATCCCCTGCATGCCAAGCGCCGATATTAGCGATAGCGAGGCGCGTGGATAGGAACGGCAGCACCGGCTTGGCGAGCGGCGTAACCGCGTTTTCAGAGGTGATGGCGGCAATGGCGCGATGCCCGAGCGCGAAGGAGTCCTTCAGGTACTGGACGATTTCGGCTTTGGTCTTCAGTTCAGCGGGGCCATTCGTGTTTTGCTCGAGGGACTTCACGTCGATCGTCTCGCCCGTGAGCGGACCGAAAAAGAGGTGATTGGCGAAGCCGAGGTGCTTCACCTCTTCGGCGAATGTGCGCACGCCCTTGAACTCGCCGTTGGTAGGCGCGAAGGAATACTTGTCTTCGGGCATAGCTTCGGCGGCGGAAACCACTTGCTGCTCGACAATGCCGTAAAGCGTGTTGAGGACGGACGCGACGGTGGGCGGTTGCTGCGACGTTGAGGTGGCTTGCGCGCGAACGGCTGGGGCCGCGGTGGCGGCGGCGAGCAGGACGAGCGATACGGCGAAGTTCTTCATCGGGTTCTCCTTGTCTCGTGAAGTAAGGCGGGGAGAATCTTACGCTCTTGTGGCGGGAGAAGTCATCTCAAGTTTCGGAAAGGAAAGAAGCAAGCGAAGAGCGATTTCATTGCGTATACGGCACGCAATGGCGCAGAAATCTCGCTGCGCTCGAAACGACGGGCGAAACCGCGAACACGCCGGCTGGGAGCCAGGCCACGGTAAGCGCACAGCCAAGAATGGCTGTGCCACACATGAAGCGTTACGCGCGGGAGAGGGCGGCGTGCCTGGGCTCGGCGACGGAAGCGAGGGCGGCTTCGATGACGTCGAGGCCTTCGTCGAACTGCTCGTCGGTAACGACGAGCGGGACGAGGATGCGAATGACGTTGTTGAACGTGCCCGCGGTGATGGTGATGAGGCCGTGCTCATAGCAATACCGCGCAATCTGCCTGGTCTCGGTATCGGCAGGCTCGCCAGGGCGAGCAGGCTCGCGCGTGTCGTTTTTCGCGCCGCTAGCCGCGGCAGCGGAGCTGCGGACCAGTTCGATGGCGCACATGCCGCCGAGGCCGCGCACGTCGCCGACGAGGTCCCATTTCTTCTGCCAGCCAAGGGCGCGCGCCTCGAAGCGCTTGCCGATGGCGGCGGAGCGCGCGAGCAAACCATCCTTCTCGATGGTTTCGATGGCGGCGAGCGCCGCGGCGCAGGAAAGCGGGTGGCCGCAGTAGGTCCCGCCGAGAGAGCCCGGGCCCGGAGCGTCCATGATTTCGGAGCGGCCGGTGACAGCGGCGATGGGCATGCCGCCGCCGAGCGATTTCGCGGTGACGAGCAGATCGGGCTCGATGCCGAAATGCTCGGAGGCGAACCATTTTCCGGTGCGGCCGAAGCCGGCTTGCACTTCGTCGGCGATGAAAAGGATGCCGTGCCCGCGGCAAATCTTTTGCAGCAGCTTGAAGTAATCGCGCGGCGGCACGACGAAGCCGCCTTCGCCGAGAACGGGCTCGGCAAGGACGGCGGCGACGGATTCGGGAGCGACGGAGCGCTTGAAGGCGTCTTCGAGATGATGCGCAAAATCCGCGGCGGATGTTCCGGCGGCGTGGCGATACGGATAGGCGTACGGGATGCGGTAGATGTCGCTGGCGAACGGCTCAAAGCCTGCTTTGTAGGGATGCGTCTTGCTGGTGAGCGACATGGTGAGCAGCGTGCGCCCATGGAATGCGTCCTCGAAGCAGATAACGGCGGGGCGCTTGGTATACGCGCGGGCGATCTTGATGGAGTTTTCGATGGCTTCGGCGCCGGAGTTGACCAGAATGGTTTTCTTCGGGAAATTGCCGGGGGCGAGTACGTTGAGCTTTTCCGCCACGGCGACGTAGCCTTCGTAGGGAGTGACGGCGAAGCAGAGGTGCAAAAACTTCTCCAGCTGCTGGCGGATCGCGGCGATGACGCGAGGCGAACGGTGGCCGGCGTTGAGGCACCCGATGCCGCCGGCAAAATCGAGATAGCGATTGCCGTCCACGTCTTCGAGGATCGCGCCTTCAGCGCGCGCAGCGAAGATGGGCGTGGCATTGGCGGGGCCGCGCGGGATGGCGGCTTCGCGGCGGGCCATGAGGGCGCGGGATTTCGGGCCGGGGATTTCGGTGCGAAGTTGGATGGTTTTCATGGAGAGCCTCACTTGGTATCTAGGGAGTGTTTCTCATCGACCTCGGTTCGTCTAGTTCGCTGCCAGGATTCCTCGCTACGCTCGGAATGACAATGGCGTTGCGGTGCGGCACCCGCGCGCCGGGCTGAAGCCCGGCCTCTACAAAGGCGGATTGGCGGCGCGTATTCAACGCTAGTACCAGCCGATGGGCGTTTCGTCGAGATTGACGAAGACTTGCTTGGTCTCGAGATATTCTTCGAGACCCCAGGGACCGAGTTCGCGGCCAAAGCCGGATTGTTTGTAGCCGCCCCAGGGCGCCTCGACGTAGGTCGGCTGCATGTGATTGACCCAGATGATGCCGGCGCGCAGCGACTTGACGACGCGGAAGGCTTTGTAAATGTCGCGGGTCCAAACGGCGGCAGCGAGGCCGTACGGCGTGTCGTTGGCGATGCGAATCGCTTCGGATTCGCCATCGAAGGGGATGACGGAAGCGACCGGGCCGAAAATTTCTTCGCGAGCGATGCGCGCGGAGTTGGCCACGTCGTAGAAGATCGTGGGCTCGACGTAGTAACCCTTGGTGAACTGCTTGGGGCGGCCGCCGCCGATGGCGACCTTGGCTTCCTTTTTGCCGAGATCGAGGTAGGAGTTGACGCGGTCGTATTGCGCCTTGCTGACAAGCGGGCCCATCTTGGTGTCGCGTTCGAGCGGAGCGCCAAGCTTGATGCGCTTGGCTTTTTCCGTCATGGCCTCGACAAATTTGGGATAAATCTTTTTCTCGACGAGGATGCGGCTGCCGGCAGAGCAAACTTCGCCCTGATTGATAAACACACCGAAGAGCGCGCCATCCACGGCGGCTTCCCAATCCGCGTCGGGGAAAACAATGTTGGGCGACTTGCCGCCGAGCTCAAGAGTAACTCGCTTGAGCGTGTCCGCGGCGGACTTCACGATGATCTTTCCGACGGCGGCGCTACCGGTGAAGGCGATTTTGTCGACATTGGGATGCGCGACGATGGCCGCGCCCGCAGATTCACCGAACCCGTTGACGATATTGACCACGCCGGGCGGCAGGCCGGCTTCTTCGAAATGGTTTGCAAATTCGAGCGCGGTAAGCGGAGTTTGTTCGGCGGGCTTGAGCACGCAGGTGCAGCCGGCGGCGATGGCGGGCGCGAGTTTCCAGGCAGCCATAAGCAGCGGATAGTTCCACGGAATAATTTGGCCGGCGACGCCGATGGGCTCGCGCATGGTGAAGCTGAGAGCGTTGGCGGGAACGGGATTCACGCTGCCGGTGACCTTGTTGGCGAGGCCGCCGTAATATTCGAAGCAGGTGGCGACGTCGGCGATGTCGTATTCGGCTTCGACGATGGGCTTGCCGGTGTTGCGGCATTCGAGTTCGGCGAGCTGCGCGGTGTTCTGGCGGATTTTTTCGGCGAGCTTGAAGAGAATGCGGCCGCGATCCTGAGCGGTGGTGCTGAGCCAGGGGCCGGAATCGAAGGCGGCGCGGGCGGCCTTGACGGCTTTGTCGACGTCGGCGGCGTTCGAGGAAGCGACCTGGGCGATCACTTCTTCGGTGGAAGGATCGTAGACAGGAAACGTTTCGCCGGAAACGCTGGCGGCCCATTGGCCATTCATGTAGTTCTGATAAGTGCGAACGCTGGTCTTGGCAATGCTGGACATGACTTCCTCCCAGATTCATTTCATAACGCGGGGACCGCGGAAGCAAGTTTGCGCGCGGCTTTGCGCCTGCCGTAAACAAAAAAGAAAAACGCGGCCAGGCCAATGAAGGCAAGCGTGCCGCCGAACATCCACACTTCGTAGCGCAGAAGGGACTTGATTTGCTGTGCCGGGAAAAATGCCACACCCATCGCCAGGATGGTCGTCAACAATCCGCTAGCTCCCGCGAGAATCAGTGTGGGGCGACGGTAACGGGCCGGCTGAAAATCTTTGTCCATCGCGATCTTCAGAAGTGCTCCAAAGACATAGAGAAACGGGATGAGCTGAAGAACCACAGCCAGCGATAGCAATTGTTGGAACGTTTCCTGGACTCCCGCTCGTGTAAAGCTGAAGTTGATGACTACGAGAATCATGGAAACCGTGGCGTGCACGATTAGCGCGGCGTAGGGCGTCGCGTACTTGGGATGGATCTTGCCGAGCCATTCGGGCATATAGGAATCGAGTCCGGCGACAAAGGGAATGCGCGCGGAACCGCCGAGCCAGGCAGAACCGATTCCGGCGATGGACAAGCTGAGCATCAGAGCGAAAGGAGCGATTATCCAGCCGATGCCTACACGCGCGGACATGTGACTGACGGCCTGGACGATGCCCTGGAGCACGCTGATTTGGTCTTTACTGACGGCGACCAGCAAGGTTAGCGTCGTGCCGATGTAAAGCGCACCGGAAAGAATGCCGCCCCAGGCGACGGCTCCGGGTAGAGTTTTGCGCGGGTTTTCGATTTCATCGCCCATAACGGAGGCGAGTTCCAGGCCGACCAAACCAAAACAAATCACGCCGAAAGAATTCAGAACAAAGCGCGGGTTCGCCGGAATCCGGAAATCCGCCGGGGTTACGGAAGTTCCGAAGCGAATCCACACAATGACGCCGAGGGTAATCAGAAGGCCGCCAGCGATCAGCGTGCCGAGGCCGCCGACATTGTTGATCCATTTGCCGACGCCGAGGCCGACGATGTTCATTACGACCAGGATGATAAGGAGCGCGAGGGAGGCCGCAAGCGCGAAGGACTTGCTGTCGGCTAGCCCAGCATGGGCAGGGCCGAGGACGAAGACGGAGACGCCAACGAAATAGAGCATGATGGTGGGCACGTACATCATGTTATTGGTCCAGTAGCACCAGCCGGAGAGAAAACCGTGGAAGTCGCCGAAGACTTCCTTGGCCCAGAGGTAGACGCCGCCTTCGCCGGGATAGCGGTGGGCGAGTTCGATGACCGCGATGCCCTGGGGCCAGAAAAAAAGAAGCAGCGAAATGATCCAGAGCCAGGCGGTGACGCCACCGTTGGCAGCAATTGAAGGGACCACGTTTAAGTTGAAGACCGCGACGACAAAGAGCAGAACGAGGTCCCAACGTCCGAGCACGCGCTTCAGATGAGGCGCTTCGCGCGATTCCACTGCCGGAAGCGTCGTTGTGATGACTTCGTTCGCCAATGCGGTTTTCTCCCGGCCGCTATTCTCCGTGGCGGATTAGTGCCCCGCGGCTCCGACGAAAGCTGCGCCACGCTCTTGCTGCGCTTTTGCCAATGCGGGCGCGACCTCTTCGAAGGCGGCGAGATGCTTGTCGATGTCCGCTTCGGTGTGCTGCACGGAAATGGTCCACTGCTCGTCCCACCAATACGGCTGAGCAAGGACGCCGCGATTAACCATGCCGAACCAGTAGTGGCGCCAGAGATCGATGTCAATCTTGGTCCAGTCACGGTAGCTGCGGATTTCCTGCGGATAGAGCATCAGCGCGCCGTTGACGCCGGCGCTCGCGACATAGGCTTGCAAGCCGGATTTCTTGACGATTGCGCGATAGCCTTCGGTGAGCTTTTTGCTGAGATTGCCGACGTGGGCGTAGGCTTCGCGCGTGAGGACTTGGCGGAACGTGGCGAGGCCCGCGGCCATGGCAACACGGTTGGTGTTGTAGGTGCCGCCGTGAAAAACTTTGTGCTGCGAGATGAGATCCATGACGGCGCGGCTTGCACCGAACGCGCCGAGCGGCAAACCGCCTCCGATGGATTTTGCCAGGCAGATGATGTCCGGCTTCACGCCGAAGAACTCGCTGGCGCCGCCCCAGGCAAGCTTGGCGCCGGTTTTCACTTCGTCGAAAAGGAGCAGGGCGCCGTTCTTGCTGCAAATATCGCGCAACCCTTGCAGGAAACCGGGCTGAGGCAAACAGAGGCCCACGTTCATCAGAATGGGCTCGAGAATGACGGCGGCGATCTGGCCGGGGTTTTCGCGGAAGCGGCGCTCGACGCTGCCGAGATTGTTGAAGGCGGCGACAACCACGTTGGCGAGCGAGGCTTTCGGGATGCCCGCACCTCCGGGAACACTCGTGGGCGCGTCGGGATCGCCGTAATCTTCGGCCTTGGGCTTGACGCTGACGAGGGCCGTGTCGTGCAGACCGTGATACGCGCCCTCAAACTTCAGGATTTTGTCGCGACCGGTAGCGGCACGGGCGATGCGGCAGGCGTGCATGGTCACTTCGGTACCGCTGGAACCGAAACGCACCATTTCGACGGGATAGCGTTTGCAAATTTCTTCGGCGAGTTCCCATTCCTGATCGTGCGGCATGCCAAAGGTGGTGCCGCGATGGAGCTCCTGCTCGACGGCTTTGACCACGGCGGGATGGCAATGCCCGGCCATGAGCGCACCGAAACAGAGATTGTGATCAATGTATTCGTTGCTGTCGAGGTCGTGAATCCGGCTGGCTTTCCCGTCTTTCACGAAGATCGGATAAGGCTCGTAATGGCGGTAGTTGCTGGCAACGCCCAGGGGAATTCGTTCCAGGGCGCGCTTGTGCGCGGCAGCGGATTTCGGCGTGCGCTTTTCGTACGTGGCCAGTTCTTTCTGTAGTGCCTCGTGCATGATGCTGCTCCGTGGATGGCAGGTCTGTTCCCTGCGGTCAGTTTAAAGCCGTGAATCCATTATCTCACCCGCGAAGACGCGGCCCTTGCGAGCCTCGCCTAGCAACTGTAAATCCCCGCTCAGATGCTAAAAGTGGAACTTCAGCGCAAATTGCACCAATCTCGGATCGCGGACATGCAACACCTGGCCGAAGGTGGCGCCTATATTGGAGATGTTGCCATCGACGGTGTAGAACTGCGCATGGTTCCAGACGTTGAAAATGTCGCCACGAAATTCCATCTGGAATCGTTCGCCCAGCCTGGTCCCCTTCGAGAAGCTCATATCCCAATTGTTGATTCCTGGACCACAGCAAATGGAGCGCGGCGCATTGCCGATGGTACCTAGCGGAACGGTAGAGTTCGTAAAGATGTTGGGATCAAAGGTAAAACCGGTAACGGGCTGGCAAGCGCCGGCGGTTGGGTCGAGGGCCTGCGCCAGGGGACCCGTGCCGGCGGCACAAACGGTGTTGCGCGGATTGACCGTCTTGAACTTCGCCCCGGGACTGAAGTTCGGCTGACCCGGCTCCTCGAAGTCAAAGGTGGTATCCAACAATTCAATGTCATCCTGCGAGGTTATGCGGACCGGGAAGCCGCTCTGGAAAGTCAAGATTCCCGAAACTTGCCAGCCGTTGAGCAGCTTCCCTTTGAACCCATCCATCTGAGGCACTGGGAGATCCCAAACATAGTTAAAGACGAAGCGATGGCGCGCGTCGTAGTTTGAAAGCCCATAGGTGGCATTGAAATTCAGGGGATTGAGGGCACTCTCGAAACTCGAGGCGTTGTCCAGTGACTTGCTGAAAGTGTAGGAGGCCTGGAATTGCAGGCCGTGAGAGAAGCGCTTTTCGAACATAGCCTGCAAAGAGTTGTAATTCGAATGAGCAATGGTGTCTTCGCTGAAGATACCGGAGAAGACGGGTACGCCGGCTTCAACAGGACAGCCCGTGCCCGTGAGAGGGTCGCAGAGCGGAGAGGAATAACGGCGAGTGCCAGCTATCGTGATGGGAATTGCCGCACCGTTTGCCGGCACGCTGACGATACACGCTCCGGTAGGGTCGGCAACGATGGGGCACGGAATGTTCTGCCCGTTCGGTCCACCGGGAGCATACGGCAAGCGGATACTTTCTCCCGGGTTGAGCATGAAGGAATAAATAGAGTCCTCGCCAAATGGACCGCAACCTTGCCCTAGATTCCCCAGGTCAAGACAAGTATACGGATTGGCTGGATTCGCTTCGTAAGTTGCCAGGAGACGATGCCCCTGCGTTCCGACGTAGGCGACTTGCATCAGCATGTTGCCGGGCAGCTCGCGTTTGATGGTCAGGTTGTACTGTTCCGTGTACTGCGTGCGCATGTGCGCGGGGAACTGGCCAAAATAGACGCTGCCGAGGAATCCCGACCAATCCAAAGGCTGGTTTCGCGGCGGCGACAATATTCCGGTGAAAGGATTAGGAAAAACATCTCCGGCCTGGTCGACAAAGGGTGTCTGGAGGAACGGGGAGCCAATGAAGTTGCTGCCGCCAAAGGGAGGCTCTGCACTGAACTGTTCGAGAACGAGCTGTTCGATGGGATTGTAGAAAATGCCGAAGCCTGTGCTGATGCTCATCTTGCCGGGGCCGCCAGTCAACCTGGAGAGCCAGCCATCGTGGGCGCCAGGACTCCAATTTAGGCCCAGGCGAGGAGCGAAAGATTTGTAGTAGGTTTGCGTCAGACCGTTCGGAATACCCTTGTCACCCGGAAACACGAGGCCGATGGGAGTAACACCAGCGGCGTCGCATCCAGCCGCCCCAGCCCCAAAGTCATTGAAAAGTTGAGAACCCGGCGTTAGAGCACAAGGATAGATGGTAGAACGCTGTCCTGGCCGGAAGGTTTGTACTTTCTTACCTAGGTCGGCCAAGGGTGTATTGACCTCCCAGCGTAAGCCATAGTTGAGCGTCAGGTTGGGCTTGAGTTTCCAGCTATCCTGGGCGAACAAGTAAACGGATTTACTGCGAACCAATTCATGCTGAGCCGAACCTTGGATGAGGCTGTTGCCCAATCCAAGCAAATAGTTCGGGTAGATGCTGGCGGAGCCCACATCATCGCCGCTAATCGGGGAGCAATTCGCAGGCGGGTTTACCGGCGGGCAAATGTTCGGGTCGCTGTTAAAGGTAAGCCAGCCGTTTACGTCAAAGTAGAGAAGCTGATCGAACTTCTGGTGACGGAAGTCCCCACCGAACTTAAAACTGTGATTGCCGATAATCTTGCTGTAGTTATCGCTGAATTGGAAAGTGTTACCGACCTGCGGCAATTGCCCGCCGGCGTTATTGCCGATTGAAAAGCCACCGTTGAGCTGAATGAATGGCACGCCTTCCTTGCTTGCGCCCAATCCACTGTGGAGACCGAAGTCAGGATTGGTTGGACAGGGCGGAGTACCTGAGGGTGGAGCTCCTGTAGACAGGCAGTTGCCGCTGGCGTCCAGGAGCGGCGTGTCGGTTTGGCCGGTAAAGCAGAAGGCTTTGGCGGCACCGCTCCCGCACGAATCCTGGATGGCATTAGTTCTTGTGGGAGTATCGAATTTGAGCTGGCCTTCGCGGAAGTAGCTGAAGCGGAATTCGTTCACCGCCGATGAGCCGAGGGTAGAGGTATGGCTGACATTAATCTGCTGCGTGCGGGTAGCATACAACCCTGGAAAGTTTCCGAGCGGGGCGCCTTCCGCTTGGAATTTCGCAAAGGGGTCCAGGGTGTTGTCGTCATCGAAGTAGTAATAGATAGCCGTCTTCTGGTTATTGGAAAAAGCGTGATCAATCTTGATTTGGAATTGATCGCCGCGGTCCGTCCTTTTCGGGACTGTCACGACCTCACTGTTGCTCCCCCCTGCCCCCGGCACGTATTGCAAGAGGGAAAGTGCCACTGGGTCAAAACATCCGCTCGGAATCTGGTTCCCTGGGAATACGGTGGTGTATGGCACGGGCCCACCGCCGTTGCTCACCGTGTTTACCGCTGTTTGCGCACCAGGAGCAAGCTTCTGGCTTGCAGGCAGGGAAGCAGGCGCGCCGCTGCCGCAACGGTTTTGCAGGATATTCGCGGTGGTCGGATCGACCAGCGAGCCGCCAAACGCCGGACTGCTTGAAAAGTCACCGGACAAGTCGGTGGACGTGGGAACGGTGACAGGCTGAGACACAACACCCTGTACGACCCGGCGGCCTTCATACGAACCAAAGAAGAAGGTCTTGTCCTTCCTGATGGGACCGCCCAGCGTGCCGCCAAACTGGTTCTGCTTGAATGGAGTTTTCGGAGAAGGAGTAAACGTAAATTGGTGGGCGTTCAGAACGTCATTTCGGAAGAATTCGTAAAAGCTTCCGTGCAAATCATTGGTTCCCGATTTGGTAACCACGTTGACGACGGCGCCGGAATTGCGGCCGTATTCCGCGTCAAACGCATTGGAGATCACTTTGAATTCCTCAATGCTATCCGGCGACGGTTCGATCGCGGGCAAATTTGCAAACAAGTCGTTTCCATCGCCGCCGTTGACGGTGTAATTGTTGGAGCGCCCGCGGCCGCCATTCACGGTGACGACGCCGGCCTTGTCCGAGCCATAAAAGAGATCGTTTCCAAGCTGGGACTGCACGCCGGGCTGGAGTTGGAGCAATTGATAGACGTCGCGCTGGTTCAGGGGTAACTGCGTGGAGGAACGTTCATTGACGACGGCGCCGAGCTGCGTCGACGTGGTATCGATCACCGGAGGAGCGCCAGTGACTTCCACGACATCGGTTGACCCACCTACTTGCAGCACGAGGTCGGCAGTAGCGACTTCGTTGAGGTTGAGGGGGACTGCTTTGCGTGCGGATTTCTTGAAACCCTGGCTGGTCGCGTCAATTTCGTAAGTTCCAACGGGCACTTCGAGGAAGACGTATTCGCCGTTGGCTCCCGTTTGCGCGTCGCGCGTGGCGTGCGTGCCTTCATTGATTAACGTGACGGTGGCACCGACCACAGCGCCGCCGCTCGGATCGGTGACCGTACCGCGAATGCGGCCGCCGGTACTCTGCGCGTCCGCAAATGGCGTGGCCAAGAGAACTGCGAGAATCAAGGCTACGGTGAATGAAATGCTGCGCCCCCACGACGAGGGAAATCCCGAGAAGAGTGCCTTGCCTTTCATGACTCACCCCTGCCGCGAAGATGCTTCGAAAGAGCGGTTGTTCGTGGTTGCTGTGCCCCTGAAACCTTACTATAATCCAGCAAACTTAGAGACAGTTAACTGTGATGTCAAGCAGAAAGAATTTATCCAAAGAATCTGCTAAGCGCGGCAGCAACGGCCTGCTGCGCATCAGCGAAGTCGCTCGCCGCGTGGGCATTTCTTCTTCCGCCTTGCGCGCCTGGGAAGCGCTTGGGCTGGTCACTCCGCAGCGGACGCAGAGCCGCTACCGCCTTTATGGTGAATCCGACGTGCGCTTGCTGCGGCGCGCCATTTTTCTTCGCCGGGCCCGCGGGCTCAATCCGCCCGCCATCGTTCATGTCCTCAAACGCCAAGGCGTGGTGACTTCGCCCGCGGAAGGCACGCTCGTTCCCAGGCAGCGTTTTCGCCGCTTGCGCGCCAAGCGCGGCCTTTCTCTTGCACAAGTCGCCAAAGCCACCGGCGTTTCCGTCGGTTTCCTCAGCGCGCTGGAGCGCGGCCAAATGCGTTCGTCCGTCGCGACGTTGCGCCGCATCGCGCGCTTCTATCGCACCAACATTCTTTCGCTGTTCGAAACGGCGGGCGACAATCCGCGGCTGGTGCGCCCTTCCGAAAGAAAAATCCTGGAAACCACTCCGGATGTCCGCATGGAATTGCTTGCCTGGGGTAACACGGCAATGGAGCCACACCTCTTCCGAGTGAAGCCGGGTGGCGGGAGCGGTGAATCCTACTCTCACGAAGGGGAGGAATTTCTCCATCTGCTTCGGGGAGAATTTGAGATCTGGCTCGACAAGGGCGAACATTACCGGCTGAAGCCCGGCGACAGCCTTTATTTCGAAAGCACGACGCCGCACCGTTGGAAGAATCCCGGCCGCAAAGAAGCGTGGGTGTTGTGGGTCAATACGCCGCCTACATTTTGAAAGAGAGGGCATTGAAAAAGGACGGGCTGCGATGAACAACCGTGTCACTCGCCTCACAATTCAGCTCTCTGCATTTCTTCTCGGACTCTGCGGCAGGGGAGGCGCGCAGGGCCTCATCGTCGAACCGGCCGACATCATCGTGATCCATGGCCGGGTGTACACCGAAAATCCCAAGCAGCCTTGGGCGCAGGCGGTCGCGATTCACGGGGCGAAGATTGTTGCTGTCGGCGACGATACCGCTATCGAGAAAATGCGCGGCATGGGCACGAAAGTTATCAATGCCGGCGGAAAGCTCGTCCTGCCTGGCTTCACGGATTGCCACATTCATTTTCTGGATGGCTCGCTTAGCTTGGGCCGCGTGAACCTGGGAGGCGCGAAAGACGTTTCCGATATTCAAAAGAAGCTGCGCGAATATGCAGCGGAACACGCCGGCGATGATTGGATCGTGGGCCGCGGCTGGAATTACGCGATGTTCGGTTCGGAAACTCTGCCTCACAAGAAGTATCTCGACGAGATTTTCCCTAACCGGCCCGTTTTCCTGAAAGGCTTTGATGGGCATACCTACTGGGCCAATTCGAAAGCACTCGCGCTTGCCGGCATCACGCACGAAACACCAGACCCGCCGAACGGCATCATTGTACGCGACGCGCAAACCGGCGAAGCCACTGGCGCTTTAAAAGAGGCTGCTCAAGACTTGGTTGCCAAGGTCATTCCGAAGCCCACTCGCGCCGAAAAGCTTCTGGCCCTGCGCGCGGGAATGAAATGGGCCAACGAACACGCCATCATCCGAGTCCACAGCGCTGGAGGCGATTTTGAGATTTTCGACCTTTACGATGAAATGCGCCATGGCGGCGACCTTAGCTTGCGGATGTACATCGCGTATTTTCTGAATCCGCCTTCGCTGCGGCCCCAGGATCTCGAGGCCATCGAGGCAGCGCGCAAGAAATTCCATGATGAATGGATTGATGCGGGCGCGGTGAAATTCATGCTGGATGGCGTCGTGGAATCTCATACGGCGGCCATGCTCGAACCGTACAGCGACGACCCTTCGTTGAAGGGCAGGCCCTTCTGGGAGCCTGCAAACTACAACGCCGCAGTTGCCGACCTGGACAAGCGCGGTTTGCAGCTCTTCACGCATGCTATTGGTGATTATGGTGTTCGCATGGCTCTCGATGGTTACGAGAACGCGGGGCAACGAAATCACAAACGAGACCGCCGCTGGCGGATCGAGCACATCGAAACCGTCACGGCAGCCGATATTCCCCGCTTCGGAAGGCTAGGAGTCATTGCCAGCATGCAACCACTTCACTCTTATCCGGATGCCGACACGCTCGACATTTGGGCGCGCAATGCCGGTCCTCATCGCGCTTCGCGAGCATGGGCATGGAAGAGCATCGCGGATGGAGGCGGCCACCTGGCATTCGGCAGCGATTGGCCGGTAGTGACTCTCAGCCCATGGGAAGGTATCCAAACCGCGGTGACGCGGCAAACGGCAGAGGGCACGCCGGCAAACGGCTTCGTTTCGGAACAACGCCTGACCGTCGAGCAGGCGGTCGATGGCTACACGCTGGGAGCTGCGTTCGCGGGTCGCCGTGAAAAAACGGAAGGTTCGCTGGAAGTTGGCAAACTCGCCGACTTGATTATCATTTCGCAGAACATTTTTGACATCAATCCGCATAAGATTGGAGCGACAACGGTGGTTGCGACCATCGTTGGCGGGCATCTGGTCTATCAAGCAGATTCCAAGTAGCCGGGAGGAGCGATGAAACCTCGCGCGATTCTTCTGGGGATTGCCGTTGTTGCGTTGGCGTGCGGGGCTTGCGGCAAGAAAGAAGAATCCCTAAGCCTTCTTGTTTGGGAAGGGTATTCGGATGATGCTGCTGTCCACGACTTCGAACAAAGTCATCACTGCAAGATCCACTCGTCCTTTATGGGTTCCAGCGATGAATTGGTAGCCAAACTGCGCGGCGGCAGCGCTTCCAATTACGACGTCATTTCCCCTTCGAGCGACGTGGCCGCCTCCATCACGCGTACCGGCCTGGCCGCGCCACTCGATCTTTCGAAACTGCCTTCGTACTCTCAGCTCTCTTCCAAGCTTCGTGATTTGCCGTTAGTTAAAGCCAACGGCCAGGTCTACGGAGTGCCCTTTATGTGGGGCCCGAATCCGCTCCTTTACGACGCGACGGCTTTTGTACAGGCGCCGGATTCCTGGGCCATCTTCTGGAACCCTAAATACAAGGGAAAGATTTCTGTAACCCTCGCAGCTCTACAACTTGACCGACGAGCAACTGGCTGCCGTGGAGAAAAAGCTTCTCGAGCTCAAGCCCAACATTCGCAAAATCTGGACGACCGGCGGGGAACTCACCAATCTTTTTCAGAATCACGAGATCGTTCTTGCAATGGGCTGGCCACTCAACACCAACGACCTCAAAAAGCTAAATTTCCCCATCGGCGAAACCATCCCAAAGGAAAACACCACTGGGTGGATCGACCATTTGATGATCACCGCAGCCAGCAGCCACAAAGAACTGGCGCATGCCTTCCTCGAATACATGATCGAAGCCAAGACGCAAAAGCTGGTGACCGACCGCACGCACTACACGCCCGCAAATCCCGGCGCGGCGCAATTTCTCACGGTGGATGAAATCAAGAGCCTGCATCTCGACAGTCCCGATGCTTACATGCGGCGAATCTACTTTTGGCAGGACGTTCCACGGCGCGCCAAATACACCGAAGTCTGGAACGAGGTGAAGGCCGCACAGTGAGCGCTTCTGCTGCCAATCCGCCCGAGCAAAGCACGACCGATGGCGCAGCGCTTCTCGAGGTGCGCAACGTAGCAAAACGCTTTGGCGCGCTCGACGTTCTAAAGAATATTTCGTTGAATATCGCTTCCGGTGAATTTCTCACGCTTCTTGGCGAAAGCGGTTCCGGCAAAACCACGCTTCTTCGCTTGATTGCCGGATTCGAACAGCCTTCGGCGGGAGAAATTTGGATGGTCGGCGAGCGCCTGGACATCCTGCCGCCTTATAAGCGCCGCGTCAACACGGTTTTTCAGAACTACGCCTTGTTTCCTCACCTGAGCGCCCGCGATAACGTCGCGTTCGGGCTTCGCGTGAAAAATACGCCCGCTAGTGAAATCAGCGGCCGCGTCGAAGAAGCCCTTGGCATGGTGAAGATGCAGGGTTTTGCCGCTGCTCGCCCTTGCAAACTCAGCGGCGGACAGCAGCAGCGCATCGCCCTTGCGCGAGCGCTTGTGAATCGCCCGCAATTGCTGTTGCTCGATGAACCTCTTTCTGCCTTGGACGCGAATTTACGCAAGCAGATGCAAAGCGAACTGAAATCTCTGCAGCGCGAAATCGGCATCACTTTTCTTTTTGTTACACACGACCAGGAAGAAGCCATGGCGCTCTCCGACCGCATAGCACTGCTGCGGGACGGCGCGCTCGAGCAAGTCGCTCCGCCGCGCGAGATCTATGCTCATCCTGCGACCGCTTACACGGCGCAGTTTATCGGCCAGACCAATCTTCTGCGCGGGGAAATTCGGGGTAGCATCGCGACCTGCGGCGCGTTGCGCTGGCCTTTGGAAGAGACCGACGGTCCGGTGATTTTTTCGCTCCGTCCGGAAGCCATTCGCATTTGTGCGGACGGAAAGCGGCAGACCAATGAGGTGAAGTGTCGGGGAAGCATACGCCAACAACTGTATGGAGGTTCGAGCGAGCTGCTCGAAGTGGATTGCGGTAGCGGACAGACTTTGCGCGTTCGCATTCCCGCGTGCGGTCCGCTCACGGGCGAACACGAATTTATTTTTTCGCTTGCCGACGCCGTTCGGGTCCAGGAGTAGCAACACCAAGTTTCGTGTATTCGAGGGCATACAAATCGGTCGCTTCTATACCGCCACTCCTATGGGTCGGCGTGTTCCTGCTGCTTCCGTATGCCCTCATGTTTGTAAACAGTTTGTGGGCCGTCCGTGAGGGCCTCATCGTTCACCAGTGGAATTGGGACAACTATAAAACTCTCTTCACAAACCCGCTGTATGCCCAGGTGCTTTTCCGCACCATGCGCATCGCGGCGTCTGTCACGCTTTGCTCTCTTCTGCTCGGCTATCCCCTCGCCTACTATTTGGCTTTCCACGCCGGCGCGCGCAAGGATCTTCTCTACCAACTCGTGATTGTGCCTCTATGGGTTAGCTATTTGGTGCGCGGTTACGCTTGGAAAACCATTCTCGGCAGCGACGGCGTGCTCAACGGCTTCCTACAATACTTCCATCTCACGCACGAGCCCGTTGGCTTTTTCCTCTACAGCCCTTTCGCCGTCGTGCTGATGCTCACGCACATTTACACACCCTTTGTTTTTCTTCCCATTTACGCCGCTCTCGAACATATCCCTCGGCAGCTTGTGGAAGCCTCGCAGGATTTGGGCGCCGGCTCGTTCCAAACTTTCTGGCGCGTCATTCTCCCGCTCTCCATGCCGGGCTTGCTCGCGGGCGCGACGTTCGCGTTCGTGCTCTCGCTCGGTGATTTTCTGGCGCCGCTTCTTGTCGGCGGCCCTTCCGGGACGATGATTGCCAACGTGGTGCAAAGCCTGTTCGGCGCAGCGTTTGATTGGCCGCTGGGAGCCGCGATTTCCGTCGGCATTCTGGTCATCACTATTTCTTTGCTTTTTCTCAGCGAAATCCTCGAAAAGCGCTGGGCCTTCAAATGACCGCAAACTCTTCAACGCGCCGCGCGCCGTTCCTTGCTCTCTATGCCACGCTTGTTTTCGGCTTCATTTATTTGCCGATCGTGGTGCTCATCCTTTATTCCTTCAATCGCGACGGCGTTGGCGGCTTTCCTCCGCGCCACCTCACTCTGAATTGGTATGCACAGCTCTTCGCTGACTCTGCCATCTGGGATTCTGTCCTCAACAGTTTGATTGTGGCCGCCGGCAGCGTCTTGCTGGCCCTCACGTTGGGTTTGCTCGCCGCCCTCGCCCTCGACCGCGCCGACTTTCCCGGCAAGGCGCTGTTTCGTCGCCTCGTGCTCCTCCCTTTGATTCTTCCAGGCATCATCACTGGCCTTTCGCTTCTGATGTTTGCGGTGTTTGCCGGCATGCCGCTCAGCCTGTTCACGGTTTTCCTCGGCCACGGCACTGCGCTCATCTCCGTTGCCACCACCGAGCTCTTTGCGGGCTTGCAAAAAATGGACCGCGCCCAAGAAGAAGCCTCGCTCGATCTGGGCGCGACTCCCTGGCAAACGTTTTGGCGCATCACTCTGCCCAATCTCAAGCTCTCGCTCATCGCTGCCGGCCTCCTCATCTTCACGCTCTCGACAGACGAAATAGCAGTTACATTCTTCCTCATCGGCCGCGACAATACTCTTCCTCTGGAAATCTGGGGCCGCCTCCGCCGCGGCATCACACCGGAAATCAATGCCGTTTCCACGCTGATTTTTGCTGTTTCGGTCGGCCTCATTGTGATCTGGTACCACTTGCGTGCCCGCAGCCTCGGCGGCCGGTCGCAAGAACTTCTGGAAACACCTGGAGAATCCTCATGAGCCAATCCACATCGGTGCGGCGGCTGCCTGTCTTCCTGGCGCTTCTTCTTTCATTGGTAGTCCTCTCGCGCTCCAGCGCGCAGTCTCCGCCCTTCGACATTGTCATCACGCGTGGGTGGATCATCGACGGCACGGGCTCGCCGTGGTACTCGGCCGACATCGGCATTCGCGGCGGAAGAATCGCGGCGATTGGCAATCTCACCGCCGCGCGACGCACGCGCAGCATAGATGCGCACGGACAGGTAGTCGCCCCCGGCTTCATTGACATGCTGGGCCAATCGGAACTCACGATTCTCGTGGACCCTCGCCTGCCATCAAAAATCTATCAGGGCATCACCACGGAGATCACCGGCGAAGGTGAATCCGTTGCGCCAATGAACGACGCCATTCGCCGCTCCGGCAAGAGACAATTGGATCTCCTCGGCATTCAAGCCGATTGGCAAACGTTCCGGGAATATTTCGCGCGATTGGAAAAGCAAGGTATCGGCATCAACGTCGCCGATTACGTCGGCGCCACCACCGTCCGCCGCATGGCCCTCGGTGATGACGATGTCCAACCTACGCCCGAGCAGCTCGACCAGATGAAGCAGCTCGTTCGCCAAGCCATGCTTGATGGTGCCGTCGGTGTTTCCACTTCGCTTGAATATCCGCCGGCGCCCTACGCCAAGACCGAGGAATTAATCGCGCTTGCTTCCGAAGCCTCGCGTTTTGGCGGCATCTATGCCACGCACATGCGCAGCGAAAGCACCGCAATTCTTCAGTCGCTCGACGAGGTGATTCGCATCGCCCGCGAGGCGCAAATTCCCATCGAAATCTGGCATTTCAAGGTTGCGGGCAAACCGTCCTGGGGACACATGCCCGAAGCCATCGCCAAAATCGAGGCGGCTCGCGCTCGGGGTGTGGACATGGCGGCGGACACGTACGCGTACACGGCATGGGGCAATGGCCTCTCCGCCTTCATTCCTCCCTGGGCGCATGACGGCGGAACATCCAAGCTCCTCGAGCGGTTGAAAGATCCCGCCGCACGCGAACGCATTCGCAAGGATATGCTCACTCCCTCTGATGAATGGGAAAATGAATGGCAGCAAATCCCCGGCCCCGAGTCCATTCTCATCGGCCAAGTCCAAAATCCGAAGCTACTGTCCCTTCAGGGAAAGACGATCGCGGAGGTTGCCAAGCTGTGGAACAAAAACCCCATGGATACGATCTTCGACCTTTTGATCCAGGACGATGCGTTCACGGGCGTGGCCGTCTCGGGTATGGCCGAACCTGACGTCGCGCTCGCGCTTCAGCAGCCATGGGTATCCATTGACAATGATTCCTCGGGCGTTTCCCCGGAGGGAATTCTAGGACGGGAGCATTCGCATCCCCGCGCGTACGGGACCTTCCCGCGAATCCTCCGTAAGTACGTGCGTGAAGAGCACAAGCTCACTCTGGAAGACGCCATCCGCAAGTTCTCCGCCCTTCCTGCGCAGCGTCTGCGGCTCGAAGGACGTGGCTTGCTTCGCGTGAACATGTGGGCGGACGTCACGATCTTCGATCCCGCGACCATCCGCGACGTTGCGACCTTCGAGAATCCCAATCAACTTTCGCAAGGAATAGACTATGTATTGGTCAACGGCGTTCCCGTCATCGATCAGGGCAAAATGACCGGAGCTCGCCCCGGAAAAGTCCTGCGTGGCCCCGGCTACGCTCCGTGATTTCTCACAAGACCCATCTCATCCATGAATTTTTGCGTGGTTGCGGTCAGTTCGTAACGGGATATTCGGGAGCGCTATTTCCTCTGCAGCTTGCTCTCCGCCATTTTCACGGCAGTCTCCAGCGCATCCGCGGCCTTCACCTTCACATCCGGCTCCACGCCGACCTCCGCCCAATCGTTCTTTGAGAAGGGATTGATGGCCTTTGTTTCAGGGATGCCCATTCCGAAATGATCATCGATGCGACGCCGAACTCCCGAATGCGCGCCACCGCCAGTCGTCTCGCCCACCAGCGTGGCGCGCTTCAGCATCTTCAAGTCGTAGCTGAATTGCTCCGCACCGGAAAAAGTTCGGCCGGATGTCAACACGAATACCGGCTTGTCGGCTAGTCTGTTTCCCGGAACAGGCGAGCGCGTCCACGACTGCTCGGTCGTATTTTCCCTCGGGTTGTACAAGTATTCGGGATGGTCGAAGAGATAGGCAGCCATGAACGCGACCATGTCCGGCTCACCGCCACGGTTGTCGCGCAAATCAAAGATAACTGCGTCCGCATGGTTCAGAGAGGCCATCGCAGCGGCCGCTGTTTGCTGGCATACGGAAACATCAGGAAACGCGTTGAGCTTCAGATAGCCGATATTGTGCGGCAGAACCGCGACCTTTTCGAACGCACAGTTTTGCTGCTTCATTGCCTCCCGATAGCGAGCAAGGTCTTCTGGCGTTGGGCCTGTCGGATGCTGGGGCAGAGGGGCTTCGCTGTAGTCCAGCGTCAAGTGCCTGTCGGGGCTCACATCTCGCATCTGCTTG
The DNA here is from genome assembly GCA_003223295.1 of Acidobacteriota bacterium. Lineage (GTDB taxonomy): Bacteria > Acidobacteriota > Terriglobia > Acidiferrales > UBA7541 > Acidiferrum. Next base: position 1,717 of record QHYM01000145.1, on the reverse strand, counting down.
GTCAGCAGGCTGGCAAAGGCTGCGCCATCCGTTACGGCGTCATCATCGCCGTTCTTTTGGTGCGCCAGCAGCGCATCCGCCATTTTTTGCCCAACGTCCGGGTAAACGTAGTATTGCTTCAGATTCGCGACCGCTCCATGAACCACGCGTTGACGCTCCGCTGCATCAATCCTCGCGACCGCACTTGCCGGGTTGGTAGCGCCCCGCGGTTGCAGCATTTGCTGTTTCAAAGGTTTCGCGGTGTCTGGGGGCGGGAGCGCCGTCGATTGTGAATCGCTCGTCTTGGCATTCTCTGTATTGTTAGGTTGGGAGGAGGTTGAGCCCGCTGCTGGCTGCGGCTGCGATGTTGATGAGGCCGTCCGCTCGTTCGTAGTGTTGGCCGTCCGCGGCTCAGGAGGGCTCGATTGGAACGACCGCTCATGGGCCGAGCTTTGAGTCGGACGGATTAGCGCACTCAAGGGCACGTGCTTTGCGCCATGGTTGAGCAAAACCGAGCATGTAACCAATGCCGCTGCGGAGAGGACGCCTCCGAAGAGCAGTGCACCAGGGCCAGGTGATTCCTCTACCAGAACGAAAAAGGATGGCACTCCTTCTGAACGCAAATGGGCTGAATAGCTCACGAGCTCTGGTTGGACATGGAAATACTCCCGCGGCACGGTCAAAGCCAAATCGCAGAGCAGGTCAAACCAGAGCCTCAAGCGCGCATGGAATCCTCTTTCGTCGCGGGAACGGTCGCGGAACAGTTGCAGGGCTTCATCACGGTAAGCCCCGCGAAAGCGAGAAGGATACAGGCGGAGAAGCCAAGCATAAATCTTCTCAGACATACTCCCCCCTCAAGATCTTTTTGGAGCGTGCAACACGCAACAAGTCAGCGAGTCTCTCGGCCTCTGAGCGCGCGAGTTTGCGTCCAGCCGAAGTCAACCGGTAATACCGGCGCCGCTCATCCCCGAGTTTTGCGTCTTCGCGTGAATCCGTTTCTTCGATGAGTTTTGCTTCGAGCAGCGTCTGAATGGAGCTATATAGAGTTCCCGGGCCCAGTCGCATGCGGCCGCCGGTCTGGTCTGCTACCTGGCGCATGATGCCGTAGCCGTGCAGGTCTTCGCCGACCAGGGCCAACAAGATTTGAAATGCAGCGGAAGGAAGCGGGTTGAGTTTTTGTTTGGGCATAGACGCTCGATCATCAGTATATCGATAATCGACTATACGCCGGCGGGCCGCCCTTTGCAACAGTTTTCGTTCGCAGTCAACAAAGTGAGACGCACCGATGATGACTTCCAGTCAAATGCACTCTCCACGCGCAAACCGTTCATAATAGCGAACGCGGCCGTTTTCCTTAGCCGCTAACGCTTCCGGAGGAACCATGGCCGACCGCCTGGAGGATTTTCAGAAATTTCGCGCTGACTTGAACGAAGAGATCCTTGGGTGTGGCCACCTGGGGATGAAGCGCTTCTTCGCGCTCGACCATCAAGCCTACGAACCCGGGCCTCTGGCCACCAAGACCAAGGAACTACTCGGCTTGGTTGCCTCCGCAGTGCTTCGCTGCGACGACTGCATCACCTACCACCTGGTGCGCTGCGGCGAGGAAGGCTGGAAGCGCGACGAGGTCATTGACGCCCTCAACGTAGCCCTGATCGTCGGCGGCTCCATCACCATTCCGCATGTGCGCCGGGCCTTCGCCCGCATGCGCGAAATCAAGGGGCTAAAGCCCTGAGAAGAA
>QHYM01000458.1 GCA_003223295.1 Acidobacteriota bacterium | reverse complement strand
GATTAAGCCTCTTGGTGAGCTGCCAGGAATCCTGGATGTAGGCATTGAAAGCGTTGACGTGCACAAAGCGTTCCGGATCACCGACGGCAATTGTGGAGCCGCAGGTGAAGCCATTGTTGATGTGGAGGGCGTCGCTGCACGAAGAAACGTCACCTGCCAGAAAGTCGGCTAGGGCCTTTGTTAACGGGCCTTCCGTTGCAGTCACCGGATCGTTAGCCCATGGCCCGAACGAGCCATCAAAGACGAACTTTCCCGTTCCGCGGCGATGGTAGAACTCATTGAGTTTCCCGTGGCGATACTCCGCTCCGTAACGGAACTGGTGCTTTCCGACACTGTAGGAAAGGATGTCGGTAAAGTGCAAGGTCAGATCGCTTCGGCCCTCGGGTGGAGTCAGACCAATTTGTTCGAATCCGCCCGACCCGCCCTTGGAAGGAGGCGCGATGACGATATTAGGAGCGCCGTGGATGGGCTGCCCATGATTCGTTGCATCCGGGCTAAGGAATATTCCCATGGCCTTGGTATCAAAACTATTGTTGTTGTCGTGAAAGAGCTGGTTGAAGTAGCTGGCGCCAAAAAGGAATTGATTGGTCCACCGCGATGACAACGTGGAGTTCAAGACTGCGCCATAGTTTCCGTCGTGGAGCGGCGCCACCTCGAAGTAGTACGCCAAATTCGAGCTGGCCGTTCCTAGCGCCGGGCTGCCGCCCAGAGGAGCAGTCTGGTTACCCTGGCCGATGATAGCGTGCAGAGAAAGATGATGCTTGTCAGAAATCTGGTGATCGAGCCGACCTACGCCGTTGTAGCTGTATCCAAACTCGGCGCTGGGACTGAAGAAATCCAATTGCGGTTTTGGAAGCAGCACTTTCCGTGACCCCATGAGTGGCAAGAACGGCAAGCGCCTGGTTCACCCAAGCATCTGAAGGTTCTGTTGCGATTCCCGAAAGACCAAATACGAAGTCGTTCTTCTCGTAGGTGGCAAACGCAAAGGTCTTGTTCTTAATGATCGGGCCGCCTGCGGAGAATCCGTAGTTTTCGTTGCGCTCTCTTGGTGCCTTGGTGCCAGGGGCAGGGATAAAGAAGGGTGAAGGATTGGCGAAGGCCTCGTTCCTGTTGTAGTAGTAGACGGAGCCATGGATATTGTTGGAGCCGGACTTGAGGACGACGTTGGCTGTGCCACCTGCGTTACGCCCGCCTTCGGGTCCCGAGGAGGTCTGTACTGAGAATTCCTCAGTGGCGTCAATCGGCAGGACCGTGCCGGCGATGCCCGAGACGCCACCCTGATTGATGGCTGGAATGTTATGCCAGAAGTCGTTGTTGTCCACCCCGTTGATCTGCCAGTTGATTTGATTGGGGCGGGTTCCGTTGAGTGAGCCGAAGCCGCCCACGTTGTAGCCACCGAAGCCCGGTGCGACGCCAATCATCTGCGTAAAGTCGCGGCCGTTGAGAGGAATGTTCTGTACCACGTCGTCGGGAATACTCATCGTCTGCGTCTGCGTGGTGGTGTCCAAGGTAAGAGCGGCGGCGGAAACTTCCACGGTGGTGGTCTGCTGCTGAAGCGAGAGTTTTACCGAGAGCGTATAAATCTGGCCCGCGCTAACTTCCACCTTGTCCACGGTGTAGGCTGGGAAACCCGTCGCGGTCACTGTGATTTTGTACTGGCCTAGTGGAATGTCCTGAAACGCAAAGGCTCCGTCACTGGTTGTTGTGGTGGTGTGATCGATCCCCGTGGCGCTTTCCGTGGCCTTGACAGTGGCGTTCGGAACTGATCCGCCCGACGGGTCGGTGACCGTGCCGTTGATGGTGCCGCGGAAGGTCTGGGCGTTTGTGGCTACTGCGAGTGAGAATACAATCAGAATTGCGATGACTAGGCGCTTCATAGATTCGACTCCCCCCTCTTCGAGATCAAGAACCTGAACTGAGCCCTTTGCTTAGCTCCCTTCGCGGAATTCGCTGAGGGCAAGCAGCACCCACGTGCTCCGGGCAAAGCCGGGACACGTCACACAAAAAATCAAGGCCACTCAAAGGCCTAACCAAGAACCTGTTTGCACTCGTTTATTTGGGCTGAGATTCGCCATTTAAGGACAAGCCCCCCCGACCAGCTCGCCCTATGCCTCGAAGAATCCCCACACCTTCAAAGAAACCAATATGGCTGATGAAGGGAGTTGTAACCCGCCCCCACGCCCGGTGTCAAGAAGAATGAATTTCATTCCACAAAGCCGAAAAATTCATGCACGGCGGAAGGAAAATCGGAAATTGGAAAATCGAAAATGGAAATGCGGCCCCTCGCCAGTCGATGACCTGTCAGTTGGTGGTTGACCAGAAAAGCAGATTCCCCCCGACTGGACTCGGGGCTCGCGCACCTCATCGGGCGCTCGTCACCCGCTGCGGGTTCCGAATGACAATGGCTAGAGGAGAAGCGATAGAATCGTGCCGGTCGTAACGACTTCCAGATTGGGAGAGTGCCATGTCCACGTTTGGACTGATCGAATACAAGGACGCGTCGCCGGAAGTACGGGCCATCTATGACGACATCCTGGCCACACGCAAGATGGACTGGATCAACAATTTTTGGAAAGCCATCGCGCACGACCCCGCTCTCTTGAAACGCACCTGGGAAAGCATCAAGCAGATCATGGCG
>QHYM01000295.1 GCA_003223295.1 Acidobacteriota bacterium | reverse complement strand
CGCTTAACCTTGCACGTAAGAATAACTAGCCGGCTCATTAAGCAAGAGGCACGCCGTCAGGCTTGTACGGACCGAAGTCCGTGCATGGCCCTCCGACTGCTTGTAAGCATACGGTTTCAGGTTCTATTTCACTCCCCTCGCAGGGGTGCTTTTCGCCTTTCCCTCACGGTACTGGTTCACTATCGGTCGCCAGAGAGTATTTAGCCTTGGAGAGTGGTCTCCCCAGCTTCCCACCGGATTACACGTGTCCGGTGGTACTCAGGATTCCGCTTCGAGTCCGATCAGCTTTCGGTTACAGGGCTCTCACCTTCTATGGCCCCGCTTTCCAGCGGGTTCACCTAACCGTCGGATTGGTAACTCTACTCACGCGGTCCTACAACCCCCAATTGTAAACAACTGGGTTTGGGCTCTTCCGATTTCGCTCGCCGCTACTTTCGGAATCTCTGTGATTTATTTTCCTCCAGGTACTGAGATGGTTCACTTCCCTGGGTTGGCTCATACCCGCCTATGTATTCAGCGGGCTGTAGCGAGAGTTCATCTCGCCGGGTTTCCCCATTCGGACATCCTCGGATCAAAGCCTGCTTGCGGCTCCCCGGGGCTTATCGCAGCTTGCCACGTCCTTCATCGCCTTCTGGCGCCAAGGCATCCACCGTACGCCCTTAGTAGCTTAATCATAAAACTTACTCAATCCGTCTTTCCTTCTCCGCACCAAATCGCTTTGGCTTGAAAAAATGTGACGCTCCGATTCCTGCAGCTCCATACCTCCTCGCATCAGCTCTCCGCTCACCCGGGCATGGGCTTGCGGACGGTCCGGCTGCTCCTCGCGGAGCAACTAAGAAATCTGACGCAGGCTTTCGACTCCACAGTCTTCGGTCGACCGTGCATGGCGATGGGCTTCCGGCTTCTCTTGCGAGTTACCGTTTGCGAATCACCAACCACAGCTTTGAATAAGCCGCCTTGTTTCCACAGTTATGCTCAATCTCGAGCAAACTTGTAATAACCCACACCTTCACTCCCTCGCACGGACCGTAATCCGCACAAGGTTATCGGCGTGGGCTTGCCAGCCTTTCTGTTGTCAAAGAACTTTTTTTCCGAGTCTATCGGAATGCCCTGAATGCCTCAGGACGCGTCTGGCGGGACTTACCCGTTCGCTTTGTGCGAACTTGCCTTCCAGCTCTGCCCCAGATTCCTGGGATTTTGCTTGGTGTCTTAGTTGCCCTGCGACTTGTTGTCGAAATCCCTTGCGGAACTTCTTCCCACTCGTCACTGCCCCTAATCACTGCCGCAAAATAAAAAACCCGGCGTCGAGCGCCGGGCGCAACCACCCACACTTGAGTGGCTCCACGCGTTGCTCGACTTCTTTCTACCCTGTACTCGTAAAGAACCCCACTATAGGATCAACTTCTCGCCTTCGCTTAACTTTCGGGCTGGAAGATGTCTTCGATCCGACTGTGATGCCCCTGAGCGGTCCTCGGCTCTCGAGAGCACTCGGACCATTTGAAAGCATACCAGTTTTTCTTAATTCGTCAAGCCCCCCAAACAATTATTTTTCCTCAGCCTTCCCCGCCCTGTGCAAATCCGAACCCTTCCCAATTGTGGGTATAACCGCACCCGATAACCAAGGAATAGCCCCGGGGAGCCTTTAAAACTAGCTCTCCAGCGCCAAGAGAAGCGACATGTATCTCTAAAACTCGAAACGTATGCTGAGTTGAATCCAACGGCTACCGCTCGTGCGGTTCGCCGGAATGAATTGGCTGGAGATTACGCCAAAGTTCTGCAGACCGCTTGCCAACGAGAGGCTGCCCCCGCAGGTGCTGAGGCCGTTTCCATTGGTCTGGCCAGGATCGCAGAAAATGGGGTGATTGAAGATGTTGAAGAAATCTGCCGTGAACACAGCATGGAAACGCTCGGTAATTGCTGTGTTCTTTCCGAAGGAAGTGTCCAAATTCCAGTGCCCGAGTCCACGGAAGGGCCGCGACCGACCGGAACGCCCGTCCGTAGCCAACAGCACCGGCCGGAAGTCGTTCGAGACTGCAAACGGGTCGGCAAAGAGGTTCAAGCCGGAACCTTTGTTCGCCGGGTCGCTGTTTGTGCCGACGCCACCCGAGCCGGTCACGCCCGTGTGTACGCCATCGTGGAAGCTGCCCGGGTCCCCTGTAGGTACCTTACCGGTGTTAAACCCCAGCGAGAGAGTTCCCCCCCAAACCTGCGAACCTTCCGTGGCGGTAAGGGGCTGGCCGCTGATGGCGGTGAAGATGCCGGAGTTGAACCATCCTCGCAGGACGCGCTTCAAGAATGGATTCGAGCTCTTCATAGGGATGTCATAGACCCATTTTCCGTTGAAAATATGGCGGAAGTCGAATCCGGACGGACCGTATTCCGCGCTCAAATCAAAACTATTGGGCATCAAGTTGGCGGCGTTCTGTATGGCGCCAATCTGATCCAAAGAATGTGAAAACGTGTAGTTTGCTGTCAGCGCCAAGCCGTGCGAAGTGCGCTTGTCCAAAGTGACCAGCAGCGCGTGATAATTTGCTTCTCCTGTGCTCGACCGGAAGAAAATGCCTTGCGCGAGATAGTTGTTAAATGTCGGCAGACCGGCGAGCATTCTCCGGCCATCAATCGTCGAAAAGATGCTGCTGACTCCTCCATTGATGAAATTGGAGCTTTGCACGCCTGCAAGCCACTTACTGCAAGCAATCGGATTACTCCCGCTAACACAGAACTGCGTTGGAATGTTGTTTTCAAACCATGCCTCCGTGGGAATCGCAGCGCCGGTTCTCACAGCAGTAGCAACCGCATCGAAGGCCTGGGCAAAAGTTTGTCCCGAGGCAGGATCCTTGAAGTTGATTGGGGACTGCCCCAGACTCATGCTCTGTGGCAGCTTGCGCCCGAGCCGTCCCGAATACGCAACCTCCAGGAGAAAGTTTCCAGGAAACTCGCGTTGCACGCTTAGGTCCGCTGCATAATTTCGCCCGACCTTTATGCTTGGATCGTCTTGGAAGGAGAAGACCTCAGGCGTAACGATGCTCCCGTTCGATCTTACTGTGACCACCGGCACGATAGGATTGGATTGAGCCGGAACCGTTGGTACCGGCATGGAGCCATCCTGTCCAACACGGAAAACACCCAGCGCGGGATTGGTGCTAGCCGCGTTGCACCCGGTTCCTCCGGCACCCGTGGAGTTGCACGGCGGTCCAGGCAAGTTAAGCGTCTGCGCAAATCCAACACCAAGAGCAGGGATAATCACACTCTGCACGGTGTTCTGGCGATCGTAGATGATGGCAAACCCTGTGCGGATTACTGTTTTGCCCGAGCCAAAGAGCGACCCGCCCAACCCAGACTTGTAAGGGGGTGTCCACGCAAATGCAATACGCGGTGCGATATCACCGTAGTCCACATTGAAAACCCCACGGTGAGCGGAATTAATGGGCACGAACCCAAACGTTGGGTTAAAGATCTGACCGTTTGCGGCCGCATCTTTCCTCGCCTTGAGAAACTGCTGAGCGGTAATCGGATTGCCCGTGCCCGCATCGATCTGGATGGTTTGGCGGCCGAGCCGCTCGACGGGAGCCGTCTGCCAACCATAGCTAACACCGAGCGTTAGAGTTAGGCTGGGTTTGATGCGCCAGACATCCTGGACGTACATTTCCGGTGCCCAGAGCTTGGTATCCGATTGCAACTGCGAGCCGAAGGGCAAGGGATTAAAACTGCCGTCACGAACGGCAAGGACCGAGATATTGTCGATGAGCCCGAGCGAGCCCGCGTAGAGACGATCCCATTGTTGGACATCGGTCGAGCGCACGCAGTTTGTCGTCACGGCGAGTGCGCCGGTGGTCGCGTTGGCCGGCGCGCACGTCGGAGGACGATCGGAAGCCGGAATACTGACACCCAGGTTGTCATCGGCGTCCAATTGGGCTACGAGTGCCCCCAGCGCGCCAATCACTTTGTCATCCCGCAGATGCAGTGTCGGCAGATAGTGAATCGCCGTCCCGAATTCCCACGTGTGTCTTCCGCGGCTCCAGACGAAGTCCGCGTTCCATTGGAAGTTCCGGTTGTCATTGGACTGTTTTCGGGCCACTTGTGTGCCCACATCAATCGGTTCGTCCATTAGACTGTGAGTGCCCCCACCCCCGCCGATGTCCAGTGCGACCTGTCCGACCGAGCTATCCGTACCAGTCAGGTTTTCTTGTGCGGCCACTACATTGGGGCGCTCGGGACTAGTGGCATCCCGCTCGCGCACCCATCCGAAACGAAACGAAGACATCAGCCTTGAAGTCAGTTGGCCATCTAGGCCGGCTACGAGCATGTTTTGCCGGACCGGGAGTTGGCGCACCGTGCTGGGCTTGCCATTGATGATGTTCAACTGCGTAGCGCTGATTTGTTGCTGTTGAAAATACCGATACGAAACATTCGCCCGCCACTTGGAGGTCAGATTCTGGTCCAGTCGCAGGTCATAGAAATTGTTTGTGAGTGGCGTGCCGACGTTGGTAGTAAAACCCGTGGTATTCAGGCCATCAACTCCCGAAACGGAATTGTCATTTCCTCCAGGCAAGAGATTCCACATCGCCAGGATCGTGGGACTCAGACCAAGTCCGCGCGGGTCGCATGCACCTGTGCCTGCTGCGCCACAGGCGCTTGAGGTGGCCAGATTGTAAGATTGCAATGTTCCCGCACCTGTGCAATTCCCTTTGCTGTCAAACGTCCCCGACGAGCAGTCCGTGAACTGCAGAATGCCTTGCAAAAGCGTGCTTGTGGGAACGATGCGGGATTGTTGCGTCGAATTCGGGAAGCGGCGGCCTTCGTAATTGGCGAAGAAGTACGTCTTTTTGTGCCATAGGAACGGTAGCGGACCGCCGGCGCGACCACCAAATCGATTGTCCTTCAACTCGGGTTTCTTCAGCTTCAAACGATCGTTGTCCCAGCTATTGGCGTTCAAATTGTCATTCTGGTGATACCAATAAACCGCGCCATGGTATTGATCGGTTCCCGAGCGGCTAATCAAAGACACTTGACCGCCGGCTCCCCGGCCGAATTGCGCGTCAGGATTGGCCACGCCTACGCGGAACTCCTCCACGCTGTCGATGGGCAGAAATGCATAGGTGCCCAGCCCACCCACGGAATTGTTGGTCACGTCAATCCCGTCCAGCATGAAGCTGCTTTGATCACTTCGCGCGCCGGTGATTTCTCCGGTTGGCGTCGCGCCAGGCTGCAGCGTGAGCAGTTCATTCACCTGCCGCGTCAAAGCCGGGAATCGCTCGATCTCTGACGCCGGCAAAACGATGCCGACGGTCGCGTCCGTGGTTTGCAGCTCGACCTGTGCGCCAGCAGCGACTTCGACGATTTCCGATACCTCACCCAGCTCCATTTTTATATCCACCGTATAGCTCTTAGCCACTTCCACAACGATGTTTGGGATCGTTACCGTACGAAAACCTTTCATCGTCGCCGTGACCTTATACGCGCCCGGAACAACAGCAGGGAACGAATACTGTCCCGATGAAGCCGAGGTCTCCTCGTAACTCTGGTTGATGTTGATATTCTGGAGGACGACCTTGGCCCCGGCGATGGCTGCCTGCTGCGGGTCTGAAACCGTCCCCACAACTGCTCCCGTGGTGGTTGATTGCGCACTTGCCCGGCTGGGGCAGAGCAGAAGCAAACATACAAACAAGATCGAGCTAAGGACTGTCCGCACTCGCATGTTTCCCTCCTGAAGAACGAGGGAAGTCTTCTTGTGCAGCGGCTACAACCCGAAGACCTGCGCGTTTTCTGTCTAGCGAGCAGACACAAAGAATCGCGAATGACTGAAATTGAGGAAAAATGACCTGCCGCCTGCCAAAAGACCACCCCGCTGGCCTCAGCGTATACTCAAGTACACAAAAGCTGTCAAGTACCGGATTCTAATCTTTAGGTGCACTTTAGACCGGAGACCAAGACCACCCTATCTCCGTTGGGCCCGAATCTTAGCACCCGCCAATCTCCCTCCCTAGCCTGTCGGGCCACTGGCCTATGGTCCGGTGTCTGGAAGGGCACGCGTCATTGATGCCCGCGAATTCGCGCTCTGAACCTTAGTACAATTTCCCCAAGCTCAAGGGATACCCATAGTTCCGAGCGTTACTTGCAGACTGAATTCGGCGAAGGGGTTCACCCGGCCACTTCCTCCCATTCCGTTGGGCTATCTTTAGGAGGTTTGAACATGTTCCATTCGCAGCTCTCTCGTAAGCTATACCTTGCTGTGGCAGCCGCAGGCCTTATCGGTGTTGCAGGCTGCTCCAGCCAGCCCGACACCGCAGCCACGAACCAGGCACCTAAGCCGGCTCCGAACCAGGCCGCCAAGGCGTCCCCTGTCAAGAAGCCCGCGCCTGCTCCCGCTAAAGCAAAGGCTGACACACCCAAGGTGATTCCTGTCGCCGCCAAGGCAACGCAACCGGCGGGGCACGTGATCACCGTGCCAAAGGGCACGCCGATCACGGCCATCGTGGGTCAGACGCTCAAGAGCGACAAGAACCACCAGGGTGATACTTTCGTCGCTAGCCTGTCCTCCCCCGTCAAGGTCAACGGCAAGACCGTGCTGCCCAAGGGCGCACAAATCACCGGCAAAGTTGTCACCGTCAGGAAGCATGAGTTGAAGGTCCAGCTTGCCTCGGTTGTCCTCCATGGCAAATCGTACGACCTGGAGACCAACACGCTTCGACCCTCCGATAAGGCCCAGGCCAAGAGCAAGACCGCGTCGGCCGACAAGTCGAGCGACAAAGCCGAGCAAAAGGACAAGCCGAAGGACAACTCCACCCTCTCTGCCAAGTCGCAGTTGACCTTTAGGCTCGCCAAGCCGGTCACCGTCCCGGCGAAAGGCTGAAGTCAGAAACAGCAATTAGATCAACGATTGCGGCCCCGGTCAGCTTGTTCTGATCGGGGCCGCCGCCCTTTATCTATCGCCGCATCCTCTCTTCCTCGATCATTTCTATCCACAGTTTCAATTCTATCCACAGTTTCAATCTCAGATCCTCGCGCTCCGGATTCCCCAGTTGCCAGCGAAGCTCTCTCCCATACCGTTCCTTGAGAATTTCCAGATCCAGGGGAACAAAACTCGCCAGATGTCTCACGTCATCGCGGTCCCGCTGAATGTTGCGCTCCAGCTTGGATAGCGCCAAGATCGTACGGGTCGCCCGACGCCCGCTGGTCGAGTTCCTCCAAAAACGATCCCCAAGGCTCGGGAATTCTCTTAGCCAGTTGCATGGGGAAGATTTTCCGCCTTCATATCCGTCAG
>QHYM01000462.1 GCA_003223295.1 Acidobacteriota bacterium | reverse complement strand
TTTTCCAGCGCTTGCTGAAGGTGGCGGCCCAAAGATGCTGGATTGCCCAGCTCCACGAGCCCACCCAGTGTACCTTCGCTATCTGGAGCTGCGGTATAGATCAGAATTCCAGCCATCGGTCCACCGTGATCGCTACCCCATCGGCAGTATAAGCGTTCGCGGAGGCTGGCTGAGTTGTACCCGCAATCGAGCACAATTTGTCGAATTAAGGCGTGAGCCAGAGAGTGCAACAGCACAAGCCGGATTCCTGGGAACCCGTCGTGGGTCGGCGTCAGCCTTCTTAGTTTCCTCCAGAGTTTATGGGACTCCAGAAAGTCCAGCCGCAATTGCTGGACTTCTTTCCTGGATTCCCAAGATTGGAGAGCTTCTTCTTTCAGCTGGAGAAAAATCCCTTCCCCACGAACTTCAGATGCCGGCAGCCAAGTCGGAGAAGTACGTGAGATAGGGCTGATCCTCACATCTTCAAGCGCCGTTATCTCTGCAAAGTCAGCGTTCGATTCAAGCCGGGTGTACCCAAGCAGCGCCCGGACCTCACGTATGCGCTCCACAAGAACCGTGTCTTCGAAGCTGTCCTCGAAGCCTTTCGGCGGAGTCACCTTGCGCAGCTTAAAGTCGCGGTTCTCCACCGCAGAATTCGGATTTGAGAACACCTGCCATTCAGGCAGCTTAATGTCCGGGACCGAACTGTCATCTTGTTCAGTACCCGACCTCTTGGCTTCAACCGCTTCCCATATCTCCGAATCTTTGAAATCCGAAAAAGCTGATATGAGAGAAGGGAACTTCTGCAACATCCTGCGGAAGAACTGGAGCTCCTCTTGAGACTGCACCCCTTTGAGGTCGCCCCATTGCTCCTCCACGATTTTCGTCAGACGATCCGTTGCAAGTGGGATGGAAAGCGCAGATAGTGAAACAGAGAACCAGCTATTCGAAGCACCTAATAGGATCGCTTTTGCGACCTCGCCACACGGTTTTTGATCGATGCGCCTCAAATGGGGATGGTGTCCCGGACATTTAAACTGCGCGTCCTGATCGAATGCATCAGACATTCTTCGATTACTATTGCAAATGAGACATTGAACGATGATGTCAGAGGCGTCTCCCGAAATGCCCAGAAAACGAACTGACAGAGCTGATGGGCTGATGTTGCCCTTAGCCTTTGTGCAGCCTTCATGCCGATATTCCGTTCTGTCCGGACGCCACTGGTCTTGCTTGAGCCGGAAGACACCTGAGTCAATGGTCGCCAGCGTATCGCACAGCGGACAGCGCATCCACCGTGGAAACGGAGCCACCGGCACACCTATGGCAGGTGCACCTGGATCACTTTTGCTCTCGTCAAGCTTGATAGGCGGGATGAAGAGTTGCCTGACTTGTGACCCCAGTCGCTGTTGGATTGCCATCAGGAGGCGATCTTCTTCGATCTCACGGCAGTACTGGGTATTCCAGTCATCCAAACCCATGACCAAGCCGGACATGTTAGGCAAATCGATGAGCGAAGCGACACCGAACGTGAAAATCAGTTGGCTGGGGCGAATCTGGCCTATCTCATTCATGGTGTCAATCGACTTTCAAACCTGTTGGGCGTGTATCCAGGACCAAGTCGGCCGTTCCCTCAACATCTCGCAGCGAATCAAGACACGTAAACATCTCCCACTGCCCCGTTGCCGGGTGTTCCAGCAGACCCACAGTGGCTCCGCCTTCAAACTGGTACGCGAGCCGGTGCTCTGTTTGGTCATGAACCCTCTTCAGCCATTCATCTCTGCGGGACTTCAACATGCTCAACACTCTTTCCCCGCTCAATTTGTCATGAGTGGAATTCTCGGCACGTTGCGTCAGCTTTGCGAAAACGAGTGGCATCAATGCATCGCCATCCTGCAGAACACCAGCCCGATCATTGGCATTGAGTCGTTCTTCCCATGCGGTCAAGGGCACACGATGAAAACGGGGTAACGGAAAGCGGCTCCACATGCTTGTAGAAAGTTTCGTGGTAATGTTCGAAACGCTCGTAATGAGATAGGTCGCGAGGCCGCGCCCAGTTGTAAACCGTGCACACAAGCCCAGGCCCCGAAGAAGACCGCCCGATACGACTGGTAGCCTGGATATATTCCGAAGTATTCTTTGGCTGCCCCGCAACCAACATCATTCCCAGCCGATCTACGTCAACGCCAACGGAGATCATGTTCGTCGCTAGCACCACATCGTAGGGCGTCGTTGAGCTTGGGGGTTTCCCGTCTTTGCGCTCCTGAGCCCGTTGCGCTTCTAATGCTTGGTTGAACCTGGCTTCCAGGCGCTCCAGAATCCTGGGGATATCGGTGCCGGACTTTCGGGATGTCAGCTCTTCGACAGCCCTGACACGGCGCTTTGCTAGCCCTCGCTGGTCAGCATCGCGAAGACGCGCTCGGATGTCGTCCTCCACCAGACGTCGCGTACCTGCCAATTCGCGTATTGAGTTGAAGTACCCTGCCAAAGTCATCCAAGGGTCAGCGAGGCTGTCGTATTGATCGTAGAGAACCTGTGCCGCCGCCAAATGGGCGACATAAGTACGGATCATTGCCACTGGGTAACGGCGACCGAAGGCGCAAATGCCCAGATAACGACGGCCAGGGTGCTCTTGGCCGATCTCCCGCTGAATGGCAAAGAAGCTGTCCTGAATATTGGTTCCTTGTGGAGGAAACACTTCCAGTTTCCGAACAAATAGCTTCCGGACCTGGTCTGGTGCCCTGCTGATCGTTGCCGTGGAGGCAATCACTTTCGGGCGCACGCGCTTGCCGTTCACTTCCCAGGAGCAAAGCTCATCAATGGCTGTCTCGTACAGCGCCACCATCGAGCCGAGAGGCCCGGAAATTAGGTGCAACTCGTCTTGAATAATTAAGTCGGGGGGACGCAGGGGACCATGAGGCACCGTTTGGGCTTTCGGTAGTCGGTTTCTCGCTGGGTGCGAATTTGCGTCAGCAATCTCCGGTGAACGGA
>QHYM01000294.1 GCA_003223295.1 Acidobacteriota bacterium | reverse complement strand
TGGGTCCCCGCACGCATGCTGCTTGGCTCTGCTCGTTAGTATTCGACGGCGCGCGGGCGTTCGAAGGTGTCACACCTGATCTCGACCTTCATTGTGCGCGCGTCAATGATTCCGCGAAAAAGCTCTACTTGAAGCCGGTGGTTTCAACGGAAACCTGGGTCAATCTTGCTCGAGAGGGGATTGCCAAATTCGATGGTCAGGTTGCGCTGTATATAAGGCCAATGTATTGGGCAGAAAAGGAAGGTCCATGGGTTCAGGCACATGACCCGGAGTCCACGCGATGGTGTCTTGCGATCTACGAAGCGCCGATGCGTACTCCGAAAGGATTCTCGATCACGTTGTCACCCTACCGACGACCAACCCTCGAGACCATGCCCGTCGATGCCAAGGCCGGATGTCTTTACCCTAACAATGCTCGTTCACTTTTCGAGGCGCATTCTCGCGGCTATGACAATGCGGTGGTTTGTGACATGCTAGGGAATGTCGCCGAACTCGCCACTTCGAACATTTTCATGGTCAAAGACGGTGTAGTTTTCACACCGATTCCTAATCGTACTTTTCTTGCAGGGATTACTCGCGAAAGAGTGATTGGACTATTGCGTGGGGCCGGCGTGAAAGTAATGGAAACATGTCTTTCCTACCAAGATTTCAGAACAGCTGATGAAATCTTCTCGACCGGGAACTACTCGAAAGTAGTGCCGGTGACCCGCATCGATGACCGCTCACTTCCATTCGGTCCCATCTATACTAAGGCGCGTGAGCTCTACTGGGCGTTTGCTCACTTCAAATAGTCGCAATTTGGAGAATGGCCTGGCTGGCCGGAGCACTTGAGTTATTGAACGCCGGAGTATACTTCGCAGGGTTAGTGGAAGCCTCGACACATAACGGGTTATCGGAACTCCCATTTGGTAAACTTAAGCGTGTCTAATCTAACCGAAGTGCTTACCCCGATATGGGAGCGTGTGCTCGGGCATTCACCGATTGGGATCGCGGATAACTTCTTCGATCTCGGCGGCGACTCTTCGCTGGCTCTCAAACTATTCACAGAAATCGCGCAAGCGTGCGGCCGTCTAATTCCACCGGTGATGATCTATCAAGCGCCCACAATTGCCGCACTGGCTGCCATGCTCGAACAGCCCACTCTACCGCGATTTGCGCCGCTCGTGTTACTAAAGGATGGTACGGCTGAGCCCCCAATTCTTATTACTCATGGCATGGGCGGAAACGTGATGGATTTTTTCCAGGTTGTCAAGCACATTCAGACCTCTCGTCCAATTTACGGGATGCAGGCGAAGGGCCTCGATGGCGCAGAGGAACCTTTCGATCGTATTGAGGACATGGCGCAATTCTTTCTTGACGCCGTCAAGGAAATGCGGCCCCATGGTCCGTATCTCATCATCGGGTACTCGCTAGGTGGTCTGGTCGCTTTGGAGATGGCCCAGCGCTTGTCTGGGGATGGCGAAAGAGTAGCCTTGCTAGCCTTGCTCGAGAGCTATCCACACAGAAAATATCTTGCTGCAAGCCAGCGTATTCGTCTCTTCGCCCGTCTGCTGAGGAATCGCTTAACCACCTTGATACACTTGCGGCCGCGTGAAGCCTTTTCCTACATTCTGCATCCTGCTGAACGATTGGCGCATATCTCTCGAAACGGCAGCCAAAGCGGTCGCAGTCAACTTCCGCTCGACGTGTGGTTTACACCAGAAATTATGCGGATGCGCGATCGTGGACATCTTGCGTTGAAGCATTACCGGCCGCGCTATTATCCTGGCAAAATTCATTTTGTGAGGGCGGAGGTAGGCACAGAATTCCCAGATGACCCCGCGGCAGTCTGGGCAGACCTGGCAGCGGATCTGGAAGTTGAGACGGTACCTGGCGATCACCTCGAAATCGTGAACACTCATTTTGAGTGTCTAGGCGCAGTGCTCTCTCGCTATTTGCAAGAAGCATCTGGGGAATATGAACTCGCTGACAGGGGCCAAAACTCTTGACCAACGCATGCAAAAACTGAACGTTCACCATGGTACAGTCTAAAGCAAATGCTACGTCATTGATAGACGATCTGTGTATTGGGCAATCCGCCGGAACCTGGTTTCAGCGGCTGTCCGGTAAAACAGTAGATCGATCCCATCCACACAGGGAGCGAACCTTGCGTGGCGAACCACCACGGGCCGGGAAGCCATGAACGGAGCGGAGGGTTTAATCCGCACCTTGCTTTCCGGTGACGTAGAGGTCTGCTTCACGAATCCTGGGACGTCGGAAATGCATATCGTTGCCGCGCTTGATCAATTCCCAGAGATGCGTTGCATCCTGGGTCTTTTCGAGGGCGTTGTCACGGCGGCCGCTGATGGGTATGCACGCATGACGGACAAACCTGCATGTACTCTTCTTCATCTCGGGCCCGGTCTTGCCAACGGTGTCGCCAATCTGCACAACGCTCGACGTGCGCAGGTGCCCATTGTGAATCTTGTCGGTCAGCATGCCAGCTATCATTTGCGCCACGACACCCCTCTTACTTCTGATATCGAAAGCATTGCGCGGTCGTGCTCCACTTGGGTACGGACTTCCTGGACTGCGTCCCAGGTCAGTTGTGATGCAATCGATGCAATCGCTGCGGCACGAACTGCTCCCGGCCGGATCGCCACATTGATTGTTCCAGCAGACGTAGCCTGGAGCGAGGGCGGCACGGTTGCCGGGATGCCCCTCGTGTCTCGACCGCCCATCCCGGCCAACGAGATTATCGAACAGGCGGCAAAACTGCTCCATTCGGGCATAAGAACGGGCCTTTTGCTGTCTGGAAACGCCCTTTACGGCCGGGGGCTTGCCGTTGCCGGGGGCATCGCCGCGGCCACTGGCGCCCAGCTGTTAGCACCTTATCCCTTTGCGCGCATGGAACGGGGCGCCCGTGCTCCGAGAGTGGACCGGATTAACTACGCCCATGATCAGGCTGTCGAGCAGCTAAAAGAATTCCGTCAGCTTTTGCTAATCGGAGCGGTGATTCCGATCTCTTATTTCGCTGCCCCCGGCAAGAATGCCATGCTGGTTTCCCCGGAATGTAGGATTCATACTCTCGCCAGACCAGGTGAAGATTACGTTGGCGCGCTGGAGGCGCTGGAAGGAGCCTTGTCTCTCGGAAAAACACCCGCCCATTCCCGGAAACTGCAGCGGCCGCAAGTGCCCGTGGGACAAATCTCGTTGCCTGGCCTTGCAGCTGCCGTGGCGGCACACCTTCCGGAGGGCGCCATTGTGGTCGACGAATCCATGACTTCGGGTCGCGGCATGATGGCTGCCGCGCAAGACGGCCCCCCTCATGACTGGCTGGCGAATACCGGTGGATCGATCGGAATCGCTCTGCCTTTGGCAGTCGGCGCGGCTGTCGCATGCCCAGATCGGCGGATCTTGTGCCTATCGGCCGACGGCAGCGGCATGTACACCGCTCAGGCGCTATGGACGATGGCGCGTGAGGGCTTGAAGGTTACGACAGTGATTTTCGCCAACCGTGTCTACGGTGTGCTTAAACGCGAGTTTTCCTACCTCGGAGTGGGTGATCCAGGCCCGTGTGCGCGGGATCTTTTTGAGATTGGTCGTCCAGATCTCGACTGGGTGCATTTGGCGAAGGGCATGGGGATACCAGGCACAAGTGTTTCGTCGCTCGAGGACTTTGCGAAGGCGCTCAAGAATGGATTCGAGAGTGAAGGGCCAATCCTGATAGAGGTCAAATTGTGAAGCTATTCACGAGAGGGTTTATTTTCGTCAATCCTAGCAGGGGCGGCCATCTTTGCAAGTTCGTCCTTCACAATTTTCCCCGTAGGCGTCACTGGCATCGTGTCGACGAAAAATATCTGCGATGGGCGTTTGTATGGAGCCAGTTGCTGGGCGGCATGGTTCGCTAATTCATCCGCGGTAAGTTTAGAATCCTTCGCGAGTTGGATAAAGGCGATGACTTCCTCACCGCCCTCACTTTCGGCCGGGCGGCCGATCACGGCACATCGCAAGACCGATGTGTGGGTGGTGAAGGCTGCTTCGACTTCAGCAGGGTAAACGTTAAACCCGAAGCGAACAATCAACTCCTTGCTGCGGCCAACGATGAATAGGTTGCCATTCTCAAACCGTGCCAAGTCATGTGTGTTGTACCATCCCTCGGCATCAATTGCAGCGCGAGTTTCCATTGGAGCGCGATAGTAGCCCTTCATTACGTTCGGCCCCCGAGCGCAAAGTTCGCCCACGCCCCCGTCGGGAACCGGCTGGCCATCGGGCCCAATCAACTTGACCTCAACGCCAGGAAACACGCGGCCAATGGAGAGGTCCGTGCGAGGCGATTCGACTCGAGTTTGGGCAATAGTTGGGGAGCACTCGGTCACCCCGTAGCCGTTGTGAAGCGGGAGGCCGAACAGGGCTTCGGTTTCAGATTTGATGGCGGCTTGCAAGGGAGCTCCAGCCGAGGCAATGATTCGGAGCGATCGGAACTTCATGGATCGCAGTCCCTTCAACTTTGCGTACTCCACAAATAAACCGAACATGGCTGGAGCCCCAAGGATTATTGTGAGTTGGTCTTTTTCCAGAGCAGACAAGACGGCCACCGGATCAAACCGCGACGATAGCTGAAGAGTGGCTCCGGTGAGTAGAGTTCCCAATAGCACAACAGACAGACCCACAGCGTGGGACATCGGCAAGACACCGAGGAGATTGTCTTCCGGTGTTAGTGAACGGATTTGAGCTGAAATCGCCGCGACGAACAGAACTCCTCGGTGGGTTAACATAACACCTTTCGGCTGGCCGGTGGTCCCGGATGTATAGATCAGAGCGGCGACAGCGTCTGGGCCCTTCGTGTCTACAGGTTCCGTTTCGACAGTTTCGTTTAGAGGGCCCTCGCCGATCCGACCAATTTCCGCAACGTCGAGGATGGAGGCACCATGGCGCTTGGCATGTTCCCTGGCATGGTGAGAAATGGAAGTGGTATAAATGACTCGCCGCGCGCCGCAATGCTCTCGGACCTGGTCGATCTCTCGGGCTGAGAGTCTCGCGTTCGCGAGAACTGGCCACGCATCGAGCTCCGCCAATGCGAGCAGAATGGCGATAAAAGCTCGGCAATTCTCACACACAATCATGACCCGGTCGCCCGGCCGCACGCCAGAATCGAGAAGCCAAGCTCGTGCCGAGGCACTGGCTAGAGAAAGCTGCTTGTAGGTCCAGGTGCCAGAGGGCTCAATGAGAGCAGGTCTGTTGGGCGACCGTTCCACCCAAGGTGTCACGACGTCACTGGTGCGGCGGGGAAGGGACCCGAGGATTTCCGGTATGTGATCCTCAATCATATCAGATAGATTCGCAACGAGGTACTCGCCCGGTCGAAAGCGGCCAATCAAGGGCACGTACGGTGCATCGGATCATAGCAAGCGCGCCTTAGCATACCGAGGACGGAACTACAAGGCAATCCGAAGCATTGCCTGCACCTTTGATGGGTGGATCCTCACGTTATCGTGACCATGTCACCCAAGCCCGGGGAGAGGCAGCAGCTGCGCAAGACGGCCTTTTCGTTCTTTCCGAAACCACGTACTGTAGCCAGTTGCCATAGACACCGATAGATGGCGAGCGCCAGGGACTTTCCGAACCGTTAGTCATAACTGCCTCGGGGAATTCTGCCATGAGTCCTTCGTAGCGTTCGCGCATGGCCCGTTCCTTGAATTTGTTCAAGAGTCTGACCGCTGCGGCATCGAAGTATCGATGTGGCAAATTGGGATAAGTCGGCTTTTCCTCCCGAAGGAATCTCTTTATGTCTCTACGGTATTCCTTCGCGAGCGTTCCGGCACCGTATTCTGGATGTCCTTGGAAATGAACAAAAAGGCTTTTCTTTCTCTTCTTCACAAAAAGGTTGACCCCAGCTTCCGCTGATTTCGTGAGTACCGTGTAACCACACGAAGTCAGGTCATCCTCCCGTAATTCATTCCACCGTGAATGAGGAAACCGCATAGGCTCTGAGATCCCCGTGGTCAGCAGGTGATTATTCACTTTCTCTTCATCAAAGAGTCCGAACTGTTTTTCATGCCGGAGATGTCGGCTGATTCCATCGGCTTGCAGCACTCCCGCGTGTGCCGCCAAACAGGACAAAACCGTCGAAGACGCATGCTGTTCTGCCCAGGCAAAGACCTCCACCATGGCCGACCAGTAGGGCTCGTCCCGCAAGTCTGCATGGTGCGGTTCCGTCCCAGTAATGATGACCCCATCAAATCGGCTGTTCCAGAGATCATCGAGGTCCCAGTAGAAGCTCTTCAAGTGCTCTTTTCCACGATCGCTCCGAGGAATCTTCGGCAGGGAATACAACTTGACCTTTACCGGAACTTGTCCCGCGGCATTCTCCAAGAGCTCGAAAAACTGCGCCTCCGTATCCTCGAGCGCCGCATCTGGCATGTTGTTGACGAGGGCAATTTGGATAGGCGAATCATCCCCGCCGGAAACTGCCGGAAACCGCTCCGAGTGATGATTGTGCCTCGCGACCCAGTGAGCCGGTGTTCGGCCTTCATCCATCATCTGCAGCATGTAGCCCTCCTCAAGTCACCGGTAAAACGTCGCGGGCTGCTTCAACCCTGGCCTTCTCGAGTGCTTGTGCGAGATCATCCAAAATATCGTCTATATGTTCTATGCCCACGCTCAGACGAATCATCTCTGGCGTTACACCCACCTTTTTTTGTTCTTCGGGAGTGAGCTGGCGGTGCGTGGTCGACGCTGGATGGCAAACCAAGGACTTGGCATCGCCCATATTGACCATGCGCTTGAATAGTCGAAGCGCATCGAAACACTTCGTGCCTGCCTGGAAGCCGCCCCGCACTCCGAAGGTCAGCAGAGAACAGCGCTGGGAACCCATGTATCTTTGTGCCATCGCGTAAAGGGGATTGTCCGGAAAGCCCGCGTAGTTGACCCATTCCACCATGGGATGATCGCGGAGATACTCCGCTACCTTTCGAGCATTCTCCACGTGACGTTCGACGCGCAGCGCCAGCGTCTCGATTCCCTGGAGCAAGAGGAATCCATTGAAGGGCGACAGAGTGGCCCCAGTGTTACGCTGGCAAACTGTACGACACCTGGCCACAAACGCGGCTGCGCCATAGTGCTCGGTGTACACTACGCCGTGATAGGCCGGTTCAGGGCGAGTCATCATGTAGAAGCGCTCGGGGTAGTCGCCCCAAGGGAACTTTCCGCCGTCGACAATCATCCCTCCTAAAGTCGTGCCGTGGCCCCCCATGAACTTGGTCATCGAGTGCACCACAACATCGGCTCCATATTCGATTGGCCTTAATAGGATTGGTGTTGCGATGGTGTTGTCCACAATCAACGGCACGCCATGCTTGTGCGCCTCCACATCTTCGGGACGATCTGTTTCCGAAAAACGCGTCGTGACTCCCTGCTTTGCTAGCATATGCGTCAAAAAGGTATAGGTCGCGCCGTAGAGTTGGGGGAGAGACACGACGTTGGTGCCAAGTTCAGTGATGTTGGCGATGGCATAGTGAATCGCCGCCATCCCTGAGCTCACGCTAAGGGCATCCACTCCTCCCTCGAGGGCCGCAACCCGTTTTTCCAGAACCGCATTGGTGGGATTCCCAATTCGCGTGTAGATATTTCCCTCGACTTCCAGATTGAATAGCGCAGCCCCGTGTTCGGCACTGTCGAACTCGAATGCAATCGTCTGGTAGATGGGCACCGCCACGGCCCTCGTCGTGGGATCGCCCTGGTAGCCTTCGTGAATTGCGATTGTTTCTCTCTTCATTGTTGCCAGTCCGTTACTGGGAGCAGCGCCTGGAACTAATTCCTACCGGACTATTTACCTCCTGGGTCGAAATAGCCACCTGCTTGTGCCCGAAAGGCTTCCTGCCCCTAGAGTGTTCCCGCTTCTTCTTTTTCGGCGGATGCCATACCGGGAACCGAACTAAACGATCTGCCACGGGAGACTGATTTCACCAAGGCCTGGCGGAGACGTTCGGCGGTGAAGCCAGCACCAAAGGCAAACCGCATCCCAGGCCCAAAACTGTTGGCGGCTGCAATCCCAACGAAATAGAGGCCGGGAACGGAGGATTCGAATGTGGAAGAAAGTACCGGGGATCCTCCGGCAGTCTCGAGTTTCGATCTGATTTCTGCGCTCAAGAACTGCAGGCGTTGTGTATCGACTTTGTAACCGGTTGCGGTAATGACGTGATCCGTTATAATTTCACGTTGCGACCCGTTAGCTGAGCGGGCTGTGAGACGGACTTTTCCATTGTGGACGTGTGCGTTCTCCGTTGAATATCCCAGAAGCAGAGGCACGCGCCCCACTACCTTTTCTTTGGCGAACCACCCTCCAGAAGGTCCTAGATGAGTTCGCACGATCTCTAAGCGGAGGCGTTCAGGCAGCAGATGAAAGGTAGAAGCTGAATTAGCGTAGAAACGCGAGCGCCAACCGGGGCCAAGCCCCGACTGCGGACTCCGAATGCGCCGCCACAAGGAACGCGGCTTGCCGACCTGCGGTTTGCCGTGAAACTTTAGTTCACTTTGTCGCGCAACGAGTTGCACATCTACATCAACATCGCGAAGCAGTCCCGCTAGGTCTGTGGCGGAAGCACCGCCGCCGAGAATCACAACGCTGCGTCCTCTAAACGGTTCCAAGTCACGGTGACGATAGCTATGCGTAACAAACTCCGGTTCCAGGTGCGCCAGGTTGGCCGGGATATGCTGGAAGTGCGTAATACCGACGGCGAGAACAACGCGTCCTGCTTCAACTATTTCGCCATCGTCAAGCTTGAGTTGAAATCCCTTCGGCACACGCTCGAGACCAACCAAGAGCTTGTCTTCAAGTTGCGGTACTAAGCGCTCCTTAAACGCCATTCCGTAAGCCGTGAAGGTCTCCAAGCTCACCGGGATCTCGTTGTCGCTGTATACGATTCCTCGGTCAGCGCAAAACCTTTTGATCGTAAAGCTGTGCTCTGGATCGTAGATATTCGACGCGAAACCATCGGATTTGAGCAACATTCCCTTCGGCATGTGAGATTGCCAGCTGTCCATCAGGCGACCGAAGATCCGGAAGCTGAGGCCGAGGCTCCGCAAATAAGCAGCGATGGAGAGACCGTAAGGACCCGCGCCAATAATCGCAATATCAAGCATGACTGGTTTGAAAGCTCCCTTTCGAGGTTTGACAGTCTTACGTAGGCAGTCGATTGCCCTAGCCTCGATGCAGAGCGCAATTGGATGACCAGCTATGCTTCAAATAACACATTTAGTTTCAATGGCTTATGAGATTTGTGGCTATGCCTGGTGGAAATTTAAAATCCCTTTTTAGAAAACTTTTGCCTACGGCGACTGGCTCCGTTACGGTCTTATCGGTGG
>QHYM01000144.1 GCA_003223295.1 Acidobacteriota bacterium | reverse complement strand
GGAGGCAAGTTAAGAAGATAAGGTGACCCCAGGCAATCGGGTTGTTGCTTTCATTCGCTTGGGGCGAACACCCTAACGAATTTGAGAATGCCGAGGCTGGTATTTCCTGCAATAACGCCTATAGTATTGAAACTATTACGCTTACAGACGATGCCCCCGGGAAAATGAATTCCGCTAAGCTCAGGATTCCTCCCCGACCCCAGGGCGGCAAAAACGAGGGTTGTAAAATGGCACGACCGAAGTTCTTGGCTCTTGCCTTGCGCGGGGCCAGAATGCCTGCGAATAGAAAGTGACTGAGGAACCATAGAGGGCCATTGATCGTGCAGGGAGCCATGGGAACTGAACGTCGGGGCGCGGAGAGGAAGAGACCGGGAGGGATTTCCTACTTCCAGTTTGAAGCGGGAAGCGGCGGAATTGTTCTCGATGCTTCCGAAAAGGGCCTTGCTTTCCAGGCGGCCGATGCCGTTCAACAGCCGGGTCCCAATCGAATTTGGATCTCTCCCGATCCAGAGAAGAGGATTGAGCTCAACGGCGACATCGTGTGGATGGACAGGTCAAGAAAAGCCGGCGGTTTGCTCTTTATCGACCCTGATCCTGATACCCGCACTCAGATCCGAGACTGGCTGAGACGGCCAAGCGAAGTAGAAGTAGTCTTTCAGCGAAACAAAGAGTACCGGGCTCACCCACGTGCGGCGCAAGGGCCCTCCAATAGTCGCATGGAGGCTCGTGGTCGGGACGCGTACGACGTGGCTGCGAGGCCCCAGTCCTCTGTGGCTGCGCCACCGCGTCCGGTCGCAGCCAGTGAAGAGCAACCGTTCAAACCGCGCCCTACTCCACATCCGCCTCCAACTTTGCCTCCACTCTTTGCTCCGGATTTGAATTGGCAATTACCGCACTCCGATGCGTCTCGAGGACGATTTGCGCGAAGCATTACGGCGGGATTCCTGATAGGCGTCATTGTGTTGGTGCCCGTGGTGCTCTTTGAGAAGTTCCGGCCGAAGGTCGGGGATTCCTTGATTCATCTGGGAGAGAA
Organism: Acidobacteriota bacterium; assembly: GCA_003223295.1. GTDB lineage: Bacteria > Acidobacteriota > Terriglobia > Acidiferrales > UBA7541 > Acidiferrum. Next base: position 25,875 of record QHYM01000144.1, on the reverse strand, counting down.
ACTCAACGGGAATACAGATGTGCAGCTCCGGAGTTCTTCGTCATCGTCGGGAGCGGCTCAGGTCCAGGTCCCAACGCAGGCGTTACCGACAGCCGAGTCGACTCCCAGCGCCCCTCAGCAGGAGACATCCGAGAATCCCAGTCCGGTGTTTAATGCTTCCGGTCAAGACAGTCCGCAAACGCCAGGTTTCGTCATCCCTAGCGCGAAGGACACCGCAAACCATACATCGGATACTCGAGCTGCGCATTCCCCGCAGGATCGAAGCGCGGAGGCAACGCGCCTATGGTCTGCAGTTGGAGCCGGTGACTCCTCAGCGGAACTGGAATTGGCGCGCCTTTATTTGAAAGGCGAGGGTGTTCTCCGGAATTGCGAACAGGCGAAGATTCTCCTGCGAGCAGCCGCCAAAGGTGGGAACTGGGAAGCCCGCCAACAGTTGCAAAAGTTGCGCGCGAATGGCTGCCGGTAGTTTGGTGTTCAAGGGTTGCAGCCCAATGTTAGCGTCAAGGGCGGCAATGCTTCTCCCAAGCATCTTTTTTGTCTATTTTAGGCTTGGACCAGACCCCGGCGCACGGCGTACCGCACAAGACTCGCGGTCTCGTGGATATCCAATTTCTGCATGAGCCTGGTGCGATGAGACTCGGCAGTTTTCACGCTGATGCCAAGAAGCGAAGCGACATCCTTGGTTGACCGGCCTTCGGCGATGAGTTGCAGCACTTGCCGCTCGCGCACCGTCAACGGGTCCGCCGGCATTTGCGATTTCGTTCGGTAGGCTTCCACCACCGCGCGCGAAACGCCGGGACTCAAATAGAACTGGCCACGCGAGACCTGCTGAATGGCGTGAACCAGATCGTTGGCCGCCTGACTTTTCAGGACGTATCCCCTCACGCCGGCTTCCAGGGCCTCCCGAATGTATTGATCTTCTTCATGTTGCGTAAGCAGAATCGTCTTCGTTTTTGGGCAGCACCGGCTCATCTCGCGTGCTGCGTCGATGCCGTTCAGCATGGGCATGCTGATATCGACAACGGCGATGTCCGGATGCAGCGATTCCGAGAAGCGAACGGCTTCCTGGCCATCGGAAGCCTCCGCAATCACTTGCAGTTTTTCCCTTTCGAGCAGAGATTTCAAGCCCTGCCGCACTAAGACATGATCGTCAGCGAGCACTACTCGAATTGACATGATTTTCCTCCCTTGGAAGTCTGATTAGTAATTCGGTTCCACGTCTGCGCGATGATTCAATCCACAGGGTTCCGCCGATTGCGCTCAAACGCTCCCGCACCGCAATCAACCCTAATCCTTTGCGGCTGGTTGATGCCTGTACCGCCTCTGCATCAAAACCCTCGCCATCGTCACGAATCGAGCAATGCAGCACCTGATCTTTGAGCCAGGCACGAATCCAGATATTCTTGGCCTTGGCGTGCTTGACGGCGTTGGTCAACGCTTCTTGTACAACGCGATAGAGCGTGGTCTCGATCGTGCTTGGCAGGCGCCCAGAAATCTTTGCTTCGATATGAATCGGCAGCTTCGCGCGCTTGGAAACTCCCTCGGCCAGAAAACGGATTGCGGGAATCCAGCCAAGATCATCCAGGATCGTTGGCCGAAGTTCATGGGAATAGCGGCGCAAATGTTTCTCGATCTCGCTGAGTAAGCCCTCAATTTGCGCGACTTGCTCTTTTTGGGCCGGTGGCAATTCCTGGGCGAGCTTCGCCAGAGCCAGATGGACGGCCACGAGCAGCTGTCCAGCCTCATCGTGGACCGAGTAAGCGATCCTTTTTATCTCTTCCTCCAGCGTTTCGTTAATCTGCCGCAGGGCTTTCACGGCGTCCTGAAATCCCCGCTGTGCCATCTCGTAGGGAGACATGCATTCGGAAAGAAAATCGGCGCTCGTTCGAAGCAGGTGTTCCTGGAATTTCTTGTCGTCGGAACTTTGGAAGAGTTGTCCCACCGCCTGGTGGTGAAGGGAGACCAACTCGAGGAGACTCTTGCGTTCCGAGATGGCGCGACGACCAAGTTCATAAGCTCGGCCCAAAACTGCTTCGCCTCCGCCTGTCGCATATTCGCGGAGCAGTGACGCGTACTCGCCTTCGAACTCCGTTCCTTGCTTATTTTTTCGCCCCACAGCCGACTTCATTGGTGTATCCCCGTTATGCGAAGGGCCAGCACCAGAGCGTCATCGCTTCCATTACTAAAGCCCTTCAGGATTCTGTCTGCCGCTCTTTGCGGATTCTCGAGGGCGGAAAGGGTTCCGGCAAAATCATTGCGGACGCCGTCGGTTGCGAAAAGCAGCATATCGCCCTGTCCCACGGGAAGCACCGTGCCCTGCAATTGCGGCAAGTGATCCCCGACGACGCCACCTCGCAACAGGAGGGTTTCCTGCCCCGTGCTCTTTTTATCGGCGCGCACCAACACACCTTGTACGTTCCCCACGCCTAGCCAGGTCATCAAGCCGTGGTTTACGTCAACCCAAGCAATGCTCAGGACCACGCCGCGGGTTGAACGCAGTTTCTCATGGCATGCCGTCACGAGTGAGATGATCGGTTCCCCGATCCCATTCCTCAAGACGGCTGCCGCAGCCTTGGCCGCGTTGGCAGCTTCCGCTCCGTGGCCGATTCCGTCGATGGCGGCGACCAGAATTCCACTTTCGTTGCAGCACACCAGGCACTGGTCGCCAGATTGCCCTTCGCCCGGGAGAGCGAGCTTCGCTATCCCGTACTCGGCCATAGGACTTCTTATGGTCTCCACTTCTTCACCCCGATCGTGGTGCCTTGCCCTGGTTTGGAGACAATTTCAAACTCGTCCATCAAGCGGCGCACACCTGGCAATCCCAAACCGAGACTGCCGGAAGTGGAAAATCCATCGCGCAAGGCTTGACGTATATCTGGAATCCCGGGACCGTTATCGGAGGCGATCACCAGGATCCCGACACGGTTGCTTCCTTGGATGCCCTTTAAGGCGACCTCACCTTTAATGGCATACGAGACTATGTTTCGCGCAAGCTCGGAAATGGCGGTGGCAATCAGTGTGGCATCTCCTGAGGAAAAACCGAGTTCCAAAGCCAGGGAGCGTCCTTTTTGGCGAGCTAAGACGATGTCCTGGTCAGAACTGATGGTCACTCGGATTTCCCCTCGGGACACTGAGGCTCACTTTCACTTCGTGGTTTTGAATTTCTGGTTTAGATACGCCAAGCCTTCCTCTAGGTCGAGAGCCGTGGCAACACCTTCCAGCGTCAAGCCGAGCTGTACCATCGCAAAGGCAACTTCCGGTTGGATTCCGACAATGACGGTTTCCGCGCCGCGCAGGCGGATCATGTGAGCAATCTCGCGTAACGTTCTTGAGGCGAACGAGTCCATAACATCCATCGCCGTCACATCCACGATGACGCCGCGCGAACGGAACCTCACCACCTGCTGCACGAGCGCACTGCGCAGTTGGTTGAGGTCGGCGTCAGAAAGGGCAGCCTGAAACGTTGCGATCAGGACGGCCCCCTGTTTGAGAATAGGAACTTCCACTTTGCCCTTATCCCTCCGCCGCTCAGCTCGGCTCCGCCAACGCCATGACTTTGTAACCCAAGAGCCGTTCGGCTTGCTCAATGCCGCCTTGCAGGTCGCCGACTGTATTCATCTTGCCCAGGTCGACGCCGATCGTTACCAGAGTCTGCGCAATCTCGGGAGACAAGCCGGTGACAATGACGGTCGCGCCAAGCAACCGCGAAGCTTCTACTGTTTGCACCAGGTGGTTGGCGACGGTGACGTCCATAGCCGCCACGCCCGTGATATCGATGACCACGACTTTCGCGCGGTTGGTGCGGATTCCGCGCAGCAACTGTTCCGTCAACTGTCGCGCACGCTGCGGGTCAATCACGCCGATGATCGGGAGAATCAGCAGCCGCTCGCGAACCTGCAAGACGGGAGTAGAAAGTTCGCGGATTGCCTCCTGCTGCTGGCGGATGACGCGTTCGCGTTCCTGAACAAAACCGACTGCCACGGTGTTGGCGATGCGGTTCGCTGCCGGCTCGTAGGCGTCTAAGATGCGGTTCAATTTCTTGAAATCGGTCTGGTACTTCGCGAAAAGAGAGCGCGCCAGCACGTCGCGGAGGAGCAGAACGATTCCCACGACTTCGTGCGTTTCGACGCCTCGCGGAATGATGCGTTCAGAAAGATTTCGTGCGTAAGCCTGCAGCGCTTCGAAGGTCTCCGTCTCCAGTGCCTCTACGTAGCTGTCGTACACCGACGTGGCTTCGGCGAAGATTTCTTCCTTGGTCATGGCGGTCAGCAATCGTGTTTCGGAAATACGGCCGACCCACTCTTCGCGCAGTTGTGTTCTGTTCTGGCGGAGGTGTGCCACCAGTTCTCGAAGCAGCTCGGACGATTCATCTCGCTTGGCCATACGATTATTCTCCTCGTCTGAAACCGCCAGGAACCTGGCGGCTCACACCCCCGGTGGTATGAAGACAGGCCTAGGTCAATACCATCGGAAACCTACCACCTCAAGCAAGTAAACGCCTGAAAGCTCCTCAGGTAAAGACCCTATTTGGGGGACTAGTACGAGGGATTGTTTGGGGTCATTGGTTCCGGTCTCATCTTGAGACATCAGGACCTATTTCGTACACTTGGGCTTTGTTTGCCGCAGCTATCTCCCATAAGCTCAGGCAGCTTCCTATTACTTACAATACGAAAGGGAAGCAGACGGGTGCCACAATACCCGGGTAAAGACCCTCATTGCGACTCGGGGGTCTGCCCGATTATCGGAAAGTAGAAAATACTGACTGAATAGTGCTTGAGGTTCTAATCGGAGCCCAAGAATTACCTTTGGTTCGCCGTGGGAGACGTTTGTCTTGTTCGCTTCGCTGTCCTGCTTCAACATGCGTGCATGGGATCCATTCTGGAAGTTCGAGATCTCCGAGTCGCCTATGGCCCACGCGGTAGGGGTGCTTTCCGGGCGCTCGATGGAGTCAGTTTCTGTCTTGAATCCGAAGAGGTCCTCGGCGTCCTCGGAGAATCTGGCTCGGGAAAGAGCACCCTCGCTACATCCATCCTGGGGCTGTTTCGCGCGAACACAATCGTCGCGACCGGCGCCGTCTTGTTTGAAGGAAGTGATCTTCTTCAGGCCAAGCCTGACGAGCTTCAGAGAATTCGGGGCAAGCGCATCTCCTTGATTTTTCAGGAGCCGTCCATGGCCCTTCATCCAACCATGCGAGTGGGCCGGCAGGTTCAACAAGTATTAGCCGCGCACGGAATGAAGGGTAGAAGTGCGTTAAACCAAAAAACGCGTGAGGTTCTGGAAACCGTGTTTATGGAGGAGACGGAGCGCATCGCGCGCTCTTATCCTCATCAACTCAGTGGAGGCCAGCGGCAACGCGTTCTCATTGCGCAAGCAATTGCTTGTGGGCCATCCCTGGTCATTGCTGATGAACCCACGGCATCGCTTGATCCCACCACACAGATGGAAATTCTGGGAGTTTTTCGAGCGCTCCGAAAAAGATTAGGCCTCGGGATGATTTTCATTACGCACAATCCTGCCCTGCTTGCAGGGATGGCCGACCGTCTTCTGGTACTTTATGCCGGACGCGTCGCGGAGTTGGGACCGGCCGAGGAGGTTTTGGCTTCGCCGAAGCATCCCTACACGCGGTCACTGTTGGAGTCGATTCCACCACTTCTCGACGGGCCGCGCGACGGCAACAAGAAGAAGCTTCCTTCGATTCCCGGGGACTCTCGCCCATCGTCCTTACCTGGGGCGGGGTGCCCTTTCGAGCCCCGATGCCCAGAAAGAATGGATATTTGCAAAACGCGAGACCCACAACTTGTAAATGTGAGCCAGAGTCATACAGTTTCTTGTTTCAGGTACGAAAACCAGTGAAAGTAAGCGACAACGATAAGGATATGCAGCCGCTCGTTAGAGTGGAAAATCTGATGAAGAGCTATGCGAACAGGAAGATCACCGGCCAATGTGAAGAAGTGAGGGCGGTCGATGGAGTTTCTTTTACTATTTTTCCTGGCGCCACGCTCGCAGTTGTGGGCGAGTCGGGCTCGGGGAAGAGCACGCTGGCCCTTTGCCTGGCCTGCCTGGAGAAGCCCACGTCAGGGAACATTCAGTTTGAAGGAGCAGACATCAGCAAACTCGCCGAAAAGGAGCGCCGGACAATCCGACGGAAAATCCAACTCATTTTTCAAGACCCAGCGAGCTCCTTCAACCCAAGATGGAGCGTGCTGGAGATTGTGGCCGAACCTTTGGCTTTGCAAGGAAGTCTCAGCCGCGATGAAATAAGGCTGCGCGCACTTGCCTTACTCGAGCAAGTCGGCCTTTCCCCAGAGATGGAAAGAAGATTGCCGGCAGAATTGAGCGGCGGGCAGCGCCAGCGGCTGGCGATTGCCCGGGCATTGGCGCTCGAGCCGAGCGTGCTCATCCTCGACGAGGCGCTCTCCGCCCTCGACTGTTCCACGCAGGCGCAAATCGCAAATCTGCTCGTTGATCTGCAAAGCGCGCGCGACATGACCTATCTCTTCATCTCGCACGATTTGGCCATGGCCGCACATCTGGCAGACGAGATCGCGGTCATGAATCACGGGCGGATTGTGGAACAGGGTCCGCCGGACAAAATCCTGAAGCAGCCCCAAACCGAAATTACGCGTGAACTGCTGGCCGCCGTTCCTCGCATGACCTTCGCGCGGCCAGAAGCGCAGTGACCACCATGCGCTACTTGCTGCGCAGATTCGGACATGCCGTCTTCCTATTGGTCGGAGTTTCCCTGCTCGCTTTCACGTTCACTACCTTGGCGCCCGGAAATTATTTCGACGAGATGCGCCTGAATCCACAGATCGCACCGGAAACCATCGCGGCGCTGCGGACCCAATACGAACTAGACCGGCCACTACCTATCCGCTACGCCCATTGGGTGAGTTCCGTTCTTCATGGCGACATGGGATTTTCATTTGCTTACAACAGTCCTGTGCTACCGCTTCTGTGGGTTCGCGCCCGCAACACCTTGCTTTTGACCATAACGGCGATGCTGCTTGCCTGGGGGATTGCGCTGCCCCTCGGTATTTGGAGCGCCGAACATCTTGGGCGTTTACCCGATCGTCTGCTGTCCCTGGGAACTGCGGCGCTCATGGTAATTCCAGACCTGGCCTTGGCGCTGGGCTTTTTGGTCATTGCCGTGAAGAGTGGCCGGTTTCCGACAGGAGGCATGGTTTCGCTCCATTTTGAAAGCCTAGCGTTTCCCGGCAAGCTTGGTGATCTGTTTCTTCACATGGCCTTGCCGATTACAGCGCTCGTGCTCTCCGTTTTGCCGCTGCTCCTCCGGCATGTGCGCGCCGCCTTGGCCGAGGTGCTTGATGCCCCGTTTCTCCTGGCTGCGGAAGGACACGGCATCTCCCGGCGCACGCTGCTCTACCGATACGCGCTCCCTGCAGCGGCAAACCCGCTTATTTCCCTGTTCGGATTCAGTATCGGGACGCTGCTGAGCGGGTCGCTCCTGGTCGAGGTGGTCATGAGCTGGCCTGGGCTCGGGCCATTTTTGCTGGAAGCTATCCTGGCGCGGGATTTGTACGTTGTCATTGGCGGAGTTCTTCTCTCCACGCTCTTTCTTATCGGTGGCAATTTCCTGGCTGATCTGCTTCTGTATTGGGCGGATCCGCGCATCCGAACGGAGGCCAGCGTTTGAGAGTAAAGCGCGCAATCTCGGGGTGGCTTGTGCTTCTTGTCGTGCTGCACGCGACGGTAATCTTCGCGGGCTTCTTTTCTCCCTACGATCCGGCAGAGCAAGATCGCAAGAATCCCTATTTACCGCCCATGCGAGTCCATTTTGTGGATGCCCGGGGACGTTTCCATGCGCGCCCCTTTGTGTACTCCCTGAGGCTGCATGAGGGAACCTTCGACCAATATGAGGAAGATACAAGTCGCCCTCTTCCGCTGAAGTTTCTCGTGAGAGGCGCGAGTTATCACCTGCTGGGGCTCCTGCCTGCTCGCTTGCATCTATTCGGCGTACAAGATGAAAGAATCTATCTGCTTGGCAGCGATTCTTACGGACGGGATCAATTGTCACGCTTTCTTTACGGTGGGCAGGTATCTTTGCTTGCCGGCCTCCTGGGGGCCGGAGTCACTCTTCTTGTTGGACTGTGCGTAGGCGCGGTGGCGGGGTATTTCGGAGGCTGGCGCGACGATTTGCTCATGCGTCTTGCCGAACTCTTTTTGGCTTTGCCGTGGCTTTACCTTCTCTTTGCTCTTCGCGCGTTCTTGCCCCTGGCGGTGAGTCCGCTTCAAGCTTTCTATCTCATCATCGCCGTGCTCGGCGCAGTGGGATGGGCACGCCCGGCGCGGCTGGTTCGTGGAGTCGTTTTGAGCGCCAAGGAGCGTGACTTCGTCCGTGCCGCGCGCGGATTCGGAGCCACCGACGCATACTTGTTGCGGCGCCACATCCTTCCGGAGGCCTCGAGCGTCTTGCTGACGCAAGCCGCCATTCTCGTGCCGCAGTTCGTCCTCGCGGAAATGACCCTTTCGTTTCTCGGCCTGGGTGTTCCTGAGCCGGTCCCCAGCTGGGGTAGCCTTCTTTCCAGCCTGCAGCAGTACAGCGTGCTCGCTTCTTACTGGTGGATGTATTTGCCTGCCTTGATTATGCTGCCGTTCTTTCTAGGATACCTGGGCCTGGGGGGTGAGTTGCAGCAGCGACGAGAGCCGTACAAGATAGGGAAGGAACCTGGGGGCCTAAGGTGAAAACCACGAGTGCAAATCGCCTGTCTCGACGAGTCTTCTCGAGTCTGCTCTTCGCGCTTGTTGCGTTGTTCACGCAGCCTATTTCCGCCCTTCCGCGGCAGAAGAACTCCAAAGAAGAATTGCTGGTACTTCCCGGCGAGACTGGCCGTTCGGGTGGGCGCCTGGTGGTTTCGTTGCGAGCCGAACCCAAGACTTTGAATCCTTTGATCGCGCTTGATGTCTCCTCGCGGGAGGTCATCGGAGTGATGCAGGCGGATCTCGTGCACATCAACCGCGCGACACAGCTAACGGAACCCGCGCTTGCGAAGTCTTGGAAAATATCGCCGGACGGGCTGCAATACACGCTGGTGTTGAGGCGCGGGCTGAAGTTTTCCGACGGCTCCCCCTTGGATGCGGATGACGTGCTGTTCACGTTTCGCGTGTATCTCGATGAAAAAGTGCACGCGCCGCAGCGCGATCTTTTGATTTTTGACGGCAAGCCCATTTCCGTGCGCAAGGTGGACGCGCAGACGCTTGTCTTTCAACTCCCAAAACCCTACGGTGTTGCCGAGAGAATGTTTGATGGTTGGGCGATCCTGTCCAGGCATCTTCTGGAAAAGCCGTACGAGGAAGGGAAGATTGGGCAAGTTGGAACGCTGACGACGCCTGCAAAAGAATGGGCGGGTCTCGGCCCGTTTCGATTGAAGGAGTACGTTGCCGGGCAACGATTAGTGCTGGAGCGCAATCCTTATTACTGGAAGACGGATACGAAAGGGAATCGGCTGCCGTACCTTGACGAATTGGTGTTTCTCTTCGTGCCTAACGCGGACGCACAGGTGTTGCGGTTTCAATCAGGTGAGACCGATATGATCAGCCGTTTAAGCGCGGAAAACTTTTCGGTGCTTTCCCGGGATCAGAAAGAGTACACGATGGTTGATGCCGGGCCGGGTCTCGAGTACAATTTTTTCTTTTTCAATTTGAGCGATCCCGGCGAGAAGACTCCAGCGGAGATTGTGCAAAAGCAAAAATGGTTCCGGGAAGGGAAGTTCCGCCGGGCCGTATCGGCTGCTGTAGACCGTGAAGCAATCGTGCGGCTTGTCTACCAGGGGCGCGGCACGGCCCTGTGGGGATTGGTAACTCCGGGCAACCGCCGTTGGCGTGATGAGAAACTGCCACATCCTGCCCGCTCGCTCGAGGAGGCCCGCTCGCTCTTGAAGGAGGCCGGTTTTTCCTGGGATACCGCTTCCAACGGCGAATCCACGCTGCGCGACTCCACCGGAAAGCCCGTGGAATTCTCCATCATCGCCCAATCGTCGAGCTCCGAACGTTCCAAAATGGCGGCCGTGATCCAAGACGATTTGAAACAACTTGGGATGCGCGTACAAGTTGTGCCGCTCGAGTCACGCTCTCTGCTCGATCGCGTCACGCAGACGAAAGAGTACGACGCCTGCGTGCTGGGAGCTGCGAGCTACGACGCAGACCCCAATTCCGACATCAACGTTTGGCTGTCGAGCGGTGGACTGCATCTCTGGAACCCCTCGCAGGCCCATCCCGCCACTCCATGGGAGGCGGAAATCGACCGTTTGTTCAACGAACAAATGTATGCTCGAACGTTCGAACAACGAAAAAACCTTTACGACCGCGCGCAGGAAATCCTCCGGGAATATCAACCCATGATTTTTCTGGCCAGCCCGGATATTCTAGCGGGAGCCAAGAAGTCGGTCGGCAACTTTCGGCCAGCCGTGCTGGAACCTTATGTTCTTTGGAACGTGGAACAGCTCTATCTCAAGAATGATGCAGTAAATGCCACTCGATGAGCCCTACAAGCTCACAAACCGGGAAAAAGCAGGCCGTCGCTTCGAATGACACGCTTCTTGTCAAAGAGTGCCTTGCCGGGAAGGAAGAAGCCTGGTCTCTGCTCATCGAGAAATACAAGGCGTTGATTTATTCAATCCCCGTGAAATACGGACTCGCGCCACAGGAAGCCGCAGACGTTTTTCAGGCCACTTGCACGGAGCTCTTGGTGCGCCTGCCGGAGCTGCGTGAGCCTCGCGCTCTCCCAAAATGGCTGATGCAGGTCGCCCACCATGAAAGTTATCGCTGGAAGCGGCAGGCCCAGCGCGTAGTCAGCCGCGATGCTGATCACGACCTTCCTGAACCAGCAGTCCCGCCAATCGCGGAAGACCTGGTGCAGCAGACGCAGGAAGAGCAAATCTTGCGCGAAGCCATGGCTACGCTGTCGCCGCAGTGCCGCCGCCTGGTGGAGCTGCTTTTCTATGAAGTTCCTGCAAAGCCTTACACGGAAGTTGCCAAGGAATTGGGACTCGCGGTCGGCTCGATTGGATTCACTCGCCAGCGATGTATCGAGCGGCTCCGCCGGCAGCTTGAGGACTTGGGTTTTTCCTGATGCCCGCCCGCAGTAAGCGCCCTACGCAGGAGTTGATCGCGCAGCTTGCGCAACTCTCCACCGAGGCGGAACGCCGCAAGTTTCTCGCACAGCAGCGCACCTTGATTCGCAAGGAATTTGTCGAGCAGCTTGCTGAACTGGTCGTCGAAAGGGTCCGTGTTAGCACGCAGGAAGCATTGCACCTTGCGGAAGCCGCCATCCTCATTGCCCGGCGCCTAAAACGCAAAGACGCTCTTGCGCCCAGCTTGCGCGCGAAAGCAAATGCGCTTTACTTGTCCGGGGACAATCGCGCGGCCATGGAGCATCACCAGCAGGCCTTCCAGTTGTACGAATCGTTGGCCGATTGGAAGGAAGCCGCACGCACTCTAAGCGGCTCGATTCAACCTTTGATTCTGCTCGGCGAATACGATCAAGCATTCCACGCCGCGGAACGCGCCAGAGCGATATTCACTCGCCTCGATGACCAGCGGCGCCTCGCGCGGTTGGAAATCAACGTGGGCAACATCTATCACCGGCAGGATCGATTTGAAGAATCCATCGCTCACTACGAACGCGCGTACCAGGGCCTGCTGCCTTACAAAGATGTCGAGGGAATCGCGGTCGTCCTCAGCAATATGGCAGTTTGTTTGATCAGCCTGAACGATTTTCCGCGCGCCCTGGCAACTTATCAGAAAGCCCGCTCCTTTTGCTTGGAACACAACATGCCGCTGCTTGTGGCCCAGGCCGACTACAACATTGCCTACCTCTATTATTTGCGCGGCGAATATAGTCGCGCGATTGAATCTCTCTTCGCTGCAAGGCGCTCCTGCGAGGCCACAGGCGACGCATATCACCTTGCTCTTTGCCACCTGGATCTTTCCGACATTTACCTCGAGCTGAATCTCAGCGACGAGGCGCGGGAGATGGCCCACCAAGGCTTTCTCGGTTTCGAGAAGCTGGGAATGGGCTACGAGGCTGCTAAGACGCTGGCCAACGAAGCAACCGCTTACGGCCAGCAAGGGAAAACTGTGCATGCGCTGGAGCGTTTTGCGAAAGCCCGCGAGATCTTTGCGCGCGAGGACAATCTTGTTTGGCCTTGGCTGATTGATCTTTACCAGGGTTTGCTACTCTTCCAGGAGGGCCGTTATTTCGAGGCCAAACGGCTCTGCACTTCGGCTGCGGCATTCTTCGATCAATCGGCGCTTTCGGGAAAGGCCATCCTGGCTCACCTGCTGTTGGCCCAGATTGCTCTCCAAGTTGATGATCTTGCGCTGGCTGACCGGGAAACCAAGGCAGCCATTGCAAGGCTCTCTGGACTCCAGACCCCGGTGCTGGTTTATCAAGCACATTTCCTGGAAGGGGAGATTGCCCGGGCGCGCGGTGACCGGCAAGCCGCCCATCGCGCATTCCTGGAAGCAAGGACCGCGGTTGAAACTCTGCGGAGCCGGCTGCGCGGTGAGGAACTCAAGATCTCCTTCGTGAAAAACAGGATGCAGGTCTATGAAGCGCTCGTCACTCTCTACCTCAGCGGTGACGATGCGGGGGCTTCCGGAGAAGAAGCTTTTGCCTGCATCGAAGCTGCGAAGTCGCGCAACATGATCGAAATGATTTTCCAGAGCGGACAGAGCCTTCCGCTCGGGGAAATGGGGCAAAGTGATTTAGTCAGGCGGATCCGGGATTTGCGTGAGGAACTCAATTGGTACTACCACCGCATTGAACTGGAACAACTGCGGCCTGAAACGCAATCCCGACAAAAGCTCGAAAATCTTCAGGAAATCGCGCAATCTCATGAAAAGGAACTGCTGCGCGCGTTGCGCGAGCTGCCAGCTCACGAGCGGGAAAACGCAACCCTCGAAGCTCCCGCCGACTTTTCGCTGAAGAAACTGCAGGCTACTTTGCCACACGATGCGACCCTGATCGAGTATTTCATCGCTGGCGAGCAACTCGTTGCCGCCGTTATCTCCCGTGACTCAGCCCGGATTATTCCGGTGACCATGCTTTCCCGAGTGACTCACCTCCTGCAGTTGCTCCGTTTTCAAGTCTCCAAGTTCCGCATGGGCAATAGTTACGTGCGGCGCTTTGAAGAGCCGCTCCTGCGGGCTACCCAGAGCCATCTGGAATCGCTTTACAGCGAACTGGTCGCACCTCTGCGCATGCTTATTCAAGGCAACCATCTCATTTTTGTGCCTCACGGCCCTCTTCATTTCCTGCCGTTCCACGCGTTGAAAAACGGAGAGGAATATCTTTGTGATGCGTTCACGATTTCTTACGCGCCGAGCGCCACGGTTTTCTCGCTATGTCAGGAGAAGGCAGTAAGCGATGCTTCCGCTTCGTTGGTGCTCGGGATTGCTGATGAAAGAGCTCCGCTGATCCTTGACGAAGTGCGTTGTGTGAGCTCCCTGCTGCCGCGCTCTTCACTCCACTTGGGCGAGCATGCCACATCTTCCTTGCTTCGCGATAAAGGCCCGGAGAGCGGGCTTCTCCATATCGCCACTCACGGCGTGTATCGCCAGGACAACCCCATGTTTTCGGGCATTCGCCTGGGCGATGGGTACCTGAACCTGTACGACCTTTATCAGATGAGATTGAATGCCAGACTGGTTACTCTGAGCGGCTGCGCTACCGGCATGAACTTTGTCGCTGCCGGCGACGAATTGCTGGGCCTTCAGCGCGGCCTGTTTTGTGCCGGAGCGACCACGTTGCTACTCTCATTGTGGGATGTTCACGATGAGAGCACGGCCCAGTTGATGGGCTATTTTTACCAGTACTACATTCAGGGCACCGAAATGGCGCGGGCCCTGCAATATGCTATGCGGGAGCTGCGAGCAAAGAAGCCCCACCCCTTTTACTGGGCGCCCTTCGTTCTTGTAGGAAAACTGGCTGATTCCAAAGAACTTAACTAAGTTTTCTGGATGCGTATTTTTTGACCCTTTTTCAACCCTTATAGGATGAGTGTTAGTAAGCGGTTTTCGGCTACCGGGGAGTGGCCGGATACGGAAAGGACTTTGGGGGGGAACGATGAAGCATTTTACGACGGAGGAGTGGATCGATTTCGTGAATCGGGCGGTTTCTCCTGGCGATCTTGAAGTAATGGAGAGGCATCTGAAACAGGGGTGTCAGAACTGCCAGAAAACTGTCTCAATGTGGCAGCGCGTACAAAAATCGGCGGCGGCCGATAGGAACTACGAGGTGCCCGCCGACACCGTAAGGATTGTCAAGGCAGCTTTTGTGGCCTCCGGTTTGAAAGGCCAGAGAAAGGAATCCAGGAGCCGGATCTCGGTTCTCTTTGACAGCTTTTTGCAGCCCGTTGTCGAAGGGGCCCGGTCAGCGGCTACTGATTCAAGACAGATGCTCTATCGTGCGGATCCATTTCAAATTGACCTGCAGATTGAGGCCAAGCCTGACAGCAACAATCTGGTGGTCACCGGCCAGCTTTTGGACTTGAGCAATCCCGGAATTGCCGGCAAGGACGTGCGGGTCACGCTCTCTAATTTGCGCGGTCATGTCGTGCATGCGGTGAGCAATCAGCATGGCGAGTTCACTTGCGAAATTAAGAACAGCGGAGATCTGCAAATAACGTTTGCAAGTTCGCGCGGCGAGCCTATCATGATTTCGCTCCGCGATGCGCTCGGTCGTCTTTCGCAGGATGACCAATGATTTTCACACCCCACAAATTTGCCTCCCAGTGCGGCGTTGGTACGGAGGTACCAAATCCGATGGCAAATTTGGTTGGGCACCAAGGCACAGTCGTACTATTGGAACGAAAGGATTCTCCCGCGAAACTAGCGGGGCAATCCACCGAACGATAGCTGAGGAATCTAACCCTAGGAGAGCCCTTTCGAGGGTTGTGACCTATGAAACGCAGGACCACCATCCTTTTTGCAGTGATCGTCCTGATGCTAGTTTCTTCCAAGCCCGCCGCTGCGCAAAACCGGTATATCGTGCAATCCACGGGCGGCCTGTCCTCCGTCCTCAATCTTTGCAATCTCCTCAGTTGTCAGGTTCAGGGATCGTTGGATGGCTCCATCGGCCAGACCTTTTTGGTGACTTCCACCAACAATTTTCTCGCCAATCTTGTGAACGGTACCTTGACCCTTACCGAAACGCTGTTGGGAATCGTAAGCGTTGAAGCGGATCGTGTGCTCCCGGTCCCTCTTCCTCCTTTGCCTAGTATCCCCTATGGCTTGTCCGACACGGCCCCCGTCAATTATTACGGAAGTGTGGTTTGGCATGGTTACGCGGCGCAGCCTGCGACCCAGATCATCCGTCTCCAGGACGCTCAGAATGGATTCAGGATTGGCGGTACAGGCGTCGTCGCGGTCATTGACACCGGCGTCGATCCAAATCACCCGGTTCTCTATCCAGTCCTCCTGCAAGGCTACGATTTCACGCGAAACCAGCCAGGGGCCTCCGAGTGGCTCGATGTGACCGGGATGCAGAACGGTTACACGGACACCGGCGCCCAGAACCAACTGCCCGGTTATGTCCAGCAATCGACGGCCGCTGTCCTGGATCAGTCCACGGCCGCCGTTCTGGACGGCTCTCCCTACGTAGCTTTCGGCCATGGGACGATGACTTCCGGGCTGGTTCACCTCGTTGCACCCAAGGCCAAGATTCTTCCTCTAAAGGCCTTCTCCTCGAATGGGACGGGCTACCTTTCAAACATCGTAGCTGCCCTTTACTACGCCGTTCAGAATCATGCCAATGTCGTGAACATGAGCTTTGATCTCAGCTCTTCCTCCCCGGCCTTGAATAAGGCCGTGTCTAATGCCAATAAAGCCGGCGTTGTCCTTGTGGCCGCCTCCGGTAACGAGAATACCAGCGCACGCGTCTATCCCGCGGCCATGAACGGCTACGTTGTCGGTGTTGCCTCGACAACGAATTGGGACACGCGCTCCTCTTTCTCCAATTACGGCTCAGCGGATGTTTGGATTGCCGCTCCCGGGGAAAACATCATCAGTACCTACCCCGGAGGAACATACGCCAGCGAGTCTGGCACGTCTTTCAGTTCGCCACTGGTTGCTGGCACAGTAGCTCTGATGCTCAGCGCCAAACAGTCGGGCTTCAATCAATCCCAAGCGGCTAACGCTTTGGCCAAGGCACAAGTTCTCACGCCCGACCTGAACCACGGCCGACTCAATGTCTACCAAGCTGTTTCCGCGTGGGTGAACAGCTCTAGCTCAACTTCCTCTTCAGGCTCATGTTTGTTGTTCTGCTGGTAATCGCTGATGTTCAAGGGTCAAATTCCGGCGCCAACGGCAAGCTCCCCGCTTCTTGTTGCGCCGGAGTCCCTCCGCATCAAACAGCTTGAAGAACAAGCCTCAGCCCTGCGCAATTCCGTCATCTGCGCGTTCAACCAACTGCTCGACTTGAAAGATCTCAACACGGGAGTTCACAGCACGCGCCTCGCGGAATGGGGCATGCGCGTCGGACAGGAACTTGGCCTCGAAGAAACCGCGCTGCAGAATCTTGAAGTCGCGGCGCTCCTTCACGATATCGGCAAGGTTGGCATACCCGATTCCATTCTTCGCAAACCGGAGCGGCTCGATAATGAAGAATACGCGCTGATGAAGAAACACCCCGAATATGGCTGGGCCGTTCTTCGCATGCTTCCAGGGTTTGAGCGTGCGGCGCTTGATATTCTCCACCACCACGAGTTCTTCGACGGGAAGGGATACCCTGCCGGTCTTAAGAACACCGAGATTCCCATCGTCTCGAGGATCGTTTCCGTCACGGACGCCTTTGATGCCATGGTTTCTTCGCGTCCTTACCGCAAGGGGTTGCCATTTGAAGAGGCCATGCGCCGGCTTTCCGAGGCAAGCGGTACTCAATTCGACCCCGCTGTCGTGAAGTGCTTTCTTTCCTTCGCTCGAGATGAGATGCCCACGGTCTTTGCCGCCGCTGGCACCTCTATTGCCTCCGCACTCTAGTCAGCTTCTTCAACTTCCTGGTTGGTCAGAGTTAGAATCAATCGCTGACATAATTCCCCAATCCTAATGCTCATGATCCGTTCCGGAGACTGGGCTTGGCGTGCTCTGCGCGCCGTTTCAAATTGAACCAAGCTCCTTGGTTTTGTTCCACGCCGGAAATTTGACCTTTTCCCAAACCCTCAGTTCTGACGCAACCTCCAATGTTTTCAATCAAATAAAGAGGGCGGCGGTCGTGCCGTGTGGGCATGGGCGTGCCTTACCTTTGTTGACTAGGTATAGGTGTACGAACGGATTGCCATGAGTCGAAGATTGCAAAACGAAGCCCAAGCGCCTCTGTCAGTGAGCCCGTCAAGGCAGGAGAAAAGATGACACGGTATTTCATTGTATTGCGACCGCCATATCGACTCGTCTAAATAACCTTGCTCTTCGATTTTGCCTGGCCCAGCATCTGGCGCATCGCCACCGTAGATCCGGGAGCGCGTTTTTCTCTCCAGGCTTCCAACCGTTTGCATGCCTCCTCAATATTCTGAAACAGGTGTGGGTTTTTGAAAGCGGAGCGCCAGGTTGGAACGATTGTACGCATGCGGTCCCACACCACCCAGATCTCTCCATTGCTTTCGAAAAAAAGCTCGTCGTTGATCAGGCCGCGATTGACGATACTCGCCACCATTTCCCAATAACTGATGACCATCCGGATGTAGGTGTTTTCTTCGCTGCCTTGTGGGTATTTCTCGACCATGTCTTCCGGAGATGTGGGATGGAAATTGTCGGTAAACCACGCGCGCGCCTGGCGCAGGCGCGCCTCGCGGCGTAAATCGTACAGCCGCAGCATGAGATTCACTTCGTCGTACGTAATCTGGGCCATGGCGAATCCTCCTGGGCTAATTCGCAGTGTCCGGCTGCGCCGCTTCGTGCAGGGAATGAGAAACGCCGGTAAGTTCGATGCGCTGGACGCTTGAAACGGGTATGCCTTGCTTGAGCAGCTCTGCCTGAATGCGGCGTCGCAGTTCCCGGGCCACTTCGTCCTGGCGCGTCGGCGCGGTTCGCACCTGCAGCCGAATCGTGGAAGCCGTGCGATCAAAGTCTTGAACGCCAAGGATTCGCGGCCCATCGACCAGTGCCTGCGACCAGGCTGGATCACCTCGCAATCCGGCGGCCGCCGTTTCCAGCGCAGCCAGCGCTCTCTCGACGGGGCTCTCGGGAGCCACCGAAACGTCGACGAAGGCTTGCGACCAGTCGCGGCTCAGATTGCTGACCGTGCGGATCTCGCCATTCGCAATGGTCACCAGCGCACCGCGCGCATCGCGAAGGACCGTCCGGCGCAGCGTGAGATGTTCCACGCGGCCGATGTAATCCGCAATCTGAATCGTGTCGCCGACGACGTACTGGTCTTCGAGAACGATGTAGAAGCCGGTTATCACGTCGCGAACCAATGTCTGTGCGCCGAAGCCCAACGCCAGGCTGGCCAAACCCGCAAACGTTACGGCCGGCAGGATATTGATCTTGAATTCGTTCAGTGCGGTCAGAAGGGCGACGCCCCAGACGATCTTGCTCCCGGCGCTGTATACAATCCCAGCCAGCGTGCGCGTCTGCTGCTCTCGGAGCTGTGACTGGCGAGCCTGCCCTGTGGCCGGTTTGATGATTAATCTCGTCACCGCGCGGAGCAGGCGGTTCAGTACCAGTGCGATGACCAGGATGCCCAGCAATCGAAGGGCATTGGGGACCGTCAAGTCCACCCAATGATTGAAAGAACTTGGCATGATTTCTATGAGAGGGGGAGTATAACATTGGAAGAGGTTCGGGGAAGCGCAGTCGTGTGTTGGGACTGAGAAGAACAGGCGCAAGGGAGCATTTTTAGCTATGGAATCAAGAAGAGGATTTCTGACCATGTTTCTTGTTTCGGGCGTGCCTCTTGGTGTCTTGGGCTCCACCCTGCGCGCTCAGGACAGCCAGACCAAGCCTGCCCCCAAGCCTCCACTGAAGGATAGGGATGAGGAGCCTGAAGGACCCAAGATCGACTCCAAAGTCTTGCTCGAGGCTAATCAGAAGGACATCAAGAAAAATATTGAGAAGCTTTTCCAATTGGCCAGCGAATTGAAGGCCGAGGTGGAAAAAACGGATTCCGTTCAAGTGCTTTCCGTGGCCATGCTGAAGAAGGCCGAAGAAATTGAAAAGCTTGCGAAGGGAATTCGTTCTCGCGCGATTGGGTAATCCTGCGGTTCTGTTTTGTGGGCGGCAAAAGCGCGGAAAGAATGCGCGCTGGCGCGAGAGAATCAGACCGGATAGAATATTTACGTCGCATCGGTTTCTTGCACGTTGCACGCTCCCTGCGGAAGCAAGAGCCAGTGCTTACAGCGCGCCCGTAGCTCAGATGGATAGAGTACATGCCTCCGGAGCATGGGGTCGTGAGTTCGAATCTCACCGGGCGCGCCACTTCCTTCAAGCCTTAGTCCTCAATGATTTGGAGGAGTAGTCTTTCGTGGATTTAGAACTTTCGCTCGGCAAGTCAATGGACCCGCGTTTCAAACACGTTTCCAGGTCCTTGAATTGAGCACCCTCGCTGACAGCCATCCAGTTGCGTACAGCGCTGGAGAAGGCACACAGTCTACGAAGGTTTCACCAAAGGCACCGCACGCCATAGCTTTCGAAGGATACCGCATTGCTGATGATTGGCATATTTTCTGCCTGAGCTTGAGCAATGAGCATACGGTCAAATGGATCCTTGTGAGGGCCAGGCAAAAGTCCGGCGCGAATACCATGCTCTGCGGAAATGGCTAAAAGGTGAAAACCTTCGCGTTCGACTTGGCCAGAGAAATCCGCCGCCAGGTCAGTAGCGGTCGGCAGTTTTTCCAGCCTGACCTTGATAGCGATTTCCCAAGCCGAAGCAGCACTTACTATCAGCGTGTTTCTGGTTTCTGCAATAATCTTTCGAGCGGCCCGCGTTAGTGCTGGGTCATCCGAGAGCCACCAGAGCAAAGCATGCGTATCGAGGAGCGCGCGCAATTGGACTACTCCCAACCCGACAGCTCGCTCACCGGGAGGGGCTCAAAAAACTCTGGTCCAACCTGCAATTTGCCTTTCAACGACCCTGGCTGGCGTCTACCCTTTACTTCTCCGACCGGAACGAGCCGGGCTACGGGTTTTGACCCACGCGCAATGATCACTTCCTCGCCTGCGGAAGCCTTTTCAATTAGTC
Source organism: Acidobacteriota bacterium (assembly GCA_003223295.1). Classification (GTDB taxonomy): domain Bacteria; phylum Acidobacteriota; class Terriglobia; order Acidiferrales; family UBA7541; genus Acidiferrum. Next base: position 5,678 of record QHYM01000144.1, on the reverse strand, counting down.
GAGAAAGATTTGTTTTGGCTTGGTGAATGGTGACAATGCTCATGGCAGCTCCTTAGCTAACCTATGTTAGCTTACCAAGCAGCGCCGGGCAACTCCCTTATGCGATTCAAATCGGATGAACGGCTAAACTTGGCATTGGTACAAGCTCACGGGAAAGAGTTCTGAAATCGTCCCCTAGGGCGCGCCACTTTCACTGGGGTCCAACCAGATATCGTTAGCGTAACTACTCCGACTAAGGAACCAGAGTCATGGCAAGAACCAGCACGCTCCGGTTGTTCGGCAAGGCCATGCTGCGGACCACCTTGCTGCTGTCGAGAGGGAACGAATACCCGAAGATGTGAAACAGACCATCGTCGTTTTCGCCATCGCCATAAAGCCGGTAAGGCATAGTCACGGCTGCAGACTCACCGCCGAAGTGTCCCGGCGCGGCCCAATCGCTCAGGCCCTGCGTATGAGGCGAAGACGTTCCGTCGGCATACGTGACCGTGAAAGTCTGCGACTCCTGATCGCCATCGACGCCCGTGGCGAGCATCTTCAACGTCGCAAACTTGCCCGATGGCAGCGCCACCGTCTTGCTCGTGACTACATCCTGCGCATTGGCCCGACCGAGCTGAAACAAAACGCCGTCCCACACTTGCGTTGCGCCCAGGAGTTGCGCGGAAAGTGCATAACCTCCGCCGTCGAGGCTGGAGTTCTCTTCGAACGTGGAGCCATCCGAATAAATCCCCGTTGTGTTGTATGCCGAGGCCAGGTCCACCGCCACTGCCCCCGTTTTTACTGCAGTCACATTCAGAACGATTGGGACATCATGCGACATGCCACCGGACGCTCCCATGACCGTTATTGTGGAGGTTACCGGTCGCGCCGCACCGTCGGCCTTCAGCGTGAGGGTGCTCGTTCCAGCGGTGTTGGCCGGAGCGAACCATGCCGTTATCCCCGCGGGCAGTCCCGAAGCGGCCAGGCTGACACTGTCCTGGAAGCCATTCCGCGGCGTTACGCCAATCGTTGTCGTGGCGCTCCTCCCTTGAGGAACGGAAAGGCTTGCAGTTGCGTTGGAGAGTAGGAAGTCCTTGTCGCCCACGGCAGCTGGAGGCAAAACGTCATACAGGGGCTGCGCCGGCTTCACCCTCGGGTTTTCCTCGGCCACGGACATCGCCAAAACGCGAATCTTGGCGTTATTAGGCAGCTTGATGGTTTTTTCTCCGGGTTCCAAAACGATGGCGTAAGCAAACAAGTACGAATACGAGTAGGCCGCGTTCTCGCCCGCGGCGTTGTGATGATGCGAGCAATACCACACCAGGTCCGCGCGCTTGATGTAGCCCGGCTTGATCCCGGTCATCTCCGCGTAATCATCATGTGCTTTGCGAGCCGGTCGCGCCGCGGTCGCGGGAATGGTTATGTCCTTCGCGGTCCACTGCCGGTTGTCCCACTGGCCGATGAATCCGCTCCAGTCCTGAATGTTCAGCTCGACTCCCTTTCCCCCCACTTCGAACGTGGCTCTCTGATCGCCATCGGCGGAGGCCGCCAGCACGTAAACTCGGTCAAAGCGGCCCGCCGGAAGATCAATCGTTTGCCCTTTCGCTACGAGCGCGTTGGGTGTGCCGGTCTTCGCGGGAGCCAGCTGAAACTCCACGCCGTCAAATTGAATTTGCGAAGGCAGCATCTCCGCGGGCAGTGCATTGCCTTTGCCGTCAAATCCAACGGTAGACTTCGTGCCGTCATTGCTGGCTGCGGCAAGGTCGTACCGCAGCTTCACCGGAACCGAACGCACGCCGCTCACCTTCGTGGGCGCAGCGGCCAACTTAATCGCGAATGTCCGCGGCTGATAAGCCGAGAATGAAGCAGCCAGCACGCCGTCGGTTACGGTCGCCGGTCCCACCGGCTGCTCCTGACCGTTCACTTCGCGTGCCGCGTTGACTGGCGCAGCGAATGACACGCGGACTTTCTCCTGTGGTTTGCCGTCCAGCTCCGCCATTCGCACGATGATCTCGTCGCTCTGCTCAGCTTTTTTCAGCCCGAACACTCGTATGCGCGGGTTGCTCACCTTCAGCAGCGAGAATTCCTGGCCCAGGGCTCCCGCATGCTTCGAAGTTTCGAATGCGATCAGTGGCGCATTCAGCCGCTGTCCCTGCCAGTCGGTTTGCCCGTCGCGCCAACCGCCAGCGTGTCCCGATATGCCGTAGACAAACTCATGGTGCCCAATGTCCTGTGTACCCTGGTCGTGATATCCGCCGGCTGTTCCCGGCGTCCGGATCAAAGTTAGCCTGATTGTGTTGTCATTCGGCTTATCCGATCCGTTCTTGCAGTCGGTGAGGATCGTCGCGCCAAACTCGTTGCTCATGTCCGTCAGATCAATCCATTGGTGCGAGGGCACTTCAAACTTTTTCGGCTCTGCTGTCGGCCTCTGGATGGTTCCGATATCCCAGTTATATGTCGCCATGCGGTTCGAAGCCGTCAGCGGGAACGTCGCTTTCAGGTTGGACTCTTTCGTGTTCCAATCGATCACGTTTCCGATTTCCACGCGCTTGCCTGCGTCGCCTGCGGAAAGCCGAATCGTTTGGACAAACGACGAGCCGGCAGTTTCCCGTGAGACTTCGAGCGCCACGCGCACGGGCCCATTTTCTACAACGCGAATCTTTGCCGGCCCGCCCACATATGCTTTTGGTGCTGCCTGCTCCTGATCCCAATCCATGTTCCACGCCGGCCACTGCTGTGGGTTGTCGTAGGAGATTGCCAGCCGTGCAGGCCCAGCCAGCAGTTCTTTACCAATGGATTTGTCAAAAATGCTTGCGACATCTCCGTCCGCATTGAGTTTCACGCGATAGTATTCGTTTTCGAGTGAATCGTTCGATACTTTCAGCGACGATGGGCCGCTCGCCGTGCCTGGCTGCACGTCGTAAGCCGCGTAGCCTGTCGGCGGGACCTGCGCAAGAAAAAGAACTTTTCCGCCCAAGATTTGCGCAGGAACTTCGCGGCCACCTGGACCGGTGACGTGAACCGCTTTGGGCATTCCTCCGGGAAACTCAACGCTTGCTTCCACCACGTCTTCTCGCGCAATGTTCAACGGATTGAAGACCACCGCCGGAACGCCTTTGGTTTCCGTGTTCAGGGCCGCGGCAACGCCTTCCGTGGCGTTGGCCAGCACTCCCGCAAACTGATTCATGGCGATGACGTCGTCGTTCCAGGCGAACTCGTAACTCTTCGGCGTGGCCGTTCCCGCGGCGATGTCGTGAAAGTGCCCGCCCATCACCAACGTCCACGCATCGTTCAATCGTTCGCGTGGATACGGTCGCGCTCCCAACCATTCCGCGGCAATCGAGGCCTTCTCCGCAGCATCCGCGAGCAGCTCCTCTTTACGCAGCCAGCGCTTTTGGTAAGCCTGCGACGTCAATGAGCCGGCCGAATGGTTGGTCAGTTCCATCTCGCCTGTAAACCGCGGCAACCCCGCAGCTTCCGCAGGAGTGATATCGAGGAACATTTGATCGGCTGTGGCAGAAATAACGTGTACCGGTCCATCACCTACTTTCGTTTCCGGCCACTCGGGGTGCGGCTGCCTCCTGGAAAAGTAGAACGCGTTTTCCGGTGGAAAGCTCGCTGTTCCCTTGGTGACAATCGCTTCCAGCCGCTTCACGGAATCCTCATCGGGCGACCCGCCGACGTCCCCTGTGCCGTAATAGTGGTAATCCGTGAAGACGCCGCTGACTTTTCCGTTGTGCTCTACTCGTTCCGCCCAATCGCTCTGATACCGCCATTCGGCTTGCTCATGCTGCATCTTGAGCAAAGTCTCCCGTTGATTCTGCAGGCTGCGAAATTCCTGCATTTCTTTCGCATCCGGAGTCTGTCCGCCTTGCCGGGCCTTTTCCAATTTCTCTCGCAGCGCCTGAACCTTTGTCTGGATTTCCTCAAGTGCCGAGTCGGGTGGGGCTGCGGGCAACGGCTTGCTGAGGTCGCTGTACACTCCCCCGCTATAACTGCCCGGGTTCAGGCCGGCCAGCACGCTTTGGCCATCGGGACCTACCCAGACGCCCACGTTGAACGGCGTGCCTTCCGGCGTCCTCTCGCGCGACTCCGGACCTCCGCCATCCGCTGAAGAGCCCCACACCAGTTTCTGCGTCGAAAACCCCTTCACGCCGGAGTGCGCGAGGATCGTCGGCAACGAGGCCGGAAACCCGAAGCAGTCGGGGAGCATGTATTCAGCGCTGGTTTTGCCAAACTCTTTGCGGAACCATTCATTTCCGTAGAGAATCTGCCGGATAATCGTCTCGGCGTTCGGCGCATTGACGTCGCCTTCCTCCATCGACGAGCCTGCGGGAAACCATCGGCCCGAGTGAACGTATTGCGTCAACTTGGCAAAGTCCGCGGGGTAATACTCTTTCAGCAGACGGTAGCGGTTCGCCCCGCTGAAATTGAAAACATAGTGTGGATATTTTCCGAACAGCGCGAAGTTATCGTCCATGGTCTTGCGAAGGTATTCGTTGATGACCTGCGGATACTCCCAGCGCCATTCCGTGTCCAGGTGGGCGTAACCAACAACATAGAGCGTGGGCTCTTTGCTCAAATCGGGTTTGTCGGCTTTCTCCTTGGGCGCCTCACGCTTGTCTGCGGTCTGCGCCAGCGCCCCATGATCGAAAACGCAGCAGGCCAATACCGCTGCAACAAGAATCCTGTAAATCCGTCGCATCGCCACCCTCGAAACCTGCTTGCACATAATTTGGTTGAAAGCCATCGGACCCCTCCGGATTGACCTTGCCCGCATCGCACACACCCACACTTCTGCGTCACAAACCGCACTCTTCGCGCGATGCTCTCCCTCTGTCAATCCACTTGGATGTCATTTGAACGTTCCCGCCTAAACTGTTCCATTGCCATGAGATATCTGTCTCCATTCCCCTGCGATTACACCTTGCATCCCGCCCTTAACGCGACCGCTCGCGCTCCCATGCTGTAATATCGATCAGGTATGCGTGCTCTCTTGGGCCTTTCCTTCCTTGCGCTATTCCTCGGGGCTGCGGCTGCCCGGCAAACTAGTTCCTCTGCTGCCCCTGAGAGGCCAATCCCGGGAAAATTCACCGACGTCACTTCCGCCCTCGGCGTTCATTTCAATTACCTCTCCAACCACACGCCCAAACACTATTTGCCGGAAACCATGGGCGCGGGTGTTGCCCTTTTTGACTACGACAACGACGACCGCCTCGACATTTTCCTGGTCAATGGCGCGCCCCTCCAGGATCCCACTCCTAGGGGCGCCATCCCCCAGAAGCCCGGTCCCCACTACTGGAACCGCCTTTTCCACCAGAAACCGGACGGCACCTTCGAAGACGTGACCGCGAAGGCGGGTTTGCAAGGTTCCGGTTACGGCATGGGCGTTGCCGTCGGCGATTACGACAATGACGGCTTTGAAGATCTCTACGTCACCGCTTACGGCGGCAACAAGCTTTACCACAACAATGGCGACGGCACGTTCACCGACGTCACCGAAAAAGCTGGCGTCGCCGGATCAGGCTGGTCCACCAGCGCCGCCTGGGTCGATTTAGACAACGATGGCCTGCTCGACCTCGTCGTCCTCCGCTATCTTCAGTGGGACTTCGAAGACATTTGGTGCGGCGAACATAAAGAGGGTTATCGCGCCTACTGTCATCCCGACGTCTTCCAGCCCATTTCTCCTCTCGTCTATCACA
>QHYM01000293.1 GCA_003223295.1 Acidobacteriota bacterium | reverse complement strand
CACTCGACAATCAGTTTTGGGGCGATCGCTACGGCAAAATCACCGATCCCTTCGGCCATCAGTGGGGGCTGGCGCAGCATGTGGAAGACGTTGCGCCCGAGGAAATGAAGCGCCGCTCGCAAGAGTATGCCGCGAAGATGGCCAAGGCCGCAGCTGCGGGCCAAAGTTAGGCGCTTCGGACTGGAAGCGGAAGCCTAGAGAAAAAACTAGCCCATTTTTGATCGACTTACGAAGAGCCTCTCGACTACGGTCGGGAGGCCTTTTTATTGTATGCCGAGCAGGGTCGCAAGACGTGTTCCCCGTGCTGAAAACAAAGCAGTTACAGACACGACTTTCATAAGGTTTCGCGGGTGACCGACTCGACGGAAGCCTGGAAGTAAAAGTCCCGATGGCTGGGAAGTTCCCGGTCAGATCCGCACAGGGGGCGAGCAACTTGACAGGCCGCAGCAGAAGCGAACCAGGAAGCTCCGTAAAACCTCACCTGCGGGAAGCGGATCGCAGGTTACTTGGGAGAGCCGAGCCTCTGTCCGCGTAGGCAAAGGCCATGTTGGGCCGCGAGACTGGAACACCGCGCTACCAATCTCCCCGGGGTCGTAGAGGGTGGCATGTCAAGAAAGATTGGCTATCGAAAGCCTGGAACCACTCGTCATCAGCGTAGGCCGCGCATGAAGCAGTGTGGCGCCACAGCAGAGACGCCACATATAACCTGCCAGGCAGGGAAAATGACGCGAGATGGCGAGTGGGGCGGATGGGGCCAGATAAGCGATGAAGACCTGGAGAGCAAAGCCGGGTTGGAGCGAGGGCCCCTGGGGTAAAGCGGTGTAGGCCGCTTGAACGGTGGTGCTCAAACGCGCAGCGTCCCTCGACACAGCTCGAGGAAACCGATGATGGCAGCGGAGGGCACGAAGGATGGACGCAAACCACGCGACACTGCTGTTTGTGACGCAAAGGAAGGCCCTAAATGACATGTTCGACAGCTATGTGACAGGGACAGCGGGCGACCGCTTACCCATGTCGATTTCAAGAATCCCTGACTCCGGGGCGCCGCGAACGTCAATACATGCAACGGGCTCGCCATGGGTGTGAGCAGCGAGTAGTATCTAGCGATTCTCCAACGAGAACGCGTAGTGGTTGTTCGAAAGTATGGAGGGGGTGACATGGAGCTGTGGACTCGCGCGAAAAGCGTGTGGTTGACGATCACGGAGTGGTGCAAGCGGAATTGGGTTTTGATTCGGCCGGGGCCGGAGACGCGGCGCGGGGCGGTGTGGGGAACGCTGGCGGCAGCGGCCGCGTGCGTGGTCATTGCCGGGATCTGTTTGCGAACGGGATTTGGCTACGCCTTCGATTTTGGCTTGGCGATCGTGTTTGCCGCGATTTGCATTCCTTTGACCATGCTCGGCGTGATGCTTGTGCTGACGATTGCGCGCAAGCTGCCGCGGCTCGTCACCGGATTGATTATCGGTTCTTGCATGATTGTGATGATGTTGTGGGGGCCGCCGGAGCTCGGAATTCTCGTGGCCATCGTGGTCGCGCTGACTGAAGGAATCCTGGGCGCGACAATTGCGACATATGCTGCGGGAGGATTTGGACAAGCGGCGCTGCGAAAGAAGATTCTCGTTTCGCTGTTATTTGTCGCCGCAGCTTCGGCCAATGTGTATTTCGTGTGGTTCTTCGCGCACACGGGATCGATGGAGAAGATCATTGCGTGGAAGCCACCGGCCGAGTCGATGCCTGCGAAACTGGCGGCAGAGAATCCCAGCGAGAAGGGGCCGTATCGCGTCCAAAAGCTTTTCTATGGCGTGGGGAACGATATTCGGCGGCCGGAATATGGAACGAGCGTCGCGATCAAGGCGCGAACGGTGGATGGGTCCGATTTCTTCAAGGACTTCAAAGGGTGGAAGCGGTGGGCACGCAAGAAATATTGGCAATTTGACGTCGACAAGCTCCCGCTGAACGCGCGCGTGTGGTATCCGGAGGGGCCTGGGCCTTTTCCCTTGGCGCTGATTGTGCACGGGAACCATAACCTGGCGGACTTTTCTGATCCGGGTTACGAATACCTGGGTGAATTGCTGGCGAGCCGTGGATTCATTCTCGCGTCGATTGATGAGAACTTTCTGAACGGTGGCCTATTTCACGATCCACCCCTGAAGCCAGGCAGTGCGGTACGAGGTTGGTTGCTGCTCGAACATTTGAAATTGTGGAAGGAATGGAATCAGGCGGCGGGAAATCCCTTTCAGGGGAAAGTGGACCTGTCGCGCATCGCGTTGATGGGGCATTCGCGCGGTGGAGAAGCGGCGGCGACGGCGGCGGCGTTTAATCGAATGAAATATTATCCCGAGGACGCGAATATCAAATTCGAATACGGGTTCGCGATCAAATCGGTGGTGGCCATTGCGCCAGCGGATGGCCAGTATAAGCCGGCCGAGCAAGACCGTTGGATCTCGGATGTGAGCTACCTGACCTTACAGGGCGCGCACGACGCCGATGTTTCGTTGTTCATGGGAAGCCGACAGTGGGACCACATCAAGTACACGCAGCCGGGACCGTGGTTCAAAGCCGAGATTTATGCGTATCGCGCGAATCACGGACAGTTCAACACCGTATGGGGACGGACCGATGCGGGCCAGCCACTGAGCTGGATCTTGAATCTGAAGCCGCTGATGCCGGGCGAAGAGCAGCGACGAATTTCGAAGACGTACATCTCCGCCTTCCTGGAAGCGACGCTGCACGATCGGCGCGAATACCTTCCCTTGTTCCAGGACTGGCGAGCTGGGCGCGCGTGGTTGCCGGACACTCTTTACGTAAACCGATATCAAGATGCGTCGTACGTGCCGCTGGCTTCATTCAACGAAGACGCGGATCTCACCACAACGACTGCGCCGGGCGGAAGCATCGCGGGAGAAAACTTGTCGGTGTGGCACGAAGGGCGCATTCCGTGGCGGCAAGGGGATCGCGATTACAACGGTGTGTTTCTCGGATGGAAACGGGCCAAGGGTGCGCCTGTGGCGGCGTACACACTGACTTTGCCCGCGGGAGCCGCGACGAAATGGCAATTGGGTGAAGGATCGACCGTCGCGTTTTCCGTGGCAGCGATGGATGAAGACGCGTCGCTTCCGGGAAAGAAAACGGAAGAAGAAAAAAAGAAGGAAGAAGAGGAGCAAAAGAAAGAAGAGGAGAAGTCAAAAAATAAGGAACGGGAAGCGCCGGATTTTACGGTTGAGCTGGTGAGCAGCGACGGCACGACAGCGGCCGTGCCGGTCAGCAAATACATGGTGATCCCGCCGCCTTTCAAGGAAAGATTCACGAAATTGGCGATTCTCGACGAGAAAGGATACGAAAAAGATTGGGAGCCGGTGTTCCAGACGGTGCGCATACCGTTGGCAGAATTTCAGACAGGGGAGGGAGCAAGGCGATTCGAACCGGAGAAGCTCAGAGCCGTAAGGCTAAAATTCGACCGCACATCGATGAGCGTGATTTGCGTCAGCGGAATAGGATTCGCGAAACGGTGACGTGACGGCAGCGGGCCATTCATTTCTTGCGGAAAAGGCAGACGCCAGACCACGGTTGCTTGCCTGCAGGCCCCTTGTTTTCCGGCAGGCGCGCGAGCAATCGCAGCAACAAAGGAGGCCGCTTGAATTGCGCGGCGGTTTTGAGCATGCCCTTCACTTCGATTGCTTCCCAGCCATGCGGCGCAAAAAACGCCGGGCCCTCTGGGGGGCCGAATTGAAACGGAGCGCCCACTGCGCTTAAATGCTTGCCCGCGGTTCGCTGCATCATGCGCAGGAGTCCGGGCGAGGCCAGATCCAGAACCCAGCGCTGAAAATCCCCTCCGCTCGCCAAATCCCGCGCCAGCTCGGCCACATCTTCCGAACTGAGATAAATGAGCAATCCTTCCGTGATCACAAGGATTTTCTTGGCGCGGCGGTTGAGTTCCGCAAAGAACGTTCGCCGTGCGCCGCCGTCCGCCAGATCCAGCCGGATGCGTTCCAGCGCGCACGTTGGTTTCTCGTTCGCAAGAATTTCTTCTTTGTACGCGAGGATTTCCGGCAGATCGACTTCAATCCATTGCAGAGATTGCGGCAGCTTCATGCGGTAGGGCCGCGCATCCAATCCTGCCGCAAGATTCAACACCAGGTCCACGCCCTGCTGTAGCTCTTGGGTGATGAAATAGTCGAACAAATAGGTCCGCGTGACCCACGCCCAGGCATGCTTGTTACCGTCGGGCAGAGTGTGGGCAATATCTGCGCCGTGCTGGCCGCACAGTCGCTCTGCAAAGGGATCGCGGAACAGCGCGTCTGGCCGCGCCGTTTCCTGAGCGCGAAAATACGCCGCCCACCGCGCTGTGTCGGAGATATTGCGCACGACCGCCGGCGCTTTTGCTGACGGTGTTTCAGGCATGATTCCTGGCCCTCCTGGTAAAGACGGCTTGCACGTTTTCGCTCGCTCATTGTCGTTTAGTCTGACGCAAAACCTGCATTATGGAGCGGAATATTTGTGACTTGTGAAGAGCGGGATAACTACTTGAGGGGCCAGAGCCATGCCGCGCCGCGCACGCCGCTGGAATCTCCGTGTTTTGCGGGTGCCAATGGCGTGTCTGCTTCTTCTCCAAAAACATATTCCGTCAACCGCACAGGAATATTTTTGTAGATTCGCGGGATTTGCGAAGCGCCCCCGCCCATCACAATTATGTCGGGATCGAGGAGGTTAATGACGCCCGCGAGCCCGCGAGTGAGCCGATTTTCGAAGCGGTCGAGTGCTGCAAGCGCTGCGGGCTCTCCGGCTTCGCTTCGCGCGAGAATCTCCGGTCCGCGGAGAGATATTTTTGTCGCGCGCTCGTAATCTTTCTCCAGCCCGGTCCCGGAAATCCATGTTTCAATGCAGCCATTTTTCCCGCAGTAGCACACGGGACCGGGGAATTCTTCCGCGCGCATCCATGGCAGCGTGTTGTGTCCCCATTCGCCGGCTACGCCGTTCGAACCGCTGTGCACGCGGCCATCGACGGCGATGCCGCCGCCGCAGCCGGTTCCCAAAATTACCGCAAACACTAGGCGCTTGCCCGCTCCCGCCCCGTCGGTAGCTTCGGAAACCGCAAGACAATTGGCGTCGTTGGCGCAGCGCACTTCGCGCGCGAGCGCGCGGCTCAAATCTTTGTCAAACGGCTTTCCGTTCAGCCAAGTGGAGTTCGCGTTTTTCACGAGACCCGTGCGCATGGACACAGTTCCCGGAATTCCGACGCCCACCGTCGCGGTGCGCCTGACTTGCTTCTCCATTTCTTTCACGCCGTCGGCGATGGCGCGCACGGTGCCTTCGTATTCGAATCGAGGCGTGGCGATGCGATGCCGGTGCAACTCGGTGCCGTCCGGCTCGAGCGCGACAAATTCAATTTTTGTGCCGCCGAGATCCACGCCAATTCGAATGGAATAGTCTTTTTGAAGAGCCATCGTGCGCGTCTCCTTTTGGACGGGCAGCATTCTACCCTGCAAAGAGCTTCGCAGGTTCCTGAGTTCTTTTGTTCTTGGGGAGTCTTTAGAAGTGTGGGGCAATCAACAACGAACTATTCGTCGCCGCGGACCTGCCACCATTCGAGGCGCTCGAACTCGGCCATTTTCTCGGAGCCGTGATCGGCGTACCAGCGATTCCAGGCGATTGCGTCACCGGGTATGTTTTCATCGGTAATCTCGCGCAGCGTCATGAAGCACCAGTTGCGCATTTGCGGCGAAGTACTCTGTTTCGCAGCCAGGTCGATGAGTTTCGGCACTATGCGCATGCGCTGTTTGCGCGTGAAAATGCCGCAGTCGGAAATATTGCATCCGGCGCGGTCGCGTACGGTCATCGAGGGGTCTTCGGTGAAGGAAGTAAACAACTCGTCCAGAACCTCATCCTTGCCCAAGAAGCGCAAGCCTTCGACGGCCCACTGGCGCGCCGTGGGGTCTTTGTCGTTCCTCGCATAGTCGAGGAGCACTTTGTGGATGCGGTCGTACGCGACACCGCGTCCCGCAAGCATGCCCATAAAATACAGAGCGGCAGATTTGTAGGCTGGATCCGTCTGCGCGCGCTGCATCAACAGGTCGGCGGCCTGCTCATTTTTCTGCCAGCCGTCGAGCGCAAGAGAAATGTCCACGTTCGCCAGCCGCACGCGCAAATCCTTCGAATACTGTGAACGCCGTTCCAACTGCCGCATGCGATCAGTCAAGTGAATGTGACTCGTCCAACCGTCGACACGCTGTTCGAAAAACTCAAGGGCGCGCGCATCGTGCTCAATCGCGCGTTCGAGCAGTTCTTCGGCTTGTTCCGGTGCGGGCAGAGCCAGGACGCGGTCGACATCAGCGTCGGTCAGCGGGCCGGAAAATACGCGCGGAGTAACTGGTTTTGTCGATGACGCAGTTGGCGCACGCGAGCTAACCCGCGCACTGTTTGCGCGCACGCTATGCCCGCCACCAGCGAAGAGCCATCTGCCTTGCCAGGCAAAGAGGGCAAGCACCATCGCGCCAAAAACCGCGAAAGCCACCCAGGAGGAACCACTGGTCTGCACGCGAACGGTCCCGGGCGCACCTCGCAATTGCACGGGCTGCGCCTGCACACCGAGAGGCAAATCCACTTCCACGTGCGTGTCGGTTTTCAGCCCAGCGAGCGATTCAATCTGAGAAACGATCCAGCGCGCTTCCTGGCGGCTGCTGATTTCATCCGCCAGAGTCAATTTCTTTCCGGTCTTGGTGAGCAATCGAATGGCGTAGATGGAGTTGTCGGAGTTGCCACCCTGCTGCACGGTCCCAACCGGGACGACCGAGACTATTTCGGAGAACGGAGTTCGCCGCAACGCGCCGAAACCGAGGAAGCCGCCGCGCGACTGGATTTCTCCGTTGCCGACAAAGATGCGCATGCTTCCGAAGGCGACATGGAAGAATCCGAAAATGACAAACAGGTCCGACAAAGCGAAAACCGCTGTGAAAAGCACCGGAACATTGTTGTGAATCAGCGCGTAGACCGCGCCACTAAAAATCAACGAAACGACAAGAAGAGTCAGTGCGCGCCCCGGCGTTCGAAGCGCAGGGAAATAGAATTCCGTACCGCCGCTGTGCATGGAAACGACAACTTTGGTGCGCGGCGGCTGTGCAACTTCTCCAGAATCCGCGTCGATGCTTTGCGCTGTGGCAAAACCGAAGCTGGAACTGCTTGAGCTGACCTGCAAGGAAGAATCGCTGGCGGGCTGCGGGGAATCCGCCGTTCGGAAAACCGGCAATTCGAAATCGTCGGAGTAATCGACTCCGGGGACATCCGCCTGCGCGTGGAGCAGCCACAGGATTTGATCACTGGGATTGTTGTGATCGGTGAGGAGGCCGTCCGCGGGCAATTCGAAATCCACTGGGATGGCGCGGCCGCGCGGTCCGGGCGCAACAGCCCCAGACAAGACGTTCTTGTCGGCCTGCCACAGCGTGACGTTGCTGGTGCTGCGGTTATTGCCGGAGCCGGAGACGATGCGGCGGATGCAACTGAGGCGCAAGTCGATGCCGTGCGCTGCCTGCGTTTCGAAGCGCAGTTGAATCCGGCCCGTGACGCGTCGGCCAGGAGAAAACGGCAGCGAATCGAGTTCGAAATAGGTATTGCCGAAGCGTTCGTGGCGGATGGTCGCGCGCACGGCATAAACCGTCAGAATGGCGCCAAAGGAAGAGAAACCCAGCACGATAAGGACGCGTGGGTCACTATTATGCAGCAGCACCGGGATTTCCCTAAAGAGAAGAGGAAGCGTGATGAGATTACAGAACGCCGCGGCGATCCAGGCGGTGATGTAGCTTTTCTTGCTTACACTTTCGGCGCGCTGCGAAGCCCAATCGGCACGCCACAGCCAGGGAGAAAGCGGATTGGCTTCCTGGAGTGCAGTTAGTTTCTTTAGAAGACCATATCCCTTGATAGCCGCGAAGATGAGTCCGCCGCCAACAGAAACAAAGAAGGAGGCGATGGTTACACCGACAGCGAGATCCGTGGGCTTGAAATTCTGACTCGAAACGATTTGCGCGTAGATGAAGGAGAGCCCCCCGCCCAGGAAAGGCAGGGCGAAGAGGATCAGAAAGATAGGGCCGACTTTCGACGGCTGGGCCATGACCCAATTGTAGAGTTGATGGGCATAGGGTCTAGGTGTTTACCTGAGAATGGAAGCGGAAATCACACCTGCCCGAAAGGGCAGTGGCATGCGTTCTCGATTCGAGGCGGAGATTTCTCGCGCGGCTGGTGAACTTTTCGCGCGATTTCAACGAATACTGATGTGAGGGACATGCGTGGCTGACGACCGCGACCAGTGGGAACGGATTCGCGGCCGCGATGCGAGCGCTTTCGAAGCGTTCTATCGCGACAACGCAGGGCGGCTTTGCGCCTATTTGCGGCAGATTGTCGGCAACGGACAAGCGGAGGACATGATGCAGCAGACATTCACGCAGATCTGGAAGTCGCCCAACGGTTTTCGGCCGGAGCTCGGGCCACTTCGTGCGTATCTTTTTGGAGTCGGACGCAAGCGCGCAGCGGAATGG
>QHYM01000292.1 GCA_003223295.1 Acidobacteriota bacterium | reverse complement strand
GGGACCGAATCAGCGAGCTGCGACGAGAACTCGACGTGGTCCATCGAAAGCAAATCGAGCGCCGTCGTCATCGCGAAGGTTTGCCCAAGGTCGCCATCGTCGGCTACACGAACGCCGGAAAGTCTTCAGTCATGCGGGCGCTCACCGCGAGCGAAGTGTTCGTCGCCGATCAGCTCTTTGCCACCCTGGATACCACCGTGCGAGCCTTGCAGCCGGAGACGCAACCTCGGATTCTCGTTTCCGACACGGTTGGTTTTATTCGAAATCTTCCCCACGATCTGGTGGCCTCATTCCGGTCGACTCTCGACGAAGCGCTGGACGCCTCCCTTCTGCTCCACATAGTGGATGCGGCCGATCCGGCGTTGCGCTCCCACATTCAGGTGACGAAAGAAGTGCTCGAAGGAATTGGGGCGGGAAAACTCCACTCTCTTCTGATTCTAAATAAGATCGACGCCGTCGATATTTCGCAAAAGGCATCGCTGAAAAAAGAGTTCCCCGAGGCCATTGCGATGTCCGCGCTGAGCCCCAAGGACGTCGAGGCACTTCACTCCCGTCTTGTCAGATTCTTTCTCGATAACATGGCTCAGGTGGAGCTCGTCGTTCCCTACGGCAGGGAAGACGTGCTCGCCGACATCCGCAAGAACATCCACGTGCTCAGCGAGTCGTACGAGGAAAAGGGTGTTTGTCTCAAGATAAACGCGAACCCCGGCACCGTTACCGCCTTGAAGCGGCGGCTCGCGTCGTAAGAATTCCGACGAAATTCGTGTATGGTGTGGCCGTACGCAGCGAGAGGGAGGGCAATAGAGTGGCCGAAGATTCGTGGAATGCTCATATCGGCTACCTCGAAGATGAAGTGAAGAAGATCGACGAGCGGGCCGATAAGTTGGAAGCAACGATCCCAGACCTGGAAAACGAACAGAAGAAACATGCCTTGCGAGAACTCGTCAAACATCTACGTGATGAGGCGAGCGAACACCGCAAGTATCTCGCTCTCGTGAAGCAGAAATGACCGTCCGCTCCAACTCCCGAGAAGTCCTTTCCTGAGAAACTGGGGAATTTTCTGCTAGACAGGATGTAAAAGAACGCGGGGAGAGCGATGATGATTGGCGCCGGTCGGATGACAACTACCGACCGCGCCGACATTGGCGGCAACCACAATAGGCGGAAAAGCTGTGCCTTGTCGCAGACCGCGCAGAATACCTATCACTCGGTTAAGGAGTTCGCCTCATCGCGAGATGCAATAATAAGGGGTTTTGATGCGCACCTTACAGACTGGCTGACGAATCCGACAGTCGGCAACGTGATTGGTCAGAATGTGCTGACAGCCGAAGCCCTCCGTTGCGATTTCCGGGGCAGCGGGAATACAGCTGCATAGGCATGTTTACGGCTGAATGTCCATTGGGGGCCGATACCTATATGTATATGGATACTCACTTCGCCGCGCATACTATTCGGAACTATTATGCCGATTTCATACGGCTGAAGACTGCGGAAACACTTCCCGGCGATATCGCTTACGTTAGCCTACTCGGGCAATTGTCAGCTGAACTGGAAAATGAGTATCCGGGCCAGGGCGGTACAGCAGTAGCCGCATGCGGCAGCGCAATCACCGCCACGTTCGTAGACATGATGGTTCTCGCGTACCCTAGGCTGTTCATCCCGCTAGACAAGAAGTGAGAGCCTGTTAGAAGACGCCCCCAGCGAGACGCATCTGGTCTGAGGTTCCAACTCGGTTCAACTCACTCTTGGAAGCGCGCGATCAGCTCGCCGCCCAGGCTAACTCCTGAATTTGCCTCCTCTTCGCTGAGGGGAAAATTGGGGGAGCTCCATGCATGCGGAGCCACATCGTACACGGTGGCAGGACTAGTGCGTGACGCAGGGGAATAGGTTCAGTTCTCCTTACGCTTTCAAAGTCGTGCTGATGGGTCCTCGCATCTAACACTCTCACGGAGCTGGCTCACGTGCGTGTCCCTTTTGGACCAACAGGCCTGGATCTCGAGTGCTATCCTGATCTGTGGTGGAGAGGTGGACGGGTGCGGTAAGCGTGTCGGTCGGGAAGCAGGGTGGCGGCTATGAAAATACAAAGGGCGAGTCTTGCGATTGCGATCGGTCTCTGTCTTGCCAGCGCCTTGCGCGCTTATGAGTGGCCACTTGACACCCGCGCATTACACGAAGCCTGGGAGCTCGGTCAACGGAACGATCAGGGAACGGGGACCTTCCTGGCCCAGTATCTAAAGAAGATTTTTGGTGGAGAGAACGATCCTTACACCGCCGAGATTGAGATCCTGACACCCTATGCCCAAGTTGCGGATCAATCGCGCCGGAAGACAACCGGCTACAGTGAACAGCAGGCAGCGTTGGACTACCAGCAGCGTGGAAACACCATATTGATAAATATAGTCATCATGGTGCCAGCTGCGTACCCTACGAACGGAACAGACTCTCGCACGACAAACGCACCCTCGGAGAACAACCGTGCGATGCGTCCAGAAAATTTCTGGCAAAACTTCCAGTTCATCATCAAACAGAAAGGGAAGACAATCCCATTACGCTTGATCCGGAAGAATTCGATTAGCTCTTCGGCCACGGTGGGAGCTCCGGCCGCTCTTGATGGAGCAAACCTACGGTTGCAATGTGACGTGAAGGATGTGGCATCGGTCGAAACGACAGTCGAGGTGGTCACACCTGAGGCCAAAACGGTAAGAGCAACCTTCGATCTCAAGAAGCTGCGTTAGCAGAGGCTGCCATCCCTTCACGTCGCGTTTGCAGCCGCGTCATCGTGTTTCGACTCCTGTACTCGTGGAGGACTACTGTGAGAGGCGAGTCGATGACTCTCGGTTGGTGCTTCTCCCGATTCTTCAGTTTGTCCTGATGTGAGTCAGATTATTGCGAAGCGCTGTTCATGCTGTTTATGGTAGAGGTTGTTCGGCTCGTGGTCATCTACGTCGGGGAGCATCGCTGCAACCTAACTGGCGTGGACCGCACTCGGCGCCCTGCTCCGGTTTGGGGATCTACGCGCGTCAGATGCATTGTTGACGCCCTCAATCGACCAAATTCGCCTGGACGCACGCTCAGAGCTGTGCGGATCTGGAGGGAAGTTCTGAGCCATCGGTGCCACCCTTGAGGCTCCTATTGCCGCCTTTTGTCGCCTCGACAAATCGCTAAGTTGTTGCTGGAAAAAAGGATGGTTGGTAGGGGCGGTGGGGATCGAAAACAATACCGGCTGGAATTTCAAGGAGTTAGAAGAAATGCTGGGGAGCGTTAAGGCATTGACAAGGAACAATAGGGAACGCAAAGAAATCCTTATTGGCCCCTCAATGGCCCCTCGTTTTTCTTTCAGTCAGTGAAATTCCTTTTCCGTAAGTTTTGACGCACCGCCTCACGTGGCGAGTCGGCTCGGGCCCAAATCTTGTGGCACGGATGGCAAGCCGACAGCTCTGAGATTTTGGTGTCGTATGATTCCGTGCGCGGAGCCAGGGGGCAGGTCAGGCGAAGCTGTTCGTTGTGCTTGCCCCGGTGACTAGTGTTGCCAAACGGCTCGAACGTGTAAGAAGTTTGTGCCGCGCCCGTGGACTCCGTCAGGGCCAGCGCGCGGAAGAACGCGCACATTCACCGTGTCTTATCCGAGTGAAGCTTAGAAAGGTCCGCCGGCGTGACGCCCGCGTACGTCTTATGATGATAGTCGTTCAGCTGCAACTTACCCGTTTGATCCTTCTCATCCCCTCTGAGCGAAACAAATACGCGGTCATGTCCGTCTTCGAACGAAAGCCCGTGGGCTCCGAACGCAGCCTGAATATCTGCTTCGCCCCCACCTTTTTTGAAGATCGTGAACTGGTCTCCATCAATAAAGCTCTCGCTGCCACCATTCTTGTCATAAAAGCTCAGAACCGGCTCGCCATTCAAGATGGCGAGGTCGGCACGCAACTGCCCTGCATCATCGCGAAGTTCAAATTTTTGAGCTTGCATAGCTGTGGTCCCAGCTTTCTGCGCCCAGACGGTAGATGCCATCGCGAAGGCAACGAAAACAATCCCGAACCACTTTATTCGCCGGTTCTGTGATTCGAGGCGCCGGATTCTTTTCTCCAGCACATCATTGTCGTGGCTCATCACACTCCTCCTATTGATCATCGCTTATCTCAATCAACGCACGTACAAATGCTTCAGTGGATCGCCGGAATTCGCGAGATCCAATATTTTCTTGATGGCGTCGTCAACGGTGCGTATGCAACCGCGCGTCGGAAATTGGGGTCCCTTATGGCCCGGCTTACCTACATTTTTTCGTCCTCCGTGCACTCCGCACCCCTTACATCCCGGCCGGGGGAACAGGAAGATGCCGTTCGGGCCATAAGGACCGTCTGGATCGGGTTGCTCAGGGTGCGGGTGGTACGGACCAGGGTCGTAGGTACCTGGCGCGTAAGGGAGCGTTGGAGTGATTCCATCGTCGTCATTCGTCCCTGGAAAAACATTGCTCCCTGCAGGATAAATCCCCGCGATGTTTCCATTGCCGTCGAGCAGAATGAGAGCTTGACTTCCTGGGAGGTAAATTAGGTCTGAGAGGCCTAAGGGATCAAAACGATCAACAGGATCGTTCGACGTGTAGACATAGAAGTTCGGTTTCCCTTCTTCCCCGCCCTCAATGGGATCTTCGCTAAGTTTGCAACGCGCCAGCGGAATCCGTCAATGCCAAGGTGCTCCCTAAAGCATCGGTCAAAAGGTTACGCGCACCAACGGAGTCTGCCCGCTGGAAGTATTCGTCTACTCGGCCTGTTAGCAGATTTGCGGTCGGCGTGCTACCGGAAAGTTCCTGTACTGAATTGGCTCCGTCGTAGAGGAAGCCAGTTAAGGTGCCCAGGATTGTCTTGCTTGTTCTTCGTCCGAAGGGGTCGTAAGTAGAACTCGCCGTGTTGCCAAGATTGATCTGGCTCAGATGGTTGCGCGCATCCCAGGTATAACTGTGCGTCCCGTCGCTGGTCATGTTGCCATTCAAGTCGCAGAAGAGATTCGCCGTGCCCCAGGTGGTGAAGTGTTCTTCAGCGCTGCCCCAAATCGACAAACACTCAAAGAGGAGCCAAAGGAACCACACCCACTAAGCCTGCTTGACACGCTCACCCGTCAGCCCCGTGGAATTCTTGAAGCTGAGAACGGCGATAGTCAGCGGTAGCAGGCTAAAAACAACGAGGACGGTAAGAAGCAAGAACGCATGCCCCCTTTCCAGAACATAACCCCCTCCCCGGATTACAAGCGACGCGAACAGCAGCTCAGTCGGAAAGGCAAGTAACGACTCGGATATGATGTAGGTCCCAAATTGCCCACTGGCGTCGAGCCGTTCGTGCAAGTCATGCCTGTCAACTGTGAAGCGGTATCGTAGTTGGTTAGAACCCTGCCCCGTTGCTGGTTAGAATTCCACACTGTCTCGGGCTGCGCTCACGAACTCAGTTAACAGCAGTCGCCCTTGTCGCGGCGCTTGTAGGAAACTGAATCTTCTAGAGTCGTCGCAGCGCCAAGAGCCCTATGTTTAACCCTGGGGTCATGGACAAACCGAAGTAGAGTCCAAGGACTCAGGTCCTAAATTTTGGGACAGGGGATGCGAATCGACTTTCCATGGTCGTCTAGGAAGCATGGGCCAGATCCGGTAGCCGGGACGGCTCGCGAATTCTTTATCTCGAAATAACCACCAGCCCCAGGGGCGTTTGTCGTTTCAACAAAATAAAAGTATATTTGACCCTCCATCAGTGGCGGAGGAATTCCAACCGTCGGCTTTTCCTGAACGTAATCTGGAGGCACCACACCGTAAGTAATGCTTCTCAGCTTACCGATCCAAGTGCCATGAAGATATCCCGCACTTGGCTTGATTTTCCAGAGCACAAAGTTCTCATCGTCGAGCTTTTCCGCTTTCGTCATATAATCAGGGCTGAAAACAGTAAAAATTGCAACCTCGCCGCTTCCTGAGAGACTAAAAACCGGGGCTGTGCCGCCTTTGACCCATACGCTTGTTGACCGTTCGCACCCTATGAGGAACAAAGCAGGCAGGATGAATCCGAGAGTTGTCAATAACCTAATCTTGGCGACCACGACGCTCTCCCTCTTCAATTATTGAGGCTCCCGTCTTAGTCTTAAAAACCGTCTAGTAGGGATTCGTAAAATTCAAAATTCTCAGCAAGCTTCAGGACGTCAAAAAGGACGTGCCCTAAGGGATCGACGGATGGGTTGTGATAATCCGTGTGGAACTGGTCCAGAATTGTCTTCCTCCCGCCCATCGCTCCGGGATGCGTGTAAGTGTAGTCGGACTGAGGAATGGGGGGAAAAGGATATGGCTCCCTAAAATGAATGCTGGAACTCCCCACGCCAATCCGAAACTCATCTCCCCCCGAATGAGCAATCGGATCCCAGTACAAGAATGGGTTATCCTCCCACACTAGAGGAGGCTTCTGATAGCCCGCGGCTTGGAGAGTCTGATGGACAGTGTTGTAGCCCTGGGGGATAGTCAAACGGTGATCTGGTGTGTCCGCGGAACATGGAAATAGTTTTTTGAGCGCATTGATCACGCTTTGACATTCTGCGCCACACGGAGCTAATCCAAACGGATCAATAAAGCTCACGGGATTATTGTGGGCGTAGCCATAGAAGTTGACACTACCGCCTGCATATCCCAAGGGATCCTCAGAGATAAATCTTTGGAACGAGGGATGATAGTACCTAGCCCGGTAGAAATATAGGCCAGTGGCGTCAAGTTCACGACCGGTGTAGGCAAAGCTGTTTGTTGTGCTCGACCCGGTAAGTGTCGTGTTCCCAAAGGGCTCAAAAGTGTAGGAAGTTTGCGCCCCGCCGGAGGAATCGGTAAGCGCCAGCGTCCCGTGCAGCGCATCTGTTAAAAAGGATCGCGCGCCAGTGGAGTCTGATCTACTGAAATATTCGTCGATGCGGCCAGTGAGGAGATTTGCTGTCGGGGTTGTGCCCGATAACTCCTGGACTGGGTTGGCGCGGTCGTAAAGAAAACCCGTTTGTGTGCCCAGAATTGTCTTGCTTGTCCGGCGCCCGAGCGAATCGTACGAGAACGTCGCCGTGTTGCCCGAATCGATCTGGCTCAGACGGTTCCGCGCATCCCAGGTATAGCTGTGCGTCCCGTCGCT
Organism: Acidobacteriota bacterium; assembly: GCA_003223295.1. GTDB lineage: Bacteria > Acidobacteriota > Terriglobia > Acidiferrales > UBA7541 > Acidiferrum. The sequence goes on along the minus strand of QHYM01000292.1, from coordinate 364 downwards.
CGTCATGTTGCCATTGAGGTCGTAGAACAGATTTGCCGTTCCCCAGGTCGTAAGCTGGTTGTTGGCGTTGTACGCCGTCTGGTTCATGGCCAGCGGCAACCCGGTCCGGGCAAAGGTACCGGTGCCCGAAGACCGCCGTCCGTCATTGTCATAAGCGTAGGAAAGATTGCCAAGCGGATTGTTACCCAACGTATACGTCATGCCCGTTAACTGGGAAGCGGTATCGTAGCTATAGCTCGTCACGACGCCATTTGGCAAAATGAGCGTCGCCCGCCGATTCGCGTTGTCGTAGGTGAATCCCACGGTTGTCGTTCCCTGAGCGATCTGCGTCAGACGGTTCGTATTATCAAAGGTATCGTTAACC
>QHYM01000466.1 GCA_003223295.1 Acidobacteriota bacterium | reverse complement strand
GCGCCAAGTCGCCGGTCTTCTGGCTCCAGGACATCGGGATGCCTATGAACTTCTCCACCAGTGAGATGGGCACGACGATGTGCCGGCCATCTTCCTGCTGAAACACGATTCCGCCTTCATCGGCCTCCAGCACGCGGCCCCTATAGAGCGATCCCTGCGTCCGCGTGTGAAGTTCGCACGGCTGTTTGTTGTTCTTCAGTTCCAGCGCCTGGTTCCTAAGAAAGCGGCGCTCCGCGTCGTCATATTGTTTCGTTACCTCCATGAGTCCTTTCCTTTCTCGTGTAAATTGGTTGCAGGTTGGGGAACTCACCGAAACGGCGTGACGGGAATTTCTAATCCGAAGGGCAAAACCGTTGGCGGGTGGTGCGACGCTCTCTGTCACCGTCGCGTTGCCTCCGTCGGCAGCTCGCAATCAAGGAATATGAAATTGACGGCCAGCACGCGCGATCATGAAAAAGATCACCTAATCGGGTTGCAGTTTAGTGGCGGAGAGGTCATTGGGTTAAGGATAGCGGGGTTAGCAAAAAGGAAACTTCTGGTTGGTTATAACGCGCGAAGCACGTCTATTTTCGCGGGACCCAACGACCACCCCAGCGAACCAAACACGTCCTTTGGTGACCCGTTTCGAGGGTCGCCCGCTCTAGATTTATTATTGGGGTGTCCAAGGCGTCCACCACTTACCCCATTCACCGCCCGCGGAAGTCTGCGCGACGCTGCACAGAGATAGATCATCCGGCCAGGTGCTCCAAAGGCGAATCGTGCCGTCGTGCTGTTGAGCGGCGGCCAGAGCCATAGACCTGGCGCCATGAAACGTTGTTCCCATGCTGCTTGACCATGCAGACCAGTTGCCACCGGCCGTCTCCTGATAAGAGTTTTTGACATTCACGTGTGCGATGGCGAAGAGCACAGCTCCACGAGCGCCTCCCTGCTGACACGCGGCTATGTGATTAAAAAAAGGCACCCCAGTCCGGTCCCAGTCAAGAGGCGCGCCATTCCAATCAGGACCCAACCAGCCACTCCAAGCCCCTCCGGGTGTAAGCTCAAACATATACCAGAGCTGGAGCCGGGTATCGAGGGCCCAAAACGCTGCGCACCCATTACCTTGCTGCGCTGCCGTGATATCTCTGAACCGGGATACTTGCGGCGGAGGATAAGCGGTTGACCATGGACTCCAGGCGCCGGCCTCTTTGTAGCAACTTATCAGGGAGTAGTCTGTTGCAGTAATTGCCCAGACGGCCGCTGTTTTTGTGCCGCCAAGTTTTGCGGCAACAACCCGATGTACCAGTGGCGCATTGTTCCAATTCGGCCCCTCCCAATTTCCCCATAACCGATTTGAATCCTGTGCAACTGACCAGAGCTGCATCGAGTCATCAATTCCCCAAGCCTGGAGGCCGTCCTGGTACCCAACGGCTCCCAATTTCGTAATAAACCTCGGACGCATCGGGCCAGACCAATCCTCGATCCAAGGGGACCAGCCCGCGCGCGGGTCTTCAATCGTAAGCACGACCTCACCGTTGAACTTGACGCCAAAAAACACTGCCCCGTCACCGCCCCACTGCGCAGCCGCGTAACACATCTAACCCTCTCTCTCTCTCTCTCTCTCGAGGATTCCATTGCGGGCAAGCCGCGATTTCGAACGGAGACAGCGCCTACGGAGGCGCGGGATAGCCCCCAAGCTGACAGATGAAGCCCTGCAGACCCTGGAGAACCTTAGGCATCTGTACACTGGGCAACGCGAAGGTTGTCCTTCCATCGCCACCGTAAGTAGTTCCTAACAAAGAAAACAGTGCGGGGTTTTGAGCGATTGGCAGCGGCCGGCCGTCGCATGGTAACCAGCCGCTTGGCGGAACTGTCGATGGGAAAATTTTGATCTCCCCCTGGTAGCCCTGTTCCGTCGGTCCGCTGGCTGCGTTAACAATTGAATAGAGTAATGGTGAGGACTCGGGTCCAAACGGCGGCGGTGCATACCTCGTATCGGGCAGGCCAAAAGTAGTAGTTCCATTTCCTCCAAATGTGGTCCCCAGAATCTTAAACAGAGAAACATGTTCTGCGATCT
>QHYM01000465.1 GCA_003223295.1 Acidobacteriota bacterium | reverse complement strand
TCGAGTTTGAGCGGAACATCCGGAAACACGCCGGATAAAGGTGGTGGCTCCGTTGTTAGGATGGAGGCAATGCAGTCGCTCGGCGTCTCGCCGCGGAACGGCGGGCTTCCTCCCACTATTTCGTAGAGCACGACGCCCAAGCTCCAAATATCCGAGCGCGCGTCCACCTTCTGGCCGCGCGCCTGTTCCGGAGACATGTAACGCGCCGTGCCTAACACCAACCCCGGTCGCGTTTGGAGTGTGGCCGTTGTTTCGACCGTACGACCATCCGACGCCGGTCTTTGCTCGGTCAGTTTGGCAATCCCGAAGTCGAGCACCTTCGCGTATCCGTCCGGTCGCAGCATGATGTTCTCCGGTTTGATGTCGCGGTGCACGACGCCGGCTTCGTGCGCCGCAGCCAGCGCCGAGGCCACTTGCACGGCAATTTCCAAGGCCGCATTCGGATTTATCCTCCCGCGCGTGAGCGACGCCCGCAGGGTGATGCCTTCGATGAACTCCGCCGCGATGAACAGCCGGTTTCCCTCCGCGCCGATCTCGTAAACCGTTAGAATGTTCGGATGATTTAAGGCCGAGGCACTCCGCGCCTCATTTTTGAACCGGCTCAACTGCGTCTCGTCCATCGTCAGACTTTCTGGGAGAAGCTTGAGCGCGGCTTTACGCCCGAGTCCCTCGTCCCGCGCGAGATAAACCTCGCCCATGCCGCCGATGCCGATAAGTGACTCGATCCGGTAACGACCAATTACTTTTCCAACCAATGCGCCGGCCCTGTCGTTGGTCACAAGCTCGGGAGCGACTTCGAAGGCTGGTAATTCAATAAAATTCTGCGCCCGTACATGAGAGGTGAGCAAAGACTCCACTTCGCGGCGCAAGCCTTCGTCTCCGTGGCAAGCCTCGTCGAGAAATGAGGCTCGCTCCTCGGACGCACGTTCGACGGCTGACTGGAAAAGATCGTTGACCTGTTTCCAGCGCTCAGCCTTCATCAGGTTTCTTCCCCGCTCAGCGCCCGGTAAAGCCAGGCCTTGGCCATGGTCCACTCGCGCTCCACCGTTCGCTGAGAGAGTTTCAGGAATTGAGCCGTCTCTTCGACCGTCAAGCCGCCGAAGTAGCGTAGTTCAACAATCTGACTTTTACGCGGGTCCTGCGCGGCGAGTGTTTCCAGCGCTTCATCGAGGGCGAGTAATTCCTCCGATCGCGTTTCTGTCACTAACGCAGCTTCATCCAGGGTTACTTTCAGCGCGCCGCCGCCACGCTTGAGTGAGTGGCGCTGACGGGCATGATCAACCATGATGCGCCGCATCAACTGTGCGGCCGCCGCGATAAAGTGGGTTCGGCCTTGCCAGATCGGCTTCGTATTATCAACCAGCCGCAGGTAGGCTTCGTCGAGAATGGCCGTGGTTTGCAGGGTGTGGCCGGCGCGTTCACGGCTCATGTAATGGTGCGCGAGCCGATGCAATTGGGGCTGCACCAGCGGGAACAACTTCTCCAACGCTGCCTCATCTCCGCCGCTCCAGTCGCCGAGTAGTTGGGTGACCTCTTGTCGCGTGGATGCGGGCGTCGTCATAGAGACTGCTCGACGCCGCAAAGTCTAACACAGTTTAGGGCGTTGATACAGCACGGCGCGAGCCGGTTTGGAAAAAACTCCGCAGTCGTGGCGGGTTTCAGGCGGCCTTTCCGCTTTACCAGATGAACCAACAACAACTCAACCTCAATCTTAATTAAACCTATGCAATCCATAAATATCATGAAAAGACATTCGCTCTCGCTGGCGATCGCCACACTTGGCTTAACACTCATTTTCAACCCAGTGGCTGCTTCAGCTGCTCCGCAGGTGTTCGAAGCGTCGGGCGCCACTCCAAACGATATTCTGAATACGGTAAACGCCTTCAGGAATTTTTTGGGAAACCCCAACAACATAGCAGGTCCTCCATCTGCCACTGGCCACCGTGAGATCAACTGGGACGCGGTTCCAGACGCTTTCTCCGCGCCGAACCTGTTGCCGGCGAATTTCTTCAATAAAAATTCGCCGCGCGGGATTGTATTCTTCACTCCAGGAACGGGGTTTGAGGTGAGCGCCAACATGGTAAACCCAACAAACACCCCGGTCAGGTTTGGAAATATCCACCCTGTCTATCCCGCGCTCTTTAGCGCGTTCAGTCCGCAGAAGCTCTTCACCGCCTTGAATAGCACGATCACGGAAAATCTCTTCTTTGTCCCGAGCGGAACACCCGGTGTCAATTCTACAGAACCGGCAACGGTCAAAGGTTTCGGTGTCGTATTCACGGACGTGAATGTTGCCAATAGCACGAAGATCGAATACTTCGATGTTGCCGGTAAGCTGCTGTTCAGCCGGCACGTATTGCCTCAACCAACAGCACGCGCCGGCTTTTCGTTCTTGGGAGTCGGGTTTGACACAGCTAGCGTTTTCTTGGTCCGAATTACCTCTGGCAATCGCATATTACGAGTACCCAACCTGGATGTCGTCGCCATGGATGATTTTATCTACGGCGAGCCACAGGCCCTTGTTCCTTAGCCGGGTTTGCGGCGCCATTCTAACAATCGCGTGGAGTGGGACGCGCCTTAATCGGCGCTCCCCTTCACGCGAGGTCGTTAGCTGGCCAAGCTTTGCCCAGTAGGTTGCGCGCTATGCTTGAATGTACTGATTCTACTTAGAAAGGCTCCATTGAGCGTAATTCGTAGCCTTCACGGCACCGGTGAGGCGGATGCTTCGGGCAAAAAGGGTAATACTGCCATCACCAGTACGAAGAACTTGATCTGGCGTCGGATCAGAGATCTGCGAAGAGCGTGACCCGAACAACGCCAGCAAGAGCATCAGGTAAGCGGCGAATACGTCTTAATCGCC
>QHYM01000291.1 GCA_003223295.1 Acidobacteriota bacterium | reverse complement strand
AACTTGCTTCTTGCGCGCGCGGCGCGCCGCGAAAGAGAGATGGGCTTGCGCGCCGCGCTCGGCGCCAGCCGACCGCGCCTGATTCGCCAAATGCTGACGGAATGCACGTTGCTGTCGCTTCTTGGCGGAGCGGCAGGCTTGGCGATCGCGTATGCGGGGCGCACTCTCCTCTGGTCCTTCCGTCCGCCGTTCATTCAGCAGAACGACATTGATTTATCGCTGGATTCGAACGTCCTCATCTTCACCTTGGGCATCTCCCTGCTGACCGGCGTGCTTTTCGGGGTTGCACCCGCCATCAAGGCTTCGGTTCCGGACTTGGCCGAAACCCTGAAGCTCGGTGGCCGGGGGGGATCCATCGGTTGGGGACGAAACAGCTTGCGGAGCTTGCTTGTGGTTTCGGAAATCGCGCTTTCCGTCGTGGCCCTGGTCGGTGCTGGCCTGTTCATTCGCAGCATGCGCGACGCGCAAAAAATGGATCCCGGCTTTGAATCCAAGAATCTTTTCATGCTGGCTTTTGATCTGGGTGCATTGCACTACGACGAAGGGCGCGGGCAGCAATTCTTGCGCTCCGCGGTGGAGCGCGCCAATGCCACGCCCGGTGTGAAAGCCGCTGCAGTGGCTTCCAACTTTCCGCTAGGCGGCGGGTTTGCACGAACGGTCTTCCCGGAAGGGGAGGACGAATCCACTGGGTATCGCGGAACGCTGACACAGCTGGACGACATCACCCCCGGATATTTCGATGCTCTGCGAATTCCGCTCGTCCGTGGCCGCCTCTTCACCGATGCGGACCGCCAGGGGACAACGAGCATAGCCATCATTAACGAAGCCATGGCCAAGAAGTTCTGGCCCAATCAGGATGCCATCGGCAAGAGGTTCCATTTTTTTGGCGACACCACATTGCGTGAAGTCGTGGGCATTGCTCGAAACAGTGTCGTTCAGACCATTGGCGAAATCATCGATCAAGGGCTGTGGGCGCCGGAAATGGGTGCGGCTCTGCTCACCCTGTTCGGCGGCTTGGCGCTGGTCCTTGCTGCCGTGGGAGTGTACGGAGTGCTGGCCTACTCGGTGACGCAGCAGACGCGCGAAATCGGTATCCGCATGGCCATGGGCGCCGAGCGCTCCGACGTGCTCGGGCTGGTGGTGGGGCACGGCTTGAAGCTAACGGGGGCCGGGCTGGTGGCTGGAATCATCGTTGCGCTCGCCTTGACGCGCAAACTCTCCAGCCTGCTTTTCGGCGTCAGCGCCTATGATCCGCTTACCTACGCGAGTGTCATATTGGTCCTCGTGATTGTGGCGCTTCTGGCGTGTTACATTCCTGCTCAGCGCGCAACGCGCGTCGACCCGCTGGTGGCCCTGCGGTACGTCCTGGTGGAATCCTCGTCACAATACTCGTCTTTTGGCTGATCGGCGCGGCGGTTTGCGCTGCGCAGCAGACTCCGCCCGCACAATCGGGCGCGGTCTCGCCAAATTCTCAAAAAAAAATCTACGTGGTTTTGCCCTTCGAAAATGCCAGCGCGCCCGCACGACTCGACTGGCTCGGCGAAGGTTTGGAAGAGCTGACCATTCAGCGGCTCACAGCCGCCGGAGAGCAGGTTTACTCTCATTCCGGAAGAGCTAACGAACTGGAGCGTTACGGCCTGCCCAGTAGCTCCACCTTCAGCCGCGCCACCATGCTGCGCATTGCCGAAGACCTGGATGCGGATTATGTGATCTACGGAAAATATGCGGCCCCGGCCAAGGGAACGCCCGTCACCATCGAGATGCGTACGCTCAGCATAAACCCTTTGGGGCTGCGGCCACTGGTGCGGGAAAGCGGTCCGATGGATTCCCTGATGGAGCTGCACACGCGCTTGCTGTGGCGGACGCTCTCTTCGCGGGATGGACACTACGCGCTGAGTCTGACGGATTTCACCAAGCGGCAGCGGCGCCTGCGCCTGGATGCGTTCGAGCAATACGCGCGCGCGCTGCAAGCCACGGATGCTGACGCCAAGCTGACACAGCTTCACGAAGCGGCCCGGCTCGAGCCCGACTGGCTGGCCCCCATCTTTGCGCTCGGGGAAGCCTATTTCGCAAAGAAGGACTACAATGCCGCTCTCGCCTGGTTCTTTAAGGTTCCCAAGACCTATGACCGTTATGCCGAAGCGCTGTTTTTCAGCGGAGTTTGCCGCTTGCAATTGAATCAGGGGGACCGCGCCGAGGAAGAATTCCATGCCCTTCAGGAAACTCTGAAGAGTACCGGGGCAAATGGGTCCGACTCACCCGAAATCCTGAATAATCTGGGCGTCGCTCAAGCCCGGCAAGGCAAAGTGGCAGCCGCGCAAGCGAACCTTCGGCACGCCGCGGAACTCGCTCCCGGAGAAGACGACTATTCATTCAATCTGGGCCTGCTCGCTCTCCAGGACAATGACGCAGCAGCCGCGGCGGAGCATTTCCGCGAGGCCGCCGAACGCGAGCCGGACAGCGCCCAAGACCGCGCGTTGCTGATTCTGTCGCTGGAAAAAGCCGAGAAAAACTCGGAAGCCGACCAGGAGCGCGAGGCCGCCAAGGAAGCTTTTGGGCCCAACGGATTGCCGGTCCTTCAGTTGGATGACTCATCCGATAAAAAAAACGAAACGCTGGCGCGCCTCACCCGCATCAAGACGGAACTTGACGTGAGCGGGCTTCGCGCGGAACCCGCGGAATCTGTCGTTAATTCTGCGTCCACTGCGATTGCGAGTGACACGCCGGCGCACATTCGCAGGGGCAGGCAGGCGCTCGCGGCCGGGAATATGGACGCCGCCGAAAAAGAATTTCGTGCCGTGCTTGCGGCCGAACCGGGGAATGCCGCGGCGCACCGCGGATTGGGAGAAATCAATCGCCACCAGGGAAGGATAGACGATGCCGTGAAGGAATTGCAGGTGTCTCTTGCGTCGCGCGATTCCGCCGAAGTGCGTACCATGCTGGCGAAAATCTATCTTGAGCAAAAGAAACCGGAGCTCGCGCGCGCGGAAGCGGAGAAGGCAGTGAAGCTAGCGCCAAATTATGCGGAGGCCAAGCAATTGCTTGACCATTTGCAGAATTCCAAGGCTGCCGCAAAAAAGCCGGGCGGGGGTGCGCCATGAGCTCAGTGTCGCGACGGCGGAGGGAAGAGTTTCGATTTGGGAGGGCCCGCGCCACTGCGGTTTCCGTGGTTTCTTGCGTACTCTTTGCCGTTGCCGGCGTGTTGCTACTGCCATCGTCGAGCGCCGACGAGCGAACGAGCGGCCCTGTCGTACTCGAATTGAAACTCGATGGGGAAGTCGAACCTATCCTGGCGACCTATATCGACGAAGGGCTCCAGGACGCTGCACGGCGGCATGCGTCGCTGGTGCTGATCACCATGGACACACCCGGTGGCTTGAGCGATTCGATGAAGGACATGATTCAGCACATTCTCGCTTCGCCTGTGCCCGTAGCGGTATACGTTTCGCCGACCGGCGCGCGCGGAGCTTCGGCGGGATTCTACATTTTGCTTTCGGCGGACATTGCCGCCATGGCGCCGGGCACGCACGCGGGCGCGGCATCTCCCATCATCGCGATTGGCGGATTTCCTCAACAAATTGATGAAGTCTTCCGGAGAAAGATCAACCAGGATGCCATGGCGTTTCTGCGGAGCTTCACGGTGCGGCGCGGACGCAACCCGGAACTCGCGGAAAAAGCCATCACCGAATCCAAAGCGTTCACAGAAAAGGAATGCTTGGACGGGAAAATGATCGATTTGATTGTGAATTCGTCCGACGACCTGATCCGCGAGCTCGATGGGCGGGCAATCGCCAGGTTTGACGGGACGAAAATGACCCTGGCGCTGAAGAATGCCACGCGCGCGGAGTTCGAATTGTCGGCGCGGCAAAGGTTTCTTGCCCGGATTGTGGAACCGGACGTTTTCTTTGTGCTGTTGATTCTTGGTGCTTTGGGCCTGTACACCGAGTTCACCCACCCGGGCGTCATTGCGCCGGGTGTGATTGGCGGAATCTGCCTGATTCTCGCGCTGTACGCGATGCATTTCCTGCCGGTGAATTTGGCGGGATTGTTCCTGATCGCGTTGTCCATAGCGTTTTTCATATTGGAAGCCAAGGCGCCCAGTCACGGCGTGCTCGCATTGGGGGGCGTCGTCTCGATGTTTTTGGGCGCGCTGTTCCTAGTTCGCTCGCCCCTGACCGCGGGGGGAGTGAGTCTAGGAGTGGCGCTCGCGGCTACGCTGCCGTTCGGTGTTATTACGGTGGTGCTGATGCGCCTCGTGTTGCGATCGAGAAAATGGAAAACGACGACAGGAAGAGAGGAATTAATTGGGTCAAGTGGCGTGGTAACCGCGGAACTGAAAACGGGCGCGGAGGGATTGGTGCGCGTGCACGGGGAACTTTGGCGTGCGCAATCTTCGCAACCCGTCCAAGAAGGAACGACCGTGCGTGTGACCAAGGTGGAAGGATTGAAGCTGTACGTCGAGCCGGTTGAAGTGGCCAGCCCGGCGGCGAAGTAAGAAAGAGTGTGTTCTCAGGAGGAAGAAGATGATGGATATCGGCTTCGTGGGGATCGCGGTCATCGTCGGGGTCGTGCTGATCTGGTTTTGGAATTCGATTTACATCATTAAAGAGTGGGAGCGCGGCGTGGTGCTGCGCCTGGGGCGTCTGCTGCCGCAGGCCAAGGGAGCAGGCATAAGGCTGGTGATGTGGCCGATTGAAACGCTGTATCGCATCAGTCTGCGGCTTGAGACGCTGGATGTTCCGCCACAGGACATCATCACGCGCGATAATGTTTCCGTGAAAGTGAATGCGGTGTGCTATTTCCGCGTCGTTGATGCCAACCTGGCGCTCTCGCAAGTGCAGAATTATCAGTACGCGACATCCCAGTTGGCGCAAACGACCCTGCGTAGCGTCGTTGGTCAATTCGAATTGGACGAAATTCTCTCCCAGCGCGACAAAGTCAACGCCAAGCTCCAGGTCATTCTCGATACCGACACCGAACCGTGGGGCATTAAGGTCACCAAAGTGGAGGTGAAACAGGTCGACATACCCGAGCAGATGCAGCGCGCCATCGCCAAGCAAGCGGAAGCCGAGCGCGAGCGCCGCGCGAAGATCATTCACGCGGAAGGCGAGTTTGAGGCTTCCCAGAAGCTCGCCGATGCCGCAAAAGTTCTCGAGACGCAAACTTCCGCGATTCAATTGCGCTATTTGCAGACGCTGACGGAGATAGGTGTCGAGAAGAACACAACGATTGTGTTTCCCCTGCCCATCGATATTATTAACAGTTGGGTGCAAGCGTTGGGAGGAGCGCGAAAATAAGCAATGAGTTACGGAGGAAAACGGGGCGTCGGTGAGCGCGTACTCGAAGGCCGTCACGTCATTGGCTTGTTCCTGGCGGTGATTTTGCTTTCAGGACTGTTTTTCACGCTGGGGTACGTCATGGGACTGCACCAGTCGGAAGCCTCGGTCAGCGCTGACGATTTGCCTGAGAAACCGGAAGTGCGAAATCTTTCGAAACCCGAAGCCGTTTCGAAACGCGCGAGCAAAGCCACCACTCCAGCGCAGCCACCCACCGAGACCGGAGCGCCGTCAAGTTCCGAATGGGAGTTTTATCACGCAGGCGAAAAAGACAAGACAGTGGATCGCCTGAAGCCCACGCCCCCCGCGCCGCAACTGGAGAGTGCGCCAGTCTTCGTAAAGTCGACCGCGCAGGCGCGCGGCGCGAGTGGAGTTACTTCGAAAGCTGTGCCTGCCGTTTCGAACGCTGGGTATTCGTTGCAAGTCGCCGCAATGCACAGAGAAGCGGATGCGATTGACCTGGCAAAACTACTGCAAAAAAGAAAATTTCCCGCGTACGTGCTTTCGCCTCACGGCGACAAATATTATCGCGTGCAAGTGGGACCCTACGCGGACCTGAAGGCCGCTGACGCTGCGCGCAAAGGGCTTGAGGGCGCCGGCTTCAAAGCCTTCGTGAAACATTGATGCCTGCGGACGCCGGGCTCACGCAGGTTGCCTCGGAAACCGGGGCGAAAATACCATACTGGCTGCGCCTGGTTATCGGAGCCTTATCCGGCGCGGCTCTTTCTCTTTCCTTCAGCGGGCTTTATCTCAGCATTTATTCCTGGATTTGTGTGGGCGTGCTGTTGCTTGCGGTGATTGGGGCGTCCAGCCGCGTTGCATTTGCGTGCGGTTTCCTGCATGCCCTGTCGTTCGTCGTAACTTCCGTGGCGTGGATTGCCACTGTGCTGAGCGTTCACGGCGGCTTGCCAATCGCCGGCGGGTGGGGCGTGTTGCTGCTGATTGCCGCGGCGTGGGGAGTGCTCGTTGGCGGATTCACGCTGGTGGTGCACAGAATTTCGCAGAGCAGCATCGAGCTTGCGTGCATTGCGGCGCCATTCGTGTGGGTCACGTTCGAATTCATTCGCGCGCATCTGCCGGAAATCAGTTTTCCGTGGAATTTGCTCGGATATCCCGCGGCTTCGAATCTCGGCTTGGTGCAAATCACGACCATCACAGGAATCTATGGATTGTCGTTCCTCGCGGCGGGATTCAACGCGCTGCTGGCGTGGGCAGTGGCGTCGAAGAAAGTGATGCTGCGGCGCCGCCTGGGAATCGCGGGAGCGGCGGCCGCGATTTTGTTGATCGTGATGCTGGTTGGGCCGCGGACCGTGCCGCAGGCGAAGGCGCAACATCTTGCTCGTGCGGTGCAGCTCAATTTTCCAGAAGTGCCCGAGTACCCCTCGGAGTGGTTCGCGCAGAACGCGGCGCAACTCCAGGAGATCGAAAAATTAAGCCTCGCGCCAAGTGCCGAAAAACCGGATCTGCTGGTGTGGCCGGAGGTGCCCGCGCCGTTTTCGTTCGAAGATTCGCAATTCGCAACATTGGCTTCGAATCTGGCGATTCGTTTCGGCCATCCTTTTCTAGCGGGCGCCATCGAATGGAAAACACCCGTGGATCCGTCGGACAAAGTTCCTCCAGGACACTTGGTGCCGTACAACAGCGCGCTGCTTATCGATCCGCAAGGGCAGCGCGTTTTTGTTTATGACAAAATTCATCTTGTCCCATTTGGCGAGTACGAACCTTTTCCGCTGATTCACCGCGTGGTTGCTCACCTTTCCGACGAAGTGGGCGGGTTCCACAAGGGCAACAAGTATGCCGTGGGCCGGTTGCAGGACGGGCACACATTTGGCGCGTCCATCTGCTACGAGGCCATCTATCCGAATGAAGTCCGGCGGTTCGCCGCGAACGGTGCGCAACTGTTGCTCAACATCTCGAACGACGGCTGGTTCGGGCGCTCGGCGGCGGCCGAACAGCATCTGCACATGGTGCGCGTGCGCGCGGTGGAAAACCGAAGATGGATCGTGCGCGCGACGAACAATGGATATACCGCGTCGATTGATCCGTACGGGCGAGTGAGCGAGCCGCTTCCGCCGGACGTGCGCGCGGCGGCGGATTTGCCGTATGATCTTCGAACCGATGAAACCATCTATACGCGGTTCGGCGACTGGTTCGCTTGGATGTGCGTGATTGTTTCAGTTATTCTGTTGATGACCTCCTTGAAGTCGGGAAGTAAAGAAGTAAAAACGTAGTGAAGTAAAGAAAAAGCGCGGAAAGAAAAGAATGATCCTCGAAGACCTGCAACATTGCTACGAAGGACTGAAGCAGCGCATCTCGCTTGTGCGGAGTTATCTTTGACGCATCGAGCAACCGCGAACGCCTGAAGACGCTGGAAGCCCGCGTCGCTGAACCCAGTTTCTGGAGCAATCAGGAAGCCGCCCAGGGCGTGCTGCGCGAGCGGAAGCGTGCCGAAGAGCAGATGGCCGCGGATGAAAAGCTCGCGTCCATCACCGGAGACATTGAGACATATATTCATCTGGCGCAAGAAGAAACCAACTCCGAACAAAAGAACGAGCTGCTGAAGGACCTCGATAAAGAGTTGACGGCGGCGGAAAACTACGTCGCGGAACTGGAAACGCAGACGCTGCTTTCGGGAGAAAACGATCATCTGAACGCCATCATGACGATCAAGCCCGGTGCGGGAGGGACGGAGTCGCAGGATTGGGCGTCCATCCTTTTGCGGATGTATTTGCGCTGGGCGGAACGAAAGGGAATGAGCGCGTCGGTGCTGGACGAAACGCCGGGAGAAGAGGCGGGCATTAAGAACGCCACAGTGCAGTTCGGCGGCGAAAACGCTTATGGGTTGCTCGCGGGAGAAACGGGAGTGCACAGGCTGGTGCGGATTTCGCCGTTCGATCAGGCGGCGCGGCGGCATACGTCGTTTGCGTCGGTGTTCGTGATTCCGGAAATTGACGACAAGATCGAGATCAACATCCGGCCGGAGGACTTGAAGGTGGATACGTTCCGTTCGGGCGGCAAAGGCGGGCAGAACGTCAACAAAGTGGAGACGGCGGTGCGCATCACGCACATTCCGAGCGGAATCGTGGTGGGCTGCCAGGCGGAACGCAGCCAGCACAAGAATGGGGTTGCTGCCGCTGAGCCGTCAGTGGAGCGGTTGGGGATGCGGGTTGGGATTTGGACAACGACGGGTGGCTGGACCTCTTTGTTGCGGGAGGCGGGCTCGATGCCAAAGAGCCGGAGCCAAATCGAATCTTTCGGAATGCGCAGGGAAGTTTACAGATGTTTCGGAGACGGTGGGGAAAGAGTTTGTGGCGCCGCGGGTCCATCGCGGGGTGGTGTTTGTGGATTTTGATCGGGACGGAAGGCTGGACGCGGCGGTGACGACGATTGGCGACCGGATTGAATTGTGGTGGAACCGGAGTCCACAGAAGCATCGGTTGCAGTTGCGCTGAGAGGGAAGCACAGTGATCGGTCGGCGATCGGGGCGCAGGTGAGCTGCAAATCCGCAAGCGGGACGCAAACGCGATGCGTGACGGATTCCGTGGGGTATGCGTCGAGCAGCGATCTGACTGCGCACTTTGGACTCGGCACGGACCGAAAGGCTAACGTGGAGATTCGCTGGCCTTCGAGCACGGTGCAGAGATTGGGCGAGGTGAATGCGGACCAACGGTTGGAGGTGGAGGAGGCGGGGCAGGAGTAGAGGCACGAATAAGTTGCGGTGCGATTGCAACAGGAACACCTAGCGAGCGGGTCGGCTGACATCCTTCGGGCCGCAAGAGACGCGGCCCTCAGGATGACAAGTCTCGAATAGGCGGAATCCGCTAGGGGAATAACACGACGCCACCGGCCGCGCGTTAAAGCGGGGAGCAAGAGCTTGCCCGTTGGATGCAACAGGATGCCATTCAATGCGTGAAAACAACCGTTCGGCGCGGCTTTAAGCTATTTGGATTCAATGCGTTGACTCTGCATAGGGGCGGATGATAAGTTGGAAAGGTAGCGAGCAATACCAATTCGTCTCGAAGTGTGCGGGGCCGTCCGCCCTGCAACCCAACAAGGAGATTGTTTTGAGCGAAGCCTTACGTAATTTTTTGTTTACGTCGGAGTCTGTCACGGAAGGCCATCCCGACAAGATTGCAGACCAGATTTCTGATGCGGTGCTCGATGAGGTGATGAAGCAGGATCCGCACGGGCGCGTGGCGTGCGAGACGCTGGTCACGACCGGGCTCGCGGTGGTGGCGGGAGAAATCACCACGACCGCTCACGTGAATTATGACGAACTGGTGCGCGAGACCATTCGCGGAGTGGGCTACGATCGCGCCAAGTTTGGATATGATGCCGACACGTGCGCGGTGATGTGCACGGTGAAGCGGCAGTCGCCGGACATCGCTATGGGCGTGGATACCGGCGGAGCAGGCGACCAGGGGCTGATGTTTGGCTTTGCGTGCGATGAAACTGATGAATTGATGCCCATGCCCATCCAACTGGCCCACCGCCTGACGCAGCGCCTCTCGGAAGTTCGCAAAGCCAGGATCGTTGATTTTCTCCGTCCTGATGGAAAATCCCAAGTCACCATTGAGTATCGCGATGGGCGTCCGGCGCGCGTGGATTGCGTAGTGATTTCGACGCAGCACAGCGACAAGGTGTCGAACGCGGAACTGCGCACGGCGGTGATGGACCAGGTCATCCGGCCGATCGTTCCCGCGAGGATGCTGGACGCCGACACGAAGTATCACATTAACCCGACGGGCCGCTTTGTGATTGGCGGGCCCATGGGCGACGCAGGCCTGACGGGGCGCAAGATTATTGTGGATTCGTATGGCGGCTACAGCCGGCACGGCGGCGGCGCGTTTTCGGGGAAAGACCCGTCTAAAGTGGACCGCTCGGCGTGCTACATGGCGCGCTACATTGCCAAGAATATTGTGGCGGCAGGTTTGGCGCGCAAGGCGGAAGTGCAGTTGGCGTATGCCATCGGAGTTGCCGAGCCAGTGTCGGTGATGGCAGAAACCTTTGGAACGGCAACGATTTCGGAAGAAAAAATCACAGAGCTGATCCGGGAATTTTTCAAGCTGACGCCGAAGGGGATCATTGAGGCGCTGGATTTGCGGCGGCCGATTTATAAGGCGACGGCTGCCTATGGCCACTTCGGGCGCAGCGCCCCCGGATTCACATGGGAACGCAGGGACCGCGCGGATGCGCTTCGCAAAGCAGCAGGGCTGAACACGGCCGTGGCTGCGGAAGTGGCGGCGCGAAGGTAAAACATTTCCTCAGGGGCGCTGCGCTCCCTGAAGCCCAGGGTCTACGGAGTCCAGTTTTCAATGTGACTGAATGTCGGAGCTAAAGCTCCGACCCCAAAAAGAGGAAGTACACAACGGTTTCCAATTATTTCGGAAAAATCGAAATCAAAAAAAATCGAGGAGTCAAGAACTTGGCAATCGCGGAATTGAAAAAAGGTGATGTGAAAGATATGGGGCTGGCGGATGCCGGCAAGCGCAAAATCGAGTGGGCCGCGCAGCAGATGCCCGTGCTGGAAACGATTCGGAAGCGCTTTGCGAAGGAGCAGCCGCTGAAGGGCTTGCGCGTGTCTGCTTGCTTGCACGTGACGAGCGAGACGGCGAACTTGATGATTGCGCTGCGGGACGGCGGCGCGGAGGCGGTGCTGTGCGCGTCGAATCCGCTTTCGACGCAGGATGAGGTGGCCGCTTCGCTGAATCGCGATTTCAATATTCCCACGTATGCCATCAAGGGCGAGGACAACGAAACTTACTACTCGCACTTGAGCGCGGCGCTGGAGCACAAGCCGCAGTTCACGATGCACGACGGCGCAGACCTGGTGACGATGCTGCTGACGAAGCGCACTGATCTTGTTTCCAATGTGATTGCGGGAACGGAAGAAACGACTACGGGCGTGATCCGTCTGCGCGCGATGGCCAAGGACGGGACGCTGAAATATCCAATCATCGCGGTGAATGACGCGATGACCAAACACTTTTTCGATAACCGGTATGGCACGGGCCAATCCACGCTGGACGGCGTGATTCGCGCGACGAATGTGCTGCTGGCAGGGCAGAAAGTGGTGATTGCCGGGTACGGCTGGTGCGGGCGGGGCGTGGCCATGCGTGCGAAGGGCTTGGGCGCGGACGTGATTGTGACGGAAATCGATCCGGTGAAGGGCATCGAGGCGGTGATGGACGGCTTCCGCGTGATGCCGATGGCGGAAGCGGTGAAGGAAGGCGACGTTTTTATCACCGTGACGGGAAACAAGAGCG
>QHYM01000011.1 GCA_003223295.1 Acidobacteriota bacterium | reverse complement strand
CAGCCACCCTCCCAGTATCCACGCCGACCAGACCGACCATTAGGGGTCGCAGGCAACCTGCTGTATTTGGCTGGCCGAGTCACCGTGCGTTGAAAATGGAGTCCGTTATACTAGTTTTCATAGATGCTCAGAGGAATTAGTCGATGATGCAGCCCCCGAGGAAGAAACTGCTCCTTCGCTCCGAACCAAAAGTCACACTCAAGACCATTGCTGATCACCTCGGTCTTACTCCTGGCACAGTGTCCGCCGCGCTGAATAACTCTCCGGCGGCACGCTCCATTCCGGAACACACCAAGAACCGCATCATCGAAGCGGCGCAAGCCCTCAACTACCGGCCAAACTTCTTTGCGCGCACTCTACGCCTGAGGAGAACATATACCATTGGCGTGATCGCAGAAGAGATTGGTGACGCTTATGGCGCCCTGGTGATCAGCGGGATTGAGGAATACCTGCGAAAGAACAACTACTTCTTTCTGACCGTCATTCACCGGCACGATCCAAAACTGCTTCAAACTTACGCGCAAATGCTCCTGACGCGGGGTGTGGAAGGCTTCATCACGACCGACACGTCGCTGACCGAGAAACTGGGCTTGCCAACCGTCGCTATCGCGGGACACGAACGCGTGGAGGGGGTGACGAATATTGTGCTGGATCACAAGCGTGCCGCCCATTTGGCCCTGGAACATTTGAAAAAGCTTGGACATGAAGACATTGCTTTTATTAAGGGCCAGACCGTTAGTTCGGACTCCGCTGTGCGGTGGAACGCTATCTGCGAAGTGGCCCAGGAGCTGAATATCCGCGTGCGCCCGGAATTGACAATCCAGTTGGAAGGGACCGACTCCACGCCCGCCATAGGCTACCCCTTCGCTAAGCAACTGTTGGCGCGAAAGCAGCCGTTCACCGCGCTGTTCGCCTACAACGACATTTCTGCCATTGGTTCGTTGTGGGCGTTTCATGAAGCCGGGCTGCGTGTGCCGGAAGACATTTCCGTCGTGGGATTTGACGACATTCCGGGAGCGGCGTTTGCCAATCCGGCCCTTACCACCGTGAGGCAACCACTCCTACGGATGGGACAGATCGCCGCGCAAACTGTGGTCGATATCATCGAAGGGCGCGGCGAGTACGTACCGGAAATCGCCATCGAGCCGGAGCTTGTGGGTCGCGAGTCCACTGGGCCGGTTTCCGCTCGGAACCAGAAAAGCACAGCAGGAAGCTGACGTTCGAACTAAAGTGATACCGCAACGCCCCTAGCCGCTTTCAGCGCAGCTCTTGTTGCTTCCCGGTTCGAGCGGACTCGCGCGCAGCATCCAGGATTTCCATCACCTGAAC
This sequence comes from Acidobacteriota bacterium, assembly GCA_003223295.1. Classification (GTDB taxonomy): domain Bacteria; phylum Acidobacteriota; class Terriglobia; order Acidiferrales; family UBA7541; genus Acidiferrum. The sequence continues at coordinate 5,846 of QHYM01000011.1, read as the reverse complement.
ATTCAGTTTCATCGAAAGCGGATCCTCGATGGGCTTGTTGTTTCGAATGCAGTCCACAAAATAGGAAATGGGGTTGCTCGTCTCATGCTTGGGCGGATCGAGCGCGACGCGCTCTCCTTCCAGTCCCGCTTTGGCGGTGTTGTCACTCGTAGAGCGGAAAAACAAATCTTTGCGGGTCGCGAGCAGGCTGCCTTTTGGCCCAAACACTTGCACCTGTCCCATGCTGTAAGGCCAATCCCAGGAGGCCTCGATAATCACCGTCCCGTCGGGATAATCCAAAACGATAGTGGCGTCGTCATCCACCATATTGTGTTGCTCCACTTTCAGTTTCTGGGTGCTCGCGGAGACGCGCGTCGGCCGGCCTTTGAGCCATACCGCCCACTCCGCTCCATAACAACCGAAATCCATGATGGCCCCGCCGCCGTTTTTCACGGGGTCGTACAGCCAGTCCGCGAAGTATTTGGACACGCCGATTTCTTTCGGGCCTTGATGACCGTACTGCACGATGATTTTTTGAACCGGTCCCGCGTCGCCGGCCCGCACGCGATGATAAAGCTCATGTGTCGGAGCGACCCACGCGTTCCAGTAGTTCACCATCACTTGGATGCCCGCCTGGTTGGCCAGCCGTTCCATCTCGCGCGCATCCGCGGCGCTTGTGGCCATCGGTTTTTCCGTTGAGTAGTGAATGTGCCGCTTGGCACATTCACGCAAAATCTCCAGATGCCGGTCGTTTTCAGTCGTTATAATGACTCCGTCCGGCTTTACTTCGTCCAGCATTTTCAGGTAATCAGAATAAAACTTGACGCTCGCCGGAACTTTCGTTTTGGCTTGATCCACCAGCGCCGGGTGGGTGTCGGCGATGGCCACCAGCTCGGCGTTCGGCTCGGTAGAGAAGTCCTTAAGCAACCCCCATACGTGATCATGGTCGAGCCCAATAATCGCCAGCTTCGTCTTCCCATCTGGGGTGGGGTTGGCATGGGCGGAGAGGGCTGGCAGCGCTGAGACCAAGTAAAGAAAAATCGCGACCAAGGTAAGACGCCGCAGCAACATAGATGGTGGTTTCATATGAAGGCCTCTCGAACCGCAGAAATGGGCCAGCTCGCCCAAAAAAGAAGGAAATCTCGCCACAATCTTTTCCGCCCACGCCGATAAGTCAAGGTACCCCCATGTTCTCGCCGTACCCCCAACTAAGATAAATATTCTAAAACACTTGTGAGTGTTTCTGTCTTAAGTTCCTTAGGCCGGTGAGTTCCTCAGGCGCCGGCCCATCGCTGCTCAGCGAGGGCAAGGGGCGAGGCGGCTTCCCTTCTCTAGTTCTGGACGTGCAGGGCCGCTTGATTTAGCGACTTTCCCAGAGCCATGGCCACTTTTTGCACCATGAGCTGAAAACCTTCGCCGGAAGCCTCTTCCTGCAACGCTTCAAGATGCTTGCGCCCGGGTGTTTGGTTCGCCGAATTTAATTCAACCTCGCCCAGCGCCAGACGAGCTTCCAGCGCAGCATTAATGAATCCTGCGGCCTTTGCTTGCTGTGCCAAAGCATTCAGCCGGCTTACAGCCTCCTTGCGCTGTGCAGGGCTTCCAGCCGACGCATCGATTCGCGCGGCAGTCACGCGAGACATCAGCGAAATGTCCAAGTCATGGGAGCGCTCAGCAAATTGAATCGCTCGGGAGATGTTTTCCTTTGCTTCAGTGTTTTTGCCCGCTGCAATCAGCGTTTGGGACAGCAGGATTCGCGCTCTCGCATCATCTCGGGGGGATGCGGTTCTGGACACAAGATCCTGCGCCCGTTGAATGGATTTTACTGCCTCGCTGTTTTCGCCCCGGTCCAGGAGCAACTGCGCGAGATGCAACTCCGCTCGCGCTTCCGGAGTTTTGTCTCCAACTTCCTGAAAAATCTCTTTGGCGCGTGTTTCACTCTGCCAAGCAGCATGGGAATCCCCCTGCGCCCGCAGAACCTGGCCTAAGCCCATCAGCGCTTGTGCTTCACGATCCCGGTCGCCGTTTTGCCTGCACGTATCCAAAGACTCTTCGTACATCTTGCGTGCCTCGAAGAGTTTTCCTTCGGAGAACAACGCATCCCCCAACCCGATCTTTGCGAGCGCAACGCCGTTGTCGTCGCGAACTTCCTGATACGTCTGAAGGGCATCCTGGTACTTCTGAAGAGCCCCGCGAATGTCCCCCAGATAAAGGAGAATCTCGCCTAGGTTATCGAACTCCCCGGCGACACTGTGCTTGTTTCCTATGTCTTGATGGATGGCGAGCGCTTCCTGATAGCGTTTCCTGGCGGAGAAATAATCTCCCTGATACGACAAAGCAATGGCTTCCACCGTCTCGGCATCCGCAACTCCTCTCTGGTCATGAGCTGCAGAATAGAGATCCCTCGCTTCGCGAACGACTTTGCCCACTTCGTCCAGGCGCCCCAGATTCTCGAACAGCCATCCCTGGGCCACCATGGCTTTGGCCACCAGCAGCGACGCCCCGGACAATTGAGCCTTTTGCGCCGCCCCCACAAGAGAAGCCTCCGTACGTTTCGTATCACCGAGAGGCATAGCGGCCTCGGCCTCGGCCAAGCCAATTCGCGGATCGTCCCGAAGCGGAGCAGGCAAGGTTCGTAAGACTGCTACGGTCTCCAGTGCGTCTTTCCATTTGTTCGCTTTTACCTGGGAATTCGCCAGGGCCAAACCATAATCGGGGTTGTCGGGAAAAAACCGAAACAGCGCCTGGTAAATCCCAATCGCCTTCTCCCAATCACGAGACATTTCGCGAAAGCGCCCTTCTACCAGGAGCCGCTCCGCTCGAGACAAATTAGAAGACAGATCGAATGCCTTCTTCGCTTCACCAGCCGCATTCTGATCGTAACCTAGCTGTGCCCACGCCATCGCCAGAGCTGCGTGCGACAGCGCATAATTGGGCTCCGCCGCAACGGCCTTGACCAGCGAATCGCGAGCGGAAAGCGCATCGAAAACTCGCAACTTGGAGAGGCCTTCCGCGTAAAGGCGCGCGGGTTCCGCGTTTGAAGGAAGGGCTGTTGCGACCTCTACTGCCTCTTCCTTGGTGATCTTTCGAACGCCAAGATTGGCGCGCAGTTTTTCGCCGGCGCGGGAAACCAGGTCGAAAAGGTTTTCCTGCGAGCCGGTCTCGGAGTCGGCGTACAAGGTTTCCCCGCTCCGCGTGTCGAAAAGGCGCAAGTCGAGCCGAATCTGGCGGGTGGGATTCGTCGCCAGGGAGGCGTAGGAACCTGCCACCACCAGGTCCGTACCCAGGTTCCGGTGAATCTGCTCAAGGTTCCCGCGCCCTAAACTTTCCATATCGTTCAAGGAAAGCTCTGCCTTCATCCGGGCGATGTTTTCTGCAGGAAGTGTGCGGAGTTGTCCGCCGGCCGAAAGCTCCGTCGTGAGCCAGTCGGAAAATGCGGTGGAAAGCCACGCTTCATGCGGGTCCCCGGAAAGGTTCGTGAAGCCAAGCACAGCCACGGACCGCCGCGGACTCACTACGCTGGAAGAACCGCTCAACACCACTGGCTGAAAAACGCGGATGGCGACAAGGATCGCCGTCGCGGCTATCCCAATTGCGGCAGCCAAACCGTAGAAACGGCGCTTCCCTGACTGCGTGTGCCAATCCAGAATCCGTAACGGGCGATTCTCCTCTTTGTGCGCGGCATGTTTCCCATTGCCCCGGAAAAGCTCATCCGGAACTCCACGCCCAGACGCATTTTTGTGCGCAAGCTCGGATTGTGGCAGGTAAACGGGTGCGAGAAATCTGTAGCCGTGACGCGGAATCGTTTCGACATATCGCGGGCTGTCGGCGGAGTCCCCTAGCGCCGCCCGCAATTTGGTCATGGCCTTGTTCAAGCTCCGGTCGAAGTCCACGAATGTGTGGGCCGGCCACAGCTTTTCCCGCAGTTCATCACGTGTAACGACTTCTCCGGGATGTTCCAAAAGGAGGGAAAGAATCTGAAAAGGTTGCTCTTGCAGTTTGATACGAACGCCGTGTTTGCGCAATTCGGCAGCGCGTAAATCCACTTCAAAAACGCCAAAACCCCGGGTTCGTAAGGGACTCTGCGCCGCTCGCATGACCATCACCCCTGCAGTTTTCCGAGCCTAGCACGCGGAGGTAGCGTAATCAATACAGCCTTCACCGAAAGAGGGTGCACTTTGGCCGCTTGCTGGACGACTGCTCCTTAGCGCGCCGGGCATGCCGGTCGAATGCGCAGTCTCGGGCAATTCGCGAGGCTTGGCATACCTTTGTGTTTGTAGTGGGGCGGTGTAAAATTGCGCGTATTGTGGGGTTTCGAACCTTTGCCGCGGCCTGCATTTCCCGTTTCTGCCTTGCGGCAACTCTGCTCGTTTCGCTGACGACAGTCTGCTTCCCTGCTCTTTCGAATGCACAATCAGAAGCTACTGCTGGCGATGAGCGGGTGCAGAAACTCTACGTCGACGCGAAAGCTGCGGAAGCGCGCGGCGACCTTGCTGGCGCCGCCGCACATTATGAATCGCTGCTGCAAATTGCGCCGCGTCTCGCCCCGGCCTACAACAACCTCGGGTCGCTCTATCTCCGGCAGCGGGAATACAAGAAGGCGGCTGCGGTGTTGGAGAAAGGGCTGAAGATTGATCCGAAGATGTCGTCGGCTTCAGCGCTGCTGGGCGTTGTGCTCTATGAACTGGGTGACTACGCCGGAGCGAGGCGCAACCTGGAATTCGCGTTGCGCGCCAATCCCAAAGACAACAACGCCGAGCTCTTCCTTGCGAATGACTTGATCAAGCTCGGAGAATTCGAACGTGCCGCGGACCATTTGCGGCAACTTTCGCAGCGTCAGCCGGAGAATCAGGAAGTCTGGTACTTGCTCGGCAAGGTGCACATGAAGTTGTCGGAGGAGGCGCTTTCGAGACTCAATGGGCTGGATTCCAATTCGGTTTGGGTTCACGAAATTTCCGGCGAAGTGATGGAGGGCATGAAAAACTACGACGGCGCCCTCCTCGAATACAAGAAGGCCGTGGAAGTGGCGCCGCAGCAGGCGGGCACCCACTACCATTTGGGGAATGCGTATTGGTCGCTGAACATGTGGGATGCGGCGACGGAACAGTTTCGCGCGGAGCTGGCGAATGATCCTTCGAATTGCATGGCTCAGTGGAAAATCGGCAACATTATTTTGGAGCAGCACGGGGATTCGACGTCAGCACTCGCGGAAGTCCAGAAGGCGCTGGACGCGTGCCCGAATCTGATGTCGGCGCGGGTGGACCGGGCGCGCGCGCTGATCAAGCTGGAGCGGCACGCGGAAGCGGTGAAAGATCTCGAGGCGGCAGTCAAGGCCGATCCCGCGGAGCCTTCGACCCATTTCCTGCTAGCGCAAGCGTACCGCTCCTTGGGGCGCACGCAGGAGGCGCAAGCGGAAATGAAAGTGTTCAGCAAGCTGGAAGAAAGCGCGCGAGCGAAAACGGCGGAGCGGGCCAAAGAATTGTTGCAAGAAAAAAGCAAAGAGCCGTAAGAATTTTGTTGGTTGATTTCCCTCGGAAAATCTTTCGCTTGAATCCCAAAAAAACTAGCTACGAAAGCTCATGGGCGAGGCGTCTCCGGAGTGGAGCGGCTGCCGGTGAGAGTGGCGCAGCGCTCGTATTCGGCTTTGGCTTTTTCGGTGAGTCCCTGTTTGCGGTAGACGGGAGCCAGCATGCAGTGGAGATTGGGTGTTTGCGGAGAAAGCTCAACCGCTTTTTCTAATTCCGCCTGCGCTTTAGGGAATTCTTCTATGTGGGTGTAAGCCTTGCCGAGAAGTTCGTGGGCCCGGGAGTTGCGCGGAGCGATTATAACCGCTTGAAGGAGAAACGTGACGGCGTCCTGCGGACGGTTCT
>QHYM01000010.1 GCA_003223295.1 Acidobacteriota bacterium | reverse complement strand
TGCTTGCCCAGGCGCCCAGTCCCGCGGGCACCCCGTCGGCGGTATCGAGGGGTAACTCGGACCGGCGCGCGGCGGCCTGTTGCCGGTCGAATGAGAAAAAATCGATTCGCGGCCCGCGCCGGACAGCGCTTGGCCGAAGAAGTGTGCTGAAAGCTGCCTGGTTTAGAGAATCGTTCACAGAGATCAAATCGCTCCGCAAACTTTGCAATTAGGGGAGGATTCTGCATGCGCACCTGGCTAACGAAGGCCTGGTCCCAGTGTTTGAGATTTACTAAGTTTGGTGCGGCAGTAACCGTCGCGCTTCTCGCCGCGGCTTCCGCTCGCGCGGACGAAGCCGGCGGCGAAGCCAATTTGAAGCTTCCCGACCTCTCACAGGTCAAATTCCTGGGCATCGACGGCCACACGCTGCTGCTCTTCGGCATTCTCTTTTGTTTGTTCGGCTTGGCCTTCGGACTTGTCATTTACACGCGCCTGAAAAACCTGCCCGTCCACAAATCGATGCGGGACATTTCCGAGCTGATCTACGAAACCTGTAAAACCTATCTCACAACGCAAGGCAAGTTTCTTCTCCTTCTCTGGGTATTCATCGCCATTGTCATCGTGCTGTATTTCGGATGGCTCCGCCCCATTCCGCCAACGTCAACTACTTTACCGATCATTTTGTTTTTCAGTCTGGTGGGCATGGGCGGCAGCTACGCCGTGGCGTGGTTCGGCATCCGAGTAAACACGTTCGCGAATTCGCGCACCGCGTTCGCCGGGTTACACGGAAAGCCATTCCCCATCAATAGGATTCCACTGGAAGCGGGAATGAGCGTGGGCATGATGCTCATCAGCGTTGAACTGCTGATGATGCTGATTATTCTGCTGTTCATTCCCGGCGAATATGCCGGGCCGTGCTTCATCGGCTTCGCTATCGGTGAATCGCTGGGCGCTGCAGCGCTGCGCATCGCCGGCGGCATCTTCACGAAAATTGCGGACATCGGCTCCGACCTGATGAAAATAGTCTTCAAGATCAAGGAAGACGACGCACGCAATCCCGGCGTAATTGCGGACTGCACCGGCGACAATGCCGGCGACTCCGTAGGACCGACCGCCGACGGATTTGAAACGTACGGTGTGACGGGCGTCGCGCTCATCACGTTCATTCTGGCGGCAGTGAAAAGCCCCACGGTTCAAGTGCAATTGCTGGTGTGGATTTTCGTGATGCGCATCATCATGCTGGTGGCCAGCGCGGCGGCCTATTTCATCAACGGCTTCATCGCCAAAGCCAAATACGGCAACGCCGATGAGATGAACTTCGAAGCGCCACTGACCTCGCTGGTGTGGATCACCTCGTTCGTTTCCATCGCGCTGACGTATCTCGTTTCTTCGCTCATCATTCCGAGCCTCGGTGGCGATGCCACGCAGTGGTGGAAGCTGGCGACGATTATTTCGTGCGGCACGCTGGCAGGCGCCATCATTCCGGAATTGGTAAAAGTATTTACTTCGGTGGACTCGCGCCACACCAAGGAAATTGTTGCCTCAGCCCAGGAAGGCGGGCCGTCGCTGGGAATTTTGTCCGGCTTCGTGGCGGGAAACTTTTCCGGCTACTACCTGGGGCTCTCGATCGTGCTGTTGATGTCCATCGGCTACTTATTTTCGCAGCAAGGGCTCCACGCCTTGATGGTCGCGGAGCCGGTGTTCGCCTTCGGCTTGGTTGCTTTCGGTTTTCTCGGTATGGGCCCGGTGACCATCGCGGTGGATTCTTACGGCCCGGTAACAGACAACGCGCAATCCGTCTTCGAGCTTTCTCTCATCGAGCAAATTCCCGGCATCAAGCAGGAACTCAAGAAGGACTTCAACATTGACGTGAATTTCGAACGCGCCAAGCACATGCTCGAAGCCAATGACGGCGCAGGCAACACGTTCAAGGCGACGGCGAAACCGGTTTTGATCGGCACGGCAGTGGTTGGCGCCACTACCATGATTTTTTCGATCATCATGGCGCTCACCAACGGCCTTGCGGCCAACGTGGACAAACTTTCGCTGCTCCACGCGCCGTTTGTTCTCGGGCTCATCAGCGGCGGCGCGGTGATTTACTGGTTCACCGGCGCGAGCACGCAGGCGGTGACCACAGGCGCGTACCGCGCGGTGGAGTTCATCAAAGCCAACATCAAACTGGAAAGCGCTGCGGCGGCCAGCATCGCGGACAGCAAGAAAGTGGTGGAAATCTGCACGAAGTACGCGCAGAAGGGCATGCTCAACATTTTTATTGCCGTGTTTTTCGTTACGCTGGCGTTCGCGTTCGTCGAGCCGTTCTTTTTTATCGGCTACCTCATCTCCATCGCGACGTTCGGCTTGTACCAGGCGATTTTCATGGCCAACGCCGGCGGCGCTTGGGACAACGCCAAGAAGATTGTGGAAGTCAAACTAAAGCAAAAAGGCACGCCGCTGCACGACGCGACGGTTGTAGGCGACACGGTCGGCGATCCGTTCAAGGATACGTCCTCCGTTGCGTTGAACCCGGTGATTAAGTTCACTACGCTGTTCGGATTGCTCGCCGTGGAACTCGCCGTGAGCCTGACGGCCAGCCAAGGCAGCAGCCTGGCGCACATTCTGGCAGCTGGGTTCTTTGTGGTCTCATTCTTCTTTGTGTATCGTTCGTTCTACGGCATGCGCATCAAGGGCGAGGCGGCGTAGAGAAATTAAGTAGGGGCACGATAAATCGTGCCTTGCGGTCGCCACTATTGTGAGCTACGACGGAGACCAATGGTCAGCGCTTCCGAGATAAATCGGGCGATTACCGGATGCCACGTTTTCTCCATTCGCGATAAAATCCTAGCGCTTCAACTACGAGGTTTGGACGATGAGAAGAATATCGTTGTTTTGCGTTTGTGCGTTCGTGCTGGCGAGCATCGCCCCATTCTGTCGCGCTCAGGTCGATACCAAGTGGAAGATTCACGATCCCGACCGGCCGGCGCCGCCGGAGATCGATCCTGCCACGGCGAGCACGCAGGATTCGCCGGGACGCCCGCCATCGGACGCCGTGGTGCTTTTCGATGGCAAAGACCTTTCCAAGTGGGCCGACAAAGAAGGCGGCCCGGCCAAATGGAAAGTCGAGAACGGCTACTTTGAAGTGGTGCCAAAGACGGGCGAGATCCACACGCGCGAACCATTCGGCGATTGCCAGTTGCACGTCGAGTTTTCCGAGCCGTCGCCGGCGAAAGGACAAGACCAGGATCGCGGCAACAGCGGCGTCTTCCTGCAGGGGCTTTATGAGACGCAAGTCCTGGACTCCTACCAAAGCAAGACCTACGCCGATGGACAGGCAGCGGCTATCTATGGCCAATACCCTCCGCTGGTGAACGCGTCGCGCCCGCCGGGCCAGTGGCAGACTTACGACATCATTTTTCATGGCCCGCGTTTTGATGCGTCGGGAAAATTGATGCGCCCCGCGCGGGAAACCGTTTTTCACAACGGCGTGCTCGTGCAGGACAACGTCGAACTTACCGGCCCTACTGGGCACCATGTGCGCCCGCCGTACAAGCCCGGGCCGGAAAAACTTCCGCTGGCGCTCCAGGATCATAACCATCCCGTGCGCTACCGCAATATCTGGATTCGCGAGCTGAAATCCCCGGAGTGAGCTCGCATATCATTCCTAGAAGAGTCTAGTAGCACAGCCACTCCTGGCTGTGCATTTGCAATAGATTCAGCACACGCAGGAGTGCTTGTGCTACCTGCTAAGTTCTTATCAGCCCTGGGAATTTGCGCGGGTTGTTGTCGAAGCTCGGGAAAACGGGCTTCAGGTCGGCGACGCCAATGTGCTTGGTCAGAATTTCGCCGAGGACGGAACGAAAATCCGTGGTGAGCGCGAGATCGCGACCCTCGTTAAGCTGATGATCGTTCAAGCCCGGCCATTTGCCATAGACCTGTCCGCCGCGAACATCTCCACCCATCACGAACATGCAATTGGCGTGGCCGTGGTCCGTCCCGCGGTTGCCGTTTTCTTTGGCGGTGCGGCCGAATTCGCTCATGGTGACGAAAACGATGTTCTCCATGCGATCGCCCAGGTCCTGATGAAACGCCGCGAGGCTCTGGCCGAGGTCGCGCAGGAGATTCGAAAGCTGCCCCTGCACGCCGCCTTCGTTGACGTGATTGTCCCAACCCCCGCAATCGACAAACAAAACTTCCACGCCGATGTCGGCCTTCAGGAGCTGGCCGATTTGCTGCAGGCTCTGGCCGAGGCGGCTGGTAGGATACTGCGCCCCGTTTTCCGGCCGATATTTCGCAGGATCGGCTTTGCGCAGCAGGTCGATGGCTTCAAACGTTTCCGTACCCGTGCCTTGCAGCGCCTTGTCCACAGTTTGCGCGTACATGGCTTCGAAGCCTCCTTCCACCACCTGGCCCATTCCCGGCGCTTGCGCCATCACTTTGAATTGCCGCAGGTCCGGCAACGCAATCGCGGGTGAGCTGCCGTGCAGCATGCGCGGAAGATTTGGACCCATGGCCACAGCGCGGAACGGAGAAGCATTTTCCTCAGGAACGGCTTCGAGCGCGCGGTTCAGCCAGCCGTCTTCCGTGGACTTCAGGCCCGGCGTGCCGGATTCCATGAAGTCCTGCGCGTCGAAGTGCGAGCGTGTGAGATCGGGCGAGCCCGCCGCGTGCACGATGGCGAGTTGGTTCTTGTGAAAGAGCGGCACGAGCGGAGCAAGGCTCGGATGCAGGCCAAAAAACCCGGCGAGGTCGATGGCAGCATCACCATTCAACTCGGGGTTTGCAAGTACAGACCCCGAACCCCGGCCGCCACGCTTGGGCTGCGGAATCGCAATGCTGGGACGCATGCGGTAGTAATTTGATTCGCCAAAAGGCACGACGATGTTCAATCCGTCGGCCGCGCCGCGCTGAAAGAGCACCACGAGCTGCTTCTTGTTCGGCATCGGCGTCGCGGCCACCGCGCGCTGGAGGAACGCGGGCATGGCACTGAGGCCCACCATGGCCACGCCGCCCTGCTTCAGGAAATACCGGCGCGAAAATTTGAGTCCACGTACGCCTTCTCAACATTCGTAACTCATGGCGACAAATCACCTTCTTTGGAATTCCGGAGCGCCGAGCACCAGGCCCGCGATCACGCCCAAATCCACTTGCTTGCGAGCATCGTCAAGCTTCGCTTGTAGCACTTGCGGATTATCGAGCTGCTTTTGTAAGGTCTCAACGGTTGCCGGCGCAGCCTGTCCACCGAGAAAAACCTGCACGGCCCGGTCGAGCGCGGCTTTCGGTTCCGCGGAGGCGTTCACTCCAAGCAGCGACGTTGCATCGGTACGCGCGCCGCGCATTTTGTTACCTGCGAGCGCCAGCGAAAAATTCAAGCGATTGAGCAGAGCGCCGGTATTGACCCACGCTTCGGCTTTGTCCGAATAGCCGGTCGGCGGCTGGCATTGGTAGAGCGGCTCACCGATGCGGCCAACCCACTGCACCAGCGGCAGCGATGTGTCCACGTCTGTGCCCAGCGCGCGCGCGGAGGAAACGACTAGCTCGAATGGGGTCTTGATTTTTGCGCGATACGCTTCGCGCGACCAGAATTCCGGCGACCAAATCATGGTCTTCATCACCGCACGGATGTCGCCATCGCTCGACTGAAACGTCTCCGCCATGCGGTTCACCAGCGCAGGCGGCGGATTGTCGGAAACGAAGCGCCGCGCCAATTTCGTAGAAATGAATTTTGCCGTGCTCGGATGATGCGCGAGCAGATCAATTACCTGCTCGCCGTCTTTCATGCCGCCGGCGTGAATCTTCTTGCCAAGGACAATTTTTGGATCGGGATCATGCAAGCGATCATCGAATTTGAAGTCGGCGTATTGGCGGGGCTTCTCGAGCGTCCAGCCGGTGAAGCTGCGCGCCACCTCGGTGACGTCTTTCTGCGTGTAGCCGCCTTCCACGCCGAGCGTGTGCAGTTCCATCAGCTCGCGGCCGTAATTCTCATTCAAGCCACGCTCATTCTTCTTCGCGCCTTGCTGCGGGTTCACCCGAGGGCGAGGCGGCCAGGGCCTTCCGAATCTTCCATAGCGAGCTTGCTGGCGCATGGCCCGCTCCATGGCCTGGCGCTGGGCGGCGCGAGGATCTGCGCTGAGAAAGTTATCGAGGTAGAAAAGCATGGCGGGGCTTTTCGCCGTCGCAGTGACGAGGTCCTTGAATTTTCCGAGAGCGTGCGGCTGGATGACGTCGCGTTCGTATGAAGTTAGGTAATAGCGGTCCTCGCCTTTGCCCGCGAACACGTTGAAGTGGTTGAACCAGAAATCATCCATCACCTGCTGAAGCTGACGCTCGCTGTAAATCGCGCGGGTGATTTTCGCCACCGCGAGTTCGGCCACGATGCGTCGTGGGCGTTTGCTGTCTTCGCCGAGAGCGCGCGGGATATTGTTGGGATCGCCACCAAGCGCATCGCGCCGGCGCGCGCCTTTCGCCGCTGCGTCCGGCTCCATGGCAGGCTCCTTCATGGGAGCTGGCTTGTCGGGATTGTCGGCCTCGGATTGCTGCGGGGAATCCGCGGTGGAAGTGGCGGCTTGCGCGTCGGAACCTCCGCTTTGTGTTTGCGAAGATTGCGTCTCTTGGGCGGCGGAGGAGGCGGCGGCGCCAGCGTCGCTCCGGCGCTGTTCCTGTTGAGTTTGCGCCCGGGCTTGCCGCAAGGCTTGCTTCTCCGCTTGCTTCGGCTGCGGATATTCCGCAATCAGTTTCGCGGTGGACATGCGCAGTGTCGGGTAATCCTGGAGCCGCGCTTCCACGGCTTTGTCCTCGATGGAGTTGGGATTGAGCTGCTGGTCAATCCATTTGGCCAAGCTCAATTGACGAACACGCTCGATGTCGCCCGGCCGGGGGCCGTACGCCAGGCGGTTCAGGGCATGCAGGATCGCTTCGTCAGCGCTCAGTTCCGTGATAGGCAGGCCCTTGAGCGCGGGGTCCGGCTTCTGCTTTTTGTCCTTGGCTGACGGAGTTGCCGCAACTCCTGGGAGGTCAACGCCCAGCGAAAGCGTGCAAGCCAAGGAAAGGATCAAAGCAAGGAACGACTTGGGTGTAGCGGCAATGGAAGGAAATCGAAACGTAAAGCCTGATGCGTGGAAGTTCGGCAGCCTCATCGCTTTCTCCTGCTGGAGGCAAACTTCGAGCTGGACTGGACACTGTTTACAATAACCCGCGACGGGCCAAAAAGTTCCTGAGGGCTGGCCGGTTATGCCGGGTCCTTACTACGCTGAAAGCCCATGAAAATAAAGGGCTTACGCCACGCGAAGAATGCTTTGCACGTCCTCACTCAACAAAAAAATGAAATCATGACTCGAGGAGTGCGAAGTTGCGCGAATCTCGGCTCCTGGGACTCCGTTACTCGCTGATATCGAAATCCACCGTACGATTCGGCGCATTGTTCTTCGCGGAATCCACAGCCTGCAGCACCAGGCGGTAAGAGCCGGGCTTGAGGTCATCCACTTTTACTTTCATCCCGATAGGTATCACGGGATTTCCCTTCTGGATAAAATCGTCGCAGTGCACCGCTCCCGTGGTGAAAACCTTTTGGTTGCTGGCGCGCTCGAAGATGGTGTAGCCCATAGCCACGACGGGCGGTTTTTCCGACGTTAGCAGCGGCTCATAGATTTCGCTATACACGACGACATTGTCCGTGTGCTTGAAGCGGTTGGTGGGAGAGGGAATGATTTGCATGCCCTTCACCACCAGGGGCGTGCGGTCCTCCAACAACACCGAGTCGAGGCTTTCGGGAATGTCGGTGATCTTTTGCGGCGAGTTCGTAAGCGCAACGCCTCCGAGGCTGAAGTGTGTGCCGTCGTACGCGTCGATTGAAAGAGGCGATTCAAATTTTCCGAAGGCGTCGCCGCCCGCGCTCAAAACCACGGTGAGCTTGTAATCACCGGGAGTGGCGTCGAACTGGTTTGTGTACTGATACGGCGATTTGGTGAATTCCTTCCATTCGTCTTTTTCCAGGTCCAGGTTCACAGTATCGCTGAACTTGGCGCCGATGGTGCCGTCGCCGCGGTAGGCGATGCCCAGCACGTTCAAGCTGGCGTGATACTTCCCTTTTTCCTTGTTGAATTGAAACGAATCGGAAGGAATCTCCATGGCCAGGTTCACGCGCGCCGTGTTCGGCCCGGTGTAGAAGAAGGGAGCCTCCAGTACGCCGTGGATCGAACCTGCCTGAGAGCCAGTCGCGTGGGCCTCGAGTTGCTTCTCGAGGGGCTTGCCTTCGAGCACGTTCCCGGTGCGAACATTGCAGTAGCCGCTGCGCGAGCGCACGTGGAGCCCGCCTTGATTCATTTTCACTTTCAGAGTATGGCAACTGCCCTCGGGCGTGTCCGTAGGCGCGTATCCAAGGATGTAAAACTCGTTTTGCTCGCGGCCGATTTTCTCGAGCCCTCCGAGCAAATCGTTGGTGTTGAAAATAGTGAAGCCGCCGGTTCCTTCGGCCAGCGCCGCAAGAATCTGCTGGTTCGTGGAAGCCGAAGGTGGAAATGTCGGCACGATAGTCCGAGGCTGGCCGTAAGTTGAGTTGTAGAGATTCGAGTTGGGCATTCCACCGCCTCGGGTCCCGCCGCCGGTGCCGCCGCCTCGCGTGCCACCGCCTGTGCCTCCCCCTCGAGTTCCGCCACCCGTGCCTCCGCCGGTGCCTCCCTTACCTCCGCCTCCGGTTCCCCACCACCGGTACCGCCGCCTCCTCCACCAGGCCTCTGTGGATCAGGCATGCTCATCGCGGGATAAGCAGCAAGCACCAACCTGGGGCGCGATATGAGTCGCCGAGCCGGCTTTCGAGAGGAAGCAGCAACCGATCTCGCCTTCCCGGGAATCGCCTTCTCCAAATTGTTCAAAGCGCTGCCGCCAGGCGCGGTAGCCTGGAGGCCGCGAGCATCCACCGCATAGATGGCCACGTTGGACTTGTTGCACGCGTCAATTGTTGCGGTCAGTTCCGATTGGTTTTCACTGTTGAGCGGAAAGCCCCCGGAGAACAGAATGACCATTTTGCGCCCCGGGATGCTGCGCAGGTTTTTCGCCAAGCTGCGCACGGCGAGCAGCATGGTGCGCGCGCCAAAATCGGCTGCCGCGTTCGAAAGCGAGGACATTCCGATCGTTGGCAGTGCATTTGAGGCTACGGTAACGGCCGCATCCGATGGAGGCGCATTCGGATCCACCGCGGAACCTTTTATTCCGGAAACCGCGGCGCGCAGCAAAAGCGAGCTTGCCGTGAAGTTCTGGACGATGCGAAGTGCGCCGCCAAAATCCACCACGGCCATCAGCCGGTCGGGACCTGCGTTGGCTTCGATGAATTTTTGAGCCGCGCCGCGCGCCTGGATCTGATCCGGCGCCGCCATAGTTGAATTATCGAAGAACAGGATCAGATAATGCCGCTGGCCGTTAGGTTGCGTCGTCGCCTCGGCACCCGAAGAAAAACTCGAAACTGCCTGCTCCTTGTTGTCCTCATAGACTTTGAATTCATTTTGCGTCAAGTCGCGAACGTAGTTGCCTTTCTTGTCGATCACTACAGCGTCGACCAGCACCAGCTTCGTTTCCTTCTTGATGGTCACGGAAGATTGCTGCGCGGGAGCAGCCGCCGGGGGTGGAGGTGCGACAGGCTGCTCCTGTGCCCGCACGGACAAAACGTTCCCGCATGACAGGGCCGCCGTCATTGCTCCAGCCACGCGCATCCCTCTCCAAGAGTTCCTATGTGTGATCATGTGAACCTCCAGCCCAACCAAAAAGATTCTCCGCGCTGACTTAATTAGGAATCACCACGGCGCCGTTCCGCGCGGCCATCTGCGCGCCTTCTGCATCGCGCACCACCAGCCGCACCAAGTAGGTGCCGGGCTTCACCTCGAAACTGGACTTCACGGTAAGCCCGGAGCGGCTGAGACGCTCATAGGTCGTATCCAGCAATTTCATGTCGATAATTTTCTGCATGCCCGTGACAAACTGCCCATTCTCATCAAAGATTCCTGTCACGATGGTTAGTTGATCATTGTTTCGCCCCGAGGCCTTACGGAAACGCACGCTTTTCACGTCCAAGCGGGTCAGCACGGCCAGGCGCGCCGCAGCCTCGTCCTTCTTGAAGTACTGCGTCTGCAGGTCAATGGGAATATCGTGAATCTCCTCCTGCGAGAACAGCGCTTCCTGAATTTCTTCCTTGGTGACTTCGGCGGGATCGCTCGCGGAACGCGGCGCGAAGTAACCGTGCCGCGCCTGGACGCTGAATTTTTCTTTCGTGGTCAGCCCGACCTTCAGGGTGTGGAAACGCCCGTCGAACTTGAGGTTCTGCGGCGAGAAGCCAAGCACGTAGGAAACTTCCGGCGCAGCGCCCGCCTCGCGCATGGCTTCGTCGACGTCGTTCCGGTTATGGTAGAAAGTGCCCCCCGTGCCATCCGCCAGCTCCGCCATCACTATATCTTGTGCGCTTTGCGCGCTGACGCGGTACAAAGACTTATACCCTGCCGTGCGCACCGTATCGCGGGGCGGCTCAGCGATGTCCCCCATGACGTCCGGAGCGTAGAGACCGCGCGCATCGATGGTATTGATCACAATATTGGCCCGCGTCGCACGGTCCACCATTTCCGACGCTTCGTATTGAAGGGTGCTCAGGATGAATCCCGGTGAAACCAAAACCAGGATGCGCTGCCCCGGCAGGCTGGTCATGCGCTTGACAATTGCATCCAGATGCCGGTAGGCATACTGCGTCTCATTGTCGCCTTCGGATACTGCCCGCAGAGCCACCATTTGCGCCTGGGCAACCGCCGCCTGCTGCATCCTGGCATCCCCATTGAACGCGCACTGGAGTGTTTCTTCCGCCGCGACGGCAAGTGCCTGCGTGTCATTTTTGTTGGAGATCAAATCCGCCTCGTAATAAGTCATATCCGGGCAATCGTTGGAAGCGTGATGCGTCAATGGCCGGGGGATGATTCCGAGAAGAGCTTTTTCGAGGACAGAATGGTCGTCCGTAAAGTCCTGCGTGAGCTGACCGGAGGTGGTGTAAAGGGCTACGCGATCGCTAGGCGCCAATGCCCCAAAGAAGCGAGTAGCTGAGTCGCGCACGAATACGGCATCCTGCATCGACATATGCACGTCGTCGAAAACCATGGACACAAATCGCTGCGGCAGCGCCGTGGCTTTCACAGCTGCGGGATCCGCGGGCGAGGGCAGATTCTCGACGCCGGGAGAACTTGTTATCGGAACGGCATGCGTCCGCGGAGTTTCCGTGGCGAACGAAGTGATGGTCTGAAGTTTCCGGCCATCGTAGAGCTGGAAATCCTCCTTCTTGAGGCTGGGAACCACTTTCCCCTTCGAGTCGCGCACCACCACGCGTACCAGCACGTTGTTGACTCGAACTTTGAAGGTTGCGGGGGAGTCCTGCGTGGAAACTTCCTGAACATCACGTCCCGGACTGGTGGCGGGGGGCTTGGCTGAGGAATCCGGACTAGCGGCCGGAGGAGTAGTGGGTGGCGCGGGTGACGGTGGGTCTTGCGAAAAAAGCGGATCAGCAAGGCTCAACGCGCAGCAGGCCAGAATGGCGAGTGGAAGGCACTTGGAGCCCGGTAGTCGCAGTGAACGAAACATCCACGCCCTTCTGAAAACCACGTCCTCACATTTTGGCTTCGTCGCAGGGCAGACGGCGCTTGGAAACCACAAAGCAAGCCCGTGGAACGACTATACGCTTCGGGTAATTTTTATGTCAATCGGATTGCTGCCCGGTAGGCGGTCAGAGTCCACCGGTCTTGAGCCTCCGTGTGCCGGAGGACATAACGGTCGCCGTCGTTGGTTAACACACGGAAGTACGTCTCGCCGGGCGAGTACCAGCGGTCCTCAATGGCCGCGACCTCGAGCGTACGCTCGCTCAAGTGCAGACGCAGCGGGCGCTCATCGGCTTTGAAGCCCGAATACGTCTCCACGCGCACAATCTGTTCATGCATGGCCGTGCTCCAGTTTGCGGCTCTCGGCCAATTCGGCGTTCCACGCAGCGCCCAGAAAAATAATCACAGCGGAGAGCTGCATCCAGATGATCAAACCGATGACCGCCGCCAAGCCGCCATAGACAACGCTGTAGGGCACGCGCCGCACATAAGCTCCGAACACAACATCCGCAATCCACCAAAGCAGCGTGGCCACCGCCGCGCCCGGAAGCACGTTTCGCAGGCTGTGCTCTTTGGGGCGCGCCACACGATAAATCACCGTGAGCGCCATCATTGCCAGAAGCATGGTGGCCAGCGGAAAAAAGATATTCCACCAGCCCTGCAAAATCGAATGTTTGCCCACTTCGCGCTCGATCCAGTGGCGAAGCGGTTTGCCCAAGATTCCCAAAATCGCCGCCGCGAGCAATGGAGCAATGGTGATCAACAACAAGAGCAGGCCGCGAAGTTGCCGGTGCAGAAAGCCGGGCTTTTCCTCGTCGCCATAAATGATGTGAATTCCTTCCATCACCAGTTTCATGACTTGCGAACCCGCCAGCAGCGTGCCCGACCATCCCAGCAGGGCGACCTTCCAGGCATCCGGCCCCTGATTTACGAGAAATTCCGAAACGACCCCTTGACTGCCGGGCGGAAGAAATTCT
This sequence comes from Acidobacteriota bacterium, assembly GCA_003223295.1. Taxonomy (GTDB): domain Bacteria; phylum Acidobacteriota; class Terriglobia; order Acidiferrales; family UBA7541; genus Acidiferrum. The sequence continues at coordinate 5,486 of QHYM01000010.1, read as the reverse complement.
GTCAGATCCCGGACCATCTCGAGCAAACTCGTTTTGCCGCCGATTCGCGTGCTGGCCAGCGCGACAGCGATCAATAGCGCGGGGAAAAACGCCAGGAAAAGGTTGAACGCGATGGCCTGCGAAATCATACTGCAACGCGGAAAGACCCGCGTGAACATGCTGTAGCCCCGCTTCACGACTCCGGCAAAAGAAATCATAGCCGGGCATTATACCTGCCAGGCCGTCGCTAGGTCCGGCGCGTTTTTCCCAGTTTGCCGCAGACGTTTACGAAGAAAATGGGATGAGCACACTTGTACCCATGCCTTCTCGGACGTGACACTCGCAGAAAGCGAGATCTAGCTTGCTGTCTTTCCCGCAGCGAACGCTTTCTGGATGAACTCCCACACCTTTTTATTGCTGAACGGCTGCATGCGCTGTTGCATGTTCGCCGGCCAGTTGGGGCGGTCCTGATACATTTTGCCGAGGCCCGCAGTAATCTGCTGGTCTCCACCGGTGAAGCCTTCCACCAGTTTCTTCCAGCGCGCAGCGAGAGCCTGCGCCCTGGCGCTGGCGGGGTCTTCGCCGAGCGCCGCTTCCACATCGCGGAAAAGGTCCGACCATTCCTTCGACCAGCGCTCCTGATTCTCGGGCGACCAGAGCTTTTTGCGCTCTTCCATCTTGGCCTGCGCTTCTTCGCTGTAATACTTTTTCGACCAGTCCATGTTGTCCTGCATTTCGATCACCTCGATGATTTTCTTTAGGATGGCAGAGTCAGGCCGATTCCCCGGTGCGGTGCTTTTTTCGGCTTCTTCAATCGCGCGAATCGCGCTATCCAAGAGCCGCCGTTTTTCCTCGAGCACTCGCCGCTGCATTTGCAGAGAGTCGGACATTGCGGAAGTGCTTCGCTCAAACATGTGCCTGATCTGCTTCAGAGGGATTCCCAGGAACTTCAAGGCCACGATTTGCTCCAGCCGCTCGAGATCGCGGAGATAGTAAAGGCGATAGCCGGTCTCGGTGCGGTTGGGCTTCAGCAACCCTAGGCGGTCGTAATGGTGCAAAGCGCGCACCGTCACTCCCGCCAGTTTGGCAAATTCCAGGACGTGATACAGCTTGCTCACGTGAATCCCTGTTCGAATGCAGGTTCAACCCTGACGTAACGTCAGAGTCAAGCAGAATTCTAGCCCTTGCCATCAGGGCAGGCAAGAGCTTTTTATTTCATGGAGTTACGGAGACTTTCTATTCTCTCGGCAGTGAATGATGGAGGAGAGTGTAGAAGAGCCCAGGGTGCCCAGAGACGCGGTCACAACGTCGGATATGCAAGCTTTTCCATGTGAATGACCAGGAGTGTTTCACCGTTGCCGAGAGGGATGGAGATGGGTTTCACAGGCACGTAGCCCTTTGCCCCGAAGAGTTTTGCCCCGGTCAGGGTGGCGCCCATCTCGTAGCGTGTAAAACCTGCGGCGCACGCGGCTTCTTCACAGGCCTGGAGGATCATGCTTCCGACGCCTTGCCGGGCCCAGGCCGGATGAATAAAGAAGGCACGAATCTTGGCCGCGTCCCGCTGGGGATCCAGAAGGGCATCCTCGCGGCCCGTCCAATGGTCGCTGCCGTAGAGCGTTTTGCGTTTGCTCCAGCCACCACAGCCAACAATCGTCCGTTCTGCATTCACATTCGCGTGGAGTGCGTTTCCCTCTGAGCGCGACCGCGCTTCCGCGACGATATACGTGCCATCGGCGATGAGCTGGCTATCCACGCCAAACACAGTCTGCAGCGCGCCTTCGATCTGCGCAGGAGTGTAGTCTTCAGCCTGCAAGCCGCGCACGGAAGCTTCGATCAGTTCGCGCAGAACCGGCGCGTCTCCCGGCTCCGCGAGGCGCAGGCGAATTCTTTGTGTCCCTGTCATTCGCATTCCGTGGGACGCTAAGGATTCTATCGCCCCTAGAGTTCGAGTGCGGCTCGATTATCCTTCACTAGTTCGACAGGACAAAATGTTGTATGAATGGCACGTCGGCAGAGGCAGAGGAATTTCATGCGCAGGAACTCTGAATCACGCACCAGCTAAGAATTGCTGCGTTTTGCGAAGGCGACTGATCAACGCCGCAAGTTTGGGGCGATCCTGTTCGCTAAGCGCCGTAAATCTCAACCCCAGTCCCGCCCCTGCTTTCGCATGGCGCACAATGGCGTCCGCCCAGATCTGCCCTTCCGCCACGAGAAAATCAAGCCGAGTAATCGTGCCGGAGGCCTGAGGCTGCGGCGTCTCGATAAACAATCCACCCAAGCTCATGTTGCGAACCTGAGAAACGTCGTCGCGCCCCTGGCACTTCCAGTATACCCACACGTCTTCGGGCGCTTGCACTCGCGAGGTAAATCTCCTGGATGGGGCGCTGGCAGGCCGCATACTGGATCTCCGATCTTTTGGAGTTAACCTGGCCGGTATAATATCGGTAAGCGTACACCACCTATATGACCATCGTGGCAAAATTCGTTAAATCGTTTCACTGCGGGGAAATCTCTATAATGCAGTTAGGCCTCTTTGTCACCAATAGAAAACGAAAAGAACTGCATGCCCGCCTGGTACACAATCGATAAGCAGCGCCGGTTGGTTTTGAGCGCTGCCTACGGGCTTGCCCGGATGTACGGGATCCTGCGTGAACTCTCAGGAGAATCGGGCGTCCACGTTTTTCACACTCTGGACGAGGCTCTGCAATGGGTTCTTGGGGATAACGCCGCCTCCTAGCGGCGGGAATGGTGCCCTCTCGACACCGCCATTTCATTTGATGTAAAAATAGTTGTTCTCCCTCAAGGCCCCTCGAAAGGCAGATATGAGAGGCTATCTAAATCATCTTGCTGCTGCCGCCATGGTTATCGTCCTTGGGGCTTCAATTACCTCAGCCCAAGAGACGCAGGACAAGCAAGACAAATCAGGCGACAACTCCAGCCCCTGGTACAAAGCTCCGCTCAAGCTGGTTAAACACTACAAGTCGGCAAATGACCAGCTTGCCTCGGACGGCCATTTGGAAGACAAGCTGTCGAAACAGTTGCGGATCCAGGGAATCCTGGGGGCTGACAGAGAATTGCAGGACGTTTGCTCGGACTTCAAGGACCTGCCCAATTGCATTGCCGTGCTTCGCCTGAGCATCAGCCTGCCGGTTGAATTTACTTGTTTGAAATGGAACGTGACCGGCGTGAAGCCGAAGGCGGCGGCTGACTCTTGCGTCGGCCCAGCAGGCGGCAAAGCCATGCCGCTTGATCGCGCCCTCGACTTGTTGAAGCCGAACCTGGAAGTCAGGACGGAGGCCCGCAACGCTCTGAAGAAAGCCCACGACGATATCAAGGACGCGGGCTCGTAGCCCCACGCTTCAGGTTAGCTTGCTCGCCACGAAAACGAGCTTTAGGTTAGTTGCCCGCGGGAGCTTGCAGCCAACGCACGACTGTCTTCCACGGGGAAGCCGCGCTGCTGCTTGCCATGGGAGTCTGCAACCACTGAACGACCCCCCGTCCGGCAGCCGCAATGCGGCCTCCGTTGTGGTCATCTGCAGGCAAGGTCAGCGGCGCGGCCACATAGGGCGTTGGATCGGGTGCGGACGTGATTGGTGAGCTCCCATTGGCTCGCCCACTCAGTTCATCGGATAGCGATGGCGCTTCACTCCGCACCGGCCTCTCGAAAGCCGCGTACGAAGTGGCACGCTGCGTTGGCGCAGTTGGCCGGTCCATGACCGGGCTCAACACGCTACTTGCCACCACACTTGACTCTTCACCTGACGTTTCCGCGTGGAGCATCTCGCTCATTTTGGGGCGTTCCTCCAACCCGTCCGTCATGGAGAGCCTGAGCAACGCGCCGAACTGCTGCTGCGTAGCCCGCATCGATGTCAGGATCTTCTTTGCGAACCACAGGCCCACAAACAAGAACGTAAATTGGGCGAAGAGGCTGCCCAATTCATACCAATTGCTCTGCATCCAATTTGTGATTTCATTCATGGCTGCATCCTCATGGCTGCACCTTGGCTTGGGTAGTCTCAACATATCGCCCTGCTTCGCGCGGGAAAACTGGCACAAAGTCCAAGAAACGGCCAGCCCCTGCCCTGCCCCCGCGTTCCATGCAAATTTTTCACAGAAGAAGCCCTTGACATCGCCCACACAGTCCCTTATGAAGAACTCTCCGGCTGGAGCCGGCGTTCCGTCTGCTCCCAGCTCCAGATCGCCTCGCCTGCCCCGCCCATCACACCCCAGGAGGCCGTTATGACAAGTCTCATTCCTCGCGATACTTTCTTCCAGGATCTGTTTGATTTCCGCAGGGATTTTGACCAGATCTTCAATCGCTTCTTGAGCTGGCCCTCAGCTCAAGAGGAACCCGCAATGACAACGTTGGGGGTATTCACCCCGCCCATGGAATGCTTCGTTGACAAGGATGGCAAGAAACTTCATTGCAACGTCATGCTGCCGGGAGTCGATCCGAAGGACGTCAGTCTCCAAGTGCAGGGAAATACCCTGACCATCAGCGGCGAGCGCTCCGCCTCGCGCGAAACCAAAGAAACCGACTATCTCCGCCGTGAGATTACCTACGGTGCGTTCCAGCGCAGCATTTTATTTCCCGAAGGCGTGGACAGGGATAAGCTGACCGCGGAGTATCGCAACGGGATACTCGAGATTACCGCCCCCATCGCCGCGGCTGCCCTACCGCGCAAGGTGGAGATCAAGGCGCTTCCCGCCGCCGCCAGGCACGCTGCTGCGTAATTCCAGCCCCTGCGCATGCATTCAGCCCGGACCCAGCCCCCGGCGCCCTGTGGTTCAATCCGATCTCCCCTGCCAAATTCCAACCCCACAAATTCGCTGATTTTTAGTGGTACACCGCCTCGTCAAATAGTTCGCGCAGATCTTGCGCACTGGCCTCCTCCATAGCCCTCTGAAAATCGCGCGAGTCGACTAATCTTCGCGCGTTCTTAGACGTGTAAAGCCCGATTCCCCGCCAAAATCTCTCTTCGCCAAGTTCTGTCCTCAACCGATCCAAGAATAGCGCCCCTTTGACATAAGGAATCGCGCCCAAGGCCTCACGCGCATCTTTCCATTGCTCCCAGTGCAACGGCCGGTCTTTACCGTCCCCACGCAGTTTCTCCATTCTCTCCTTCAATTCCGACATTTGTTTCTCGTACGCCGCCCGCCCCTGATGCTTCTCGATGTACGCGTCAGACATGAACTCGGCAAATCCTTCATTCAGCCAGAAGTCCGACCACGAACGAATCCCCACCAGCACGCCCCACCACTGGTGCGCCAATTCGTGCGCCATCAGTTGCACATCATCTTTCTCGGCGAGCTCCGGGACGTATTCCTCCGACATCAGGGCCATTCCCGCCGCCTCTTGCCCAAAACCGGCCTGGCCCGCGGGCAAAAACGCTTGCCTGTAGCGCGAGTCCAGCAAATCCACGCCCGCCTTCGCTCGCAGAAACGCATACGCGTCAGCCGTCTTGGCAAAAGCGGCCTTTTGCAAACGCAAATCCCGCGCGTAAATC
>QHYM01000009.1 GCA_003223295.1 Acidobacteriota bacterium | reverse complement strand
GTAACTGTTCCTCTGACTTTTCCAGCTTGGATTTGACGCCTACCAACTGCTGGGAGAGCCAATCGGCGGCTTTTTGCGTGGCCGCCCAGCGAGCTTCCAGGCTCTGGTCAATGTAGTCCTCGGCTAGAGTGTTCACGATGCGAGCAGAGACGTCGGCATTATTCGAATCGAACTGCACGGTGACGAGCCTGCTCCGGCTCACCGGTTCGATGGTCAGCCTGTCTTGAAAGCGCTCGAGGACGCGCTGATATACATCCCGATTCCGAGCGGGGAGCGCCGGGCCGATCGCCGTGGCTTGCTTCGGAGGCGCGTTGACGGCTCTTCTCAGCGACCACCACTTCGGCGAGTTGAATTCGGGGAGAGCGTCGAGGTGAAGCTGATCGATGACGCGTCGCGCTAGGCTTTCGCTAGTGAGGATGCTGTACTGTGTTTTCAAATACGAATCGGAAACGGATTCAAGCTCATAAAGATCCTTGATCGTCGGGATGTCCGGATTTTCCTTTTGGATTTCCAGCAAAACTTGAGCGTGGTAGACGGGCTTTTCCTTCAGCGTGCCAATAAGGATCACCGCAAACACGAGGAAGAAAACAATCAAAATCGTTGCAAAACGTTTGCGCAGGATGCGGCCGTAAGCGCGGAGGTCGAGCGGTACGTCGGGTTCGATGAATTCGTAAGAATCCGACAGGTCCACGAAGCGGCTGTCCAGGAAGCCCGGTCCGCCGCGTTCGAATCGTGACCCACGTGCGTAAACTTCGACTTTATTTTGGTCGCTCATGCTACCAGTGAAAAATCAAAAGTCCGGCGAGAGTTTGCGTCGCCGCTTCCATTCCTCTCGAGAAAGTGGTTTTTGCGGCGCTGTTAGGCACGAATACGATGTCCTTGGACTCCAGCATCGGGTCGGGTACTTTCCCAGACAAGATTTTGCCCAGGTCGATGGGAGTTTGCGCCCGCTCACCCGTTCGTTCATCTGTGCGGATGATGCGTGCGCTTGCTTTCGAGGCCGTCCGCGTCAAGCCCCCGCTCAAAGCGATGATCTGCAGGACCGACATCTTTTCGTTGGACTTCATCGCAAAGCCGCCCGGTCTCTGAACCTCTCCCACCACATACACAATTCCCGCGCGCAGGACTTTGACGATGTCGCCGGGGTTGACCATGGGATTCTGATGAGCGCTGGAGGAATCGAGAAGGTCCTTCAAGTTCACCTGGACGATGTTTTCGGCAGGGAATGCGTTCTTGTTAACATCGTTAGTGGCCGCGTTTCCTTCGATTGCGTTTTCTTTCGCTGTGGTTGAGGGTTCCGCCGCGCCTGAACTCGCATCATTCTGCAGCCCCGCTCCTCTCATGATGATTACGGTTTCTCCGGCGTCATCCGCCAGGCCTTCGGCGAGCGAAAGAATTTCAAGCAGGGTCTTGCTTCCGCGCACCTGGAACACGCCGGGCTTTCTTACGGCTCCCAGGACCGACACCGGATGGCTCTGCATCTCGCGCACAAACACGCTGACGTGGGGATCTTTCATATAAGTGCGCCGAAGCAGTTCCTGAAGAACAAGTTCCAATTCGCGCGGGGTCAGTCCAGCGACATGCACTGATTCCAGCAGTGGCAGCGAGATATCGCCAGCCGATGAAACGCGAACTTGGCGATTCAGCTCCTGGGCTTCAAAGACGTTGACATCGAGGACATCGTCAAAACCAATCCGATAGTCTTGAGGGCTTGCGGCGGGAGCTGTGCGGTTCGAATCCAGCAGTTCCTTGAGGCGATGGTTCCACTCCCGGCTGGTTTGGAGGTTCGGCGGAGACTTCGCCGGGTCGTCTGCTGTTTCCTGGCGCGTCCAAGGCGCTTCTTGCTTGTTCTGAGTGGAGTCGCGCCGTGCGGAAGCGCCCACGCAATTTCCCGAGAGGCACAGTTCACCTACCACTAATCCAGACACGGCGGACAAGCAGAGAAGCAATCGAAAACGAGGTGAAGGCCTCAAGAACGCGAGCATCGTCCTATCCTTCATTGCAGGCATGCACTGGCAAATTTGGAGCCTTCAGGTTTGGGGACCTACGAACTTGGCCCACGTCATTCCTCCGAGAGCATCGACACCGCTTAAGAGCGATGACCGAGTAGCCTTAGCCTAGAATTTGCGGAGCGGAGAGTCGATACAGTACAGCCCCCAAACAGAATGCAAGTAAAGACCTGAGCAATCTGGAGCGTTTTTGAGGAGGTTTTTGCCTGTAAGCGGGCTTAGGGCCTGCTGGTTTCTCCGCTGGTCCCGAATTTCTTTAACCTGAGGCTTTCCAAAGCGATGTAGGTCACAAACTGTGCCCCGCCAATCAAATACCGGCGCCACAAGCGCCGCGGCTCTTGCAATAAGCGGAAAAGCCATTCCAGCCCGTGCTCGCGCATCCACCGAGGCGCTTGCCTGCGCTTTCCTGAGAGCATGTCAAACGCCGCGCCGACGCCTACCAGAACCGGAACGTTCAATCGATTCTTGTGCTCGTGCATCCAGCGCGCCTGTCTTAACTCACCTAAGCCTACCCAGAGTACGTCGGGTGCAGTGCGGGAGATCACCGATACAACTTCTTCCTCCTGCTTAAAGTTTAGAGGCCCCAAAGGCCGGGAATAGGTTCCTGCCACGATCGTTCCTGGAAATCGCTTCTTGAGTGCTTCCGCAAGCCGTTCCGGGACATCTGGCTCTCTCTCTGCTCCATAAAAGAAATGCCGATATCCTCGTCCAGCAGTATTTTCGCAGAAGGCAAGCACCAGGTCGGGGCCATAGACGCGCCGTGGCAAAACATGGCCACGGCCGCGACCCAGCCAGACGAGTGGCATCCCGTCTGGCACAACCAAGTCAGTAGATTCTAGAATGGCTCTGAATGCGGGGTCGTGTTGGGCTTCGACGATGCCATTCATGCCGGTTGCCGCAATCGTGTGACACGCCGCTTTTTCGTGAATCCAAGTCTCCATCTGGGCGACAACGTCAGGGATCTGCACAGCGTCCACTTGCACTCCCAGAACTGGAAAGCAATGACGGTTCTTTACAACTGGCGAGGGTGATGGCTTGGCGGGCAAGGGCTATCGGACCCCCTCCGCCGGTTTTTTCGTAACTGTCATTTAGGGCCTCCGGCCCGCGAAACTGGATGAAAGCCGTTAGCGCAAAATGGCCCATTCGCAGAGCTAACTAAGCCCTTTGTTTTCAGCTCGGCAGTGATTACGACCATACGTCTTTCGAGCCCTGTTGATTCTTAAACGGAGATAAAGTCCTTTGTTTTCAGCGAATTCTGTAAGTGTTGATTCTAAAGGGGTTAAGTGTTCATAGTGATTGCCCGCTGCATCGCGAAACGAAATGGTGTTTTTCTGAGAACGGCGCACAGAGTACTCCTAAATACAAATGAGAGTCGTAGCATTCCAAAAATATATTTAGATGCGAAATCGGGGCCCCTGAGAGTGGGGGACTGCACACATTGAAGTGGAAGTGAGCGGTTCAAAGGGGCAAACCAGTGGTTTACCTGATTGAATCTCGATTGGAATTCCCGAGAATGAACGAGCGTAGATACAAAATCGCTCCTCGAACGATGGAAAAGACCCCATCTAGAACAAAACAACTGATGAAGAGTGCGGGTTCGGAAAAAAGGAGGGACCAATTCCTCGCCGTTTTGCGGCAGCATCTGAAAACCTGCCACTTAGACACGAGTGAAAAGGTGCTAGTGGTTGGAGGCAGTTGGCAGGACGCAGAGGTTCTACATTGCGCTGGATTCCAAGACATAACGCTCTCAAATTTCCGACCGGAACTTGAAGAAGATAGAGACCCGGGCCTGTGTCTCAAAGTAAGACGGTTAACGCTCGACGCCGAGCGGATCGAGTTGGAGGAGGGTTCATTTGACTGTGTCTTCGCTCACGAAGTCTTGCATCACTGCCGATCCCCTCATAAAGCCTTGTGTGAAATGCTGCGAGTCGCGCGGAAACACATTCTACTTCTAGAACCAAACGACTCTCTCTCGATGCGCGTTCTAACTTGGGCTGGCTTCTCATTTCCCTATGAGATCTTCTCGGTCGTCTATCACGAGTGTATGGCCGGCGGCGTCAGGGATACCGGCATACCGAACTTTATCTATCGCTGGAATGCCAATGAAGTGCGAAAAACCGTTTCATCGTACCTCGCGGAATACGCGTTCTTCGTGTACGCGTACCCGCATTGGGACTTCAATGTCGACGCAAAACATTTGTCGCTGAGAAAAGAAACCAGAATTGGTGCAATAACATCCGTCATAGGCTCGAGCACTTTCCTGATTCTCTTGAGGGCTGCGCAGATTGCTTTTAACGCCATTCCGATCTTGCGACAGCAGGGGAATAAGTTCTTTTGTTGCATTGAAAAGACAGAAAAACTCCAGCCATGGCTTACAGCCGGAAACAGCAAAATCAAATTGCGTTCCCGCATTCAACCAGAGGCTGGGTAATAAGGATTATGGGAAAGACATCTACCTCGAAACCCTTCTTCGTCCCCGGGTATATTCCGCAGTTTGATGGCCTGAGGGGGGTGGCAATTCTTTTGGTGCTCATTGGCCACTCCGGCTTTCTGGAGGCCTTGCCGCATCTGGGAGGTTTGCAATATACGAGATTTGGCGTGGATTTGTTCTTTGTGTTGTCGGGATTTCTGATCACGGGCATTCTGCTCGACTCGAAAGGTTCAGAGCATTATTTCCGAAAGTTTTACGCACGCCGCGCTCTGCGTATCTGGCCGTTGTATTACCTGCTTCTCTTTTTAGTGTTTGTGGTGGCGCCGTTGTTTCGGCCTTCCATGCGAGTGACAGCAGCGGGCGTTTGGCCTTCTTTTGTTTTCTACGTGCAAAACATCGCGCTGGTTTATCGCGATGCTTATCCTTTTGCTCTGGGCGCAACGTGGTCATTGGCCGTGGAGGAGCAGTTTTATCTGACCTGGCCGCCATTGGTATTCCTGCTCAGAAAAAGGGCCCTGGCCATTGTTTCGGTGTCGCTTGTTGTTGTGTCTTTATCCCTGAGACTTGCCGGCTACTTTCATGGCGCGCCGGTCCCGTTCATTCATCAGTTCACGCTTTCGCGGCTGGACTCCATCGCGTTGGGGGCACTCGCGGCGCTTTGGCTACGATCTCCGACGTGCACTTTGGCACAGTGGCGGATTCGCGCTTATCAATTCTTGGCACTTGGCTTGGCGGGGACGCTGCTTGCGCGATTGCTAATGCACAGGAACAGTTCCATCTTAGGGTATACGTTCCTGGCCATCGCATTCACTGGTTTTTTGGGGCTGGCTCTGGTTTCTGATACGAAGTTGTCTTTGCTTGGGCGGAGCCTTTCAGGAAGCTGGCTGCGCTACATTGGCAAGATCAGCTATGGAATTTATCTGCTGCACTACCCGATCTTTGTTCTGTGGGCCCGCTTCCTGCGAACTGAGACCTTCTGTCAAACCGACGTGGCGCGAAATCTGTTAGCGTTCGCGGGCCAAATGGCTTTGGCGATCGTGGTCGCTTCTATTTCATGGCGTCTGTTTGAACAACCAATCCTGCGTCTCAAGGAGAGGTTCCCGTCGGGATCAGAGATGCATTGGCCGGAGGTTGAGAAATCCAAGCGTTGGAATCGGCCGGTGGTTACTGACTCTCGCGTGTAAGAACTTGCGCCCTGATTTCGTGGGACTTGCGCCTTGCAATGATTTTGAAACTTTCCAGGAGGCGCAGGCGCTGGTTTAAGGCTCGAGTCAGGTTAGTTCTTCCGGTGGCGAATCTCTGATGCTGCACGATGGAGAGACCATTTTTCTGTAAGATTTGCAGGATTTTCTCGTCATCCATACCAATCCTGGCATGGAATTCAGCCAGATCGCCAGCGCTCACGATGGCGCGAATAAATTCGGGATCGCTTCGGGAAAAGAGCTTGCGCAAACGGCGACCGATGCCGGGAAGAATGTCGGCAGGGTCATAAAGGGCCTTTGCGACGGTTGTGTCGAAGGAGTCGAACAGACGACCGAAAAAGGGATTCTTCGGCGCGAGAGGGTCATAGTTGGAATAAAAAACTCCTCCGGGACGTAACCGCTTCAGGGAACGCTCGACGACAGAGGCATAGGAATACAGGTGATGGAGAACGGAGCTGAAGGCCACGAGGTCGTAATCCTCATGGGTGGCGTCAAGGAATTGTTCGATGGGGCTGAGAATCAGCGTGGGAGAGTAGCCGCGAGCCTGGGCTTTTTGTCGCAGTAGGCCCAGCATTTTTTCGGACACATCCACCACTGTTACGGCCCAACCACGCTTGCACATCTTCAACGTGAGGTTGCCGGTGCCGCCGCCGCACTCGAGGCAGGAGGGTGCGCGGCCAAGTAGCGCAAAGTGCGAGCCAATTTTGTCGACGTCGTCCTCGAGACTCTGTTGCAGAGCGGGGTCAAAGAGGTAAGATTCGTAGGTATCGTACTTTTCCGCCATTTGCAGATAGAAAGTCTCATTGGCTTCGATGACTTTCGCTTCTGCGACGCAGCGATGAGTAGCGCTTTCAGACATTGGAGGCCAACTCCGCCGTATCAGCAGAAGAAACACCAGTTTGTTCCGAATTGAGGATGCGGTTGATTTGCTTCTTGGCCGCGTCATGCACCTCATCAACCGAAATCGCGCGCAGACAATAGGGTTGGTCAAAAACGCAGGAATCCCAGCAGGGGCGGCAGGAGAATTCCGGCCGAATCACGACCCGATCCTGTGGGCCGCGCGGACCGTACCACTCAGGCTTTTGCGGGCCAAAGACGGCTACAACGGGCACGCCTACTAGATTTGCCAGATGCATTGGGCCACTGTCATTGCAAACAAGGAGTCCGCACTGGGAAAGCACGGCGAGAAATTGGTGCAAATCCAAGCTTACCGAGTGACAGCGCTGCAAATGAGGCGCTTGGAGGGAAGCGCCAGGCTCATTGAACCAAAGGACATGCGCATCGGTTTCTTTCACAAGCCGACGGGCGACTTCCGCGAAGCGGTCCGTCCCCCACCGGCGAGTGGCGATGCGCGCGCCTGGATGAACCCCTACGAGGAGTGCAGAGGCGGGAATACCCAGTCCCGCCAGATATGACCGAGCGAAAGACAAGTCCGCCGCCTTCAGGCGAAGGCGAACCTCCGGGCGGTCTGAGGTCACACCCAGGGCTTCGAGTAAATGGAGCGAAAGGTCGGTACGATGCGGGCGGGTCAGGTCGGGCGAGACAGAGTCGGTAAGAAAACTGCCGCCCCCGGCGAAACCGTAGCCAATCCGCCGGCGAGCGCTGCTTAGCCAGAGCAGAAAGTTATTGCGGACATCCGGGCGGCCCGAAATGGCCCAATCAAACCGGCGTTTGCGAAGCACGAGAATGGCGCGCGCGAGCGAAATCCAGTCCAAGGAAAAGGGGTTGTATTTACACCAGCGTTGTAAGTGCCGGGCCCAGGGGACGCGCGTTGGAATGAATTCGTCTACAAGTGCCTGCCCATCAAGAAACCCAGCCAAGCGAGCGTTGTGAAAGAGGGAAATACG
>QHYM01000008.1 GCA_003223295.1 Acidobacteriota bacterium | reverse complement strand
TCCTCAAGGAAGAGTTGGTGAAAGCTGAGTGGAGCATTTCGTCCACCAACCGCCGCGTGCGCATTTACAAGCTGACCGCCAAGGGGGCCAAGCATTTGGAACAGGAAGTGTCGCGTTTCGAAAAGATGCTCGAAGGGATTACACGGGTCTTAGCGCCGGGTGCATCATGAAGTGGCTCAAACAACTGTTCTCACGACGCCGTCTCTATGGTGAGCTGTCAGAAGAGATTCGGGGGCACCTTGAAGAGAAGATCGAGGAGCTGGTTGCGAGCGGCATGTCCAGAACAGAAGCTAGTTACGCTGCCCGCCGCGAATTTGGCAACGTCACGTTGATTGAAGAAGACAGCCGCGACGCCTGGCGCTGGCCCTCCATTGAAAACTTTTTCATGGATGTTCGCTATGGGCTCCGCATACTCCGCAAATCGCCCGGCTTCACGACCGCCGCCGTCTTAACCATTGCGCTGGGAATTGGAGCGAACACAGCGATTTTCGGCTTGGTGGACTCCGCATTTTTGCGCGGTCTGCCGTACCACGATCCCGAGCGCTTGGTTCATATCTGGACCATCGAGGCCGACCACGACCAGCACACCCCTACTTCAGCGCAGTATCAGGCCGTGCGAGACAGCAGTAAGTCCTTTGAGCAAGTAGCCGCAGAGGGATGGGCCGATTATTTTTATGGTGCCGACGGCTCACTCTCCGAAGACTTGGCGGGGTCTCTTGTCACTCCAAGCTGGCTCTCCACGCTGGGCGTTCAACCCTTGCTAGGCCGCAACTTCTGGGAGGAGGAACAAATCGCCGGACGGGATGCCGTCGTCATGCTTTCTTACGAGTGCTGGCACACTCGATTCCATGCGGATTCCGGCATTGTGGGGAAACAGATTGTTCTGAATCATCGCCCCGTAACCATCATTGGCGTCCTGCCTCAGGCTCTGGGACGTCACAGCGCACAGGAAATATTTGCTCCCTTGGTCCTTGGCTCTTACGCAAAAGAAGGAAACGTCAGAGCCGGAAAAATGAGGGTCCGGATCATTGCGCGCTTGAAGCAGGGCGTAACTCTCGGACAAGCGCGTTCCGAAGCCGAAATCATCGCGAGCCAGTTTAGAAATCCCGGTGCTGAGGCTGACCGAACGGAACGTTTTGTCGTGGAAGACTTTGGAGAGATGCTCCGGAATCCCGGACCAACCGAACAAAACGCCCAACGCGGGTTGTGGATGACAGCGGTCGCGTCTGGCATTGTCCTCCTGATTGCTTGCGCCAATGTTGCGAGCCTCCTGCTGGCTCGGGGCGTGAAGCGCAATAGGGAAATCGCCGTCCGCTCAGCGCTGGGCTGCACCCGCAGGCGCATGATTCGGCAACTTCTGACCGAAAGTACGCTGGTGTTTGTTTTTGGCGGAGTCATCGCGGTAATCATGACGCGATGGTGCGAGGAGATCATCACAAAGATGGCCGCCGACATGCTTCCCGGCGTGTATTTGAATGTGGACTTGCGCGTTTTCATAGCGTGTCTGGCGGTCTCCCTTCTGAGCGCCCTGGCTTTCGGAATGATTCCGGCGTGGCAGGCAACCCGCCTGAGTTTGAATGAGAATTTGAAAGAGTCGGCTCCAAATGCGGGCGGTGGATTGCACCCGCGCCGTTTGCGAAATGGCCTTGTTGGTGGCCAGGTTGCGCTTGGCATGGTGCTTCTCGTGAGCTTCGGCCTATTGTTTCGCAGCTTGCTGGATGTTGAATCCTCAAATCTAGGTTATGACCCGCGCAACGTCTTGACCGCCACCATCCGCTTGCCGTTCACGCGTTACACGGCCCCGTCAGATCGCGCCCGCCTGATGCGCCAAGCAGTTGAGCGCATGCGCCAAATGCCCGGCGTCGAGTCAGTTGGCGTTGCCACCTCACTTCCGATGGAGGGGGCGGACAGTGATCAATTCAGAATGGAAGGGCCTTCTCCTAATGCGAAACCAATTGAAGACCGCGTATATTTTGTCCCGGTAAGTCCTGACTATTTCTCAACCCTGAAAGTCCCCATGCTCGCTGGGCGCGCTTTCCGCGAAACAGATAGTCAAGTAAGCACTCCCGTTGCGATCATCAATCAAACTTTTGCGAAACAGTATTTTCCTGGAACCAACGCCATCGGCCATCACCTGGCGTTTGCATATTCTTTCGTTCTTCACGATGAACAAGTATATGCCCCCATGGCCGGGAGGGAAATTGTTGGCGTTGTTGCGGATTTCCGCCAGCGCAATCCGGAAGAGGATTTGCGGCCCCTTGCGTACTTCCCGGTGGCGCAAATGCCGCCGGGCCGATGGAGCCTGGCGATCCGGGTCCGGGCGGCGAGCGACATGCGGAATGTTGCCGCCCGCATCAGCAACTGGCTTCAGCCTGTGGACCCTCAGCTCTATTGGGACCTGGGCAGCATGCCGGCGCAGATTCACGATTCCGAATCGCTCACTCTGCGCCGCCCGATTATCACGCTCTTGGCTTCTTTTGGGGGCTTAGCGCTGATACTGGTTGTGGTTGGAGTCTTTGGAGTGACATCGTACTCCGTCGCCGAGCGCACACGAGAGATCGGAATTCGCTCCGCGCTCGGAGCAGCTCGCGTTGAGATTGCAGGACTGGTATTGCGTGAATCTCTGGGTGTCACGTTAGCGGGCCTCGCTGTAGGTACGTTCTGTTCGTTCGCAATCACGCGTTTTTTCCCGACAGAAGGCATCGGCTGGAGCGGGTCGGGAATCTTTCTCTACGGCGTCTCTCGAACGGACAGCCTTACGTATTTATTGGCGGCGGCGCTGCTGACGGGTGTCGTCGTTGTTGCGTCGTGGGCACCCGCGAGGCGGGCGATGAAGGTCGATCCGATGGTGGCGCTGCGCTACGAATGAGGGCTGTGAACTTATTGTCGAGAGGATTAGATTGCTCCAGCAGCGGTGAATCATGAGTTGGCTCAAGCAGATATTTTCGCGTCGCCGCATCTACGGCGAGCTCTCGGAAGAGATTCGGGAGCATCTCGAACAAAAGATTGAAGAACTCGTCGCCAGCGGCATGTCGAAGAAAGAGGCCGAGCATGCCGCGCGGCGCGGATTTGGCAATGTATCGTTGATCGAAGAGGACAGCCGCGACGCGTGGCGCTGGCCAACTGTTGAGAACCTTTTGTTTGATCTTCGCTATGGCCTGCGGATGCTGCGGAAAGCTCCGGGATTCACGGCGGTGGCGGTCCTTACGTTAGCACTTGGCATTGGTGCGAACACCGCGATCTTCACTCTCATTGACGCTGTTCTGCTAAGAATGCTGCCCGTGAAAAACCCGCAGGAGCTTGTGCTCCTTGAGTGGGCCAAGCCGCGAGGCCCGGGCGGCGGCATGTGGATCGACGGAAGCGACTGGGAAGAAGACGGCAGAGTAGTCGGCACGCCATTCTCCTACCCGGCTTTTCAGCAGATGCGCACGCGGAATCAGGCTTTCTCGGGCATGTTTGCCCTCGCCAACCTCGGCGATGATGTAAACGTTGTCGCGGATGGCGAGCCAGGGTTGGTCCATGCTCAGATGGCGACTAGTGAAATCTTCAGCACACTCGGGATTCAGCCGGTTGTCGGACGACTATTTGCAGAGAGCGACGATCAGCCGGGCGCAACACCGGTCTGCGTCATTAGCAATGGATATTGGAAGCGCCGGTTTGGTGGCGATCCTCGCATCGCCGGAAAACCCATCACATTCGCCGGGATCCCTTTCACCATTATCGGGGTGACGCCGCCTGAATTTTTTGGTCTGCAAGGCGGATCTGACGTGCAGGTTTGGGTACCTCTCTCTACACAACCGCTCGTCGAACCTGACTTGGACCCAAAGGTATCCATGTTTGCTGCGGCTAATCGATGGTGGCTCATCCTGATTGGTCGCCTTAAGCCCGGCTTTTCTGCGGAGCAAGCTGCAGCCGGCCTGAATGTGATTTTCAGACCAGTCGCGGAACAAGGCGTCCTACAAGAAGCGGGAAAGCCTGCGATTGTTCCATCGCTTCAACTGGTCCGAGCGAGCAAAGGGCTCGGAGAACTGCGCCGCTCATTCTCTCGCCCGCTCTTCATTTTGATGGGCCTCGTCGGCCTGGTTCTTCTCATTGCGTGCGCAAACGTGGCGAACTTACTGTTGACACGCGCGACCTCGCGGCAAAAGGAAATCAGCGTGCGGCTTTCGCTTGGAGCGTCGCGCGGGCGACTACTGCGACAATTGCTGACCGAGAGTGTCCTTCTTGCCGGCATGGGCGGCGCTGTGGGCTACCTTTTTGCTTATTGGGGGAGTTACGTGCTCGTCGTGCTGATCTCGCCGGCGAGCAAGCCGTTGTCGTTGAACATCAGCACAGACTTGAGGATTCTTGGGTTTACTGCCGGCGCATGCCTTCTGACCGCGCTACTTTTTGGCGTGGCACCTGCCTGGCATGCCATGCGAACAGACATGACTCCGGCGCTGAGACAAAGCACTCAGACGACCGGGAGTGCAGGATTGCGTCTCGGTTTGGGGAAAGCGCTCATCGTTGTGCAAGTGGCGGTTTCGCTCGTGCTGTTGTTTGGCGCGGGCCTCTTCGTCCGCACGTTGTTGAACCTGAGACATATCGATCCGGGGTTCGACCAAAACAACGTGCTCATCTTCGGGTTGAATCCCACAAAGGCTGGCTACAAGCAGTCTGCTCTCAATGATTTCTTTTCGCGCGTCGAGCAGCGCGTTGCCACGCTGCCAGGCGTCATTTCCGCGACCGCGTCCTTTCACACACTGCTGAATGATGGCAGGCGCAGCGAGGACGTGTGGGTCGAGGGGTTCACGGGCGATGGAACCCCAGGGCAGATGGACGTTGCTGTAGTGCCTGCCGGCCCGAATTTTTTGGCGACGATGAAAATTCCGCTGCTTCGTGGGCGCGACCTTACGGAGCGTGACACAGAACATTCGCCGAGGGTTGCGATCGTGAATGAGACATTTGTGAAACGTTACCTTGCTGGCCGCGACCCAATCGGTCAACACGTGCGTTTCGCGTCGGCCCCCCCGAGCGCCACGATGGAAATCGTCGGTGTAGTTCGCGATGCCAAGTATGCGTCACTCCGCGAGGAAGCCCCCGCCACTCTGTACCATCCCTACGGACAAGCAGAAGGCATTCCGTATATGTATTTCGAGCTTCGCACCGCTATGAGCCCCACGGCGCTCGTTCCTTCGGTGCGAGCATCCGTGGCATCGGTGGATCGCAACGTTCCTCTTTTCGGCATCACAACGGAGACTCAGCAGAGTGACGAATCGCTGTTGCAGGAGCGCCTTTTCGCCAAGCTCACGAGCTTTTTTGGCTTGTTGGCATTGCTTCTTGCTTGCGTGGGGCTGTGTGGCATTTTGTCTTACGCCGTGGCTCGCCGTACACCTGAAATCGGAATCCGCATGGCTCTTGGGGCGCAGCAGGCGGACGTCATGCGCATGATCCTGCGCGAAACTTGTTTATTGGTTGCTTCTGGCGTTGCTATTGGCGTTCCTGCCGCGCTCGGCGCGACACGCCTCGCATCAAGTGTCATCTCTGATTTGCTCTATGGACTGAAGACGACGGACGTCCCGACCATCACTGTCGCTGCGCTCCTGCTCATCGGTGTGGCCGTCTGTGCCGGTTTTTTCCCCGCGCGGCGCGCCGCGCGTGTGGATCCGATGGTGGCACTGCGGTACGAGTAACGGGGCGAATCTGTAGCGAAGAAACTTATGCCACACATCGTTTTTGTGCTCGAAAAGTAACGTTTCGTTACATCGCCTTCCAGTTTTGGGAATGGCAATCTCGTTCCTATCCATTGAAAACAAATAGTTTAGTCCTAGTGTTGCAGTGGCGAGGTAGTTGCGTTGAATACCCTATGTCCCCTCGAAACATGCCACAACAGGCGCCAGGGTGGCGCAAGAAGTTAGGCCGTGGGAAGGATTCAAGGAGGACTTGATGATGCAACCTAGAAAGGTTGTTTGTGTGGCTGTATTGGCGGGGGTGCTGCTGCTTCTGCCGGGAAGAGCCGTTGCGGACAACTCGAATGGCTCGTTAAAGGTGACTTCGTTTCCCTCGGGCGCGCATGTGTCGGTGGACGGCGTGGACACAGGCAAAGTCACACCGATGAGCGTCAGCGTTTCCGTGGGTACGCACACGGTGGTGGTCTCCTCCGTCCCGGACTCGGGCTGGAACCCGGATACGCGGAGCGTGGAAGTGGTTCAGGGCAATAATGACCTCAGCGTGACATTGTTGCCTTCCTTGGCCTCTGGGACTAAGGGCGATCCCGGCGCTGTTGGTCCGACTGGCCCCCCAGGTCCGCAAGGAGCTACAGGTGCTACTGGCCCTGTTGGTCCCCAGGGCCTAGCCGGTCCACAAGGACCACAAGGGGACACCGGTGCCACTGGTGCGACGGGCCCGCAAGGGCCTGCTGGGCCACAAGGACCCACGGGCGATACAGGAGCCACTGGCCCGACTGGCCCACAAGGGCTTGTTGGACCTGCTGGCGGATTAGGTGGCAGGCAGGAGTTTCAGAACGGCGGCACTTTCGTCGTGCCGACAGGAGTCACCAAGCTGAGCGTAGAGCTGTACGGCGCCGGCGGCGGCGGTACGCTTGTGCGATGCAACGGCGGCGGTGGTGGCGGCGGCGGTGCGTTTACGAGCACCATCTTATCCGTGCAAGAGGGTCAAACTCTTACCATCATCGTGGGTGCGGGAGGTTCCGCCGGGTCGGCTTTCACTGCAACCGGAGGCACTGGCGGCGACACGCAGATCATGGACAGCAATAACACGGTGCTGGCTGTCGCTCATGGCGGCAATGGAGGTCAGCCGTACCCACCGGCCGGAGGCACTTGCGGCACGGCTGTGACCGGTGCTTCGGGCGGAACAAGCGACCCGAACGCCATAATCAGCCACACCGGAGCTTCCGCCCCGTTCTCCATTTCTGACAGTGGAGCAATGGGCTACCTGATTACCGGTTTCCCCTTCCAGCCCAACGGGCAGTTTGGAGGCGGAGGCGCGGGGATGGCTACTTTTCCTCCCGCGCAAGTCGGCGAAGGCGGGTATGTTTTCGTCAGTTGGTGATTAGGCGCACCGACGACGGTGCGACCCTTGGGAACATCATTGCGATTACAAAGAGAGACGGCTCCGAGATGATCGGAGCCGTTTCTGTCTTTAACCAACCGCTGCTGCGGCTGGCGCGCTAGAAATTCAGTTTCATGCCGAGCTGCAGAATGCGCGGATCGCGCGTCGAAGTGATCGTGTTATACAGCGTCGAGGTGAAGTTTGTAGAGCCGCAGCAAATGGGGTTCGTGTGGTTGAAAGTGTTGAATGTTTCGAAACGGAATTGCCCGTTGAAATGCTCGGTGAATTTTATGTTTTTGAACAGCGAGAGGTCGGTGCGCCAGAAACCCGGCCCACGAATGGCACCGGGCCGCTCGGTGGTTTCGGTCGTTTGAGTTGAGTCGGGCGCAGCGAATGCCGCCGCGTTGAACCAACTGCCAAAGGTATGGGGAGCGCCGGAGTTGGGATTACCGACCTGATTGGGACGGCAGCCTATCGGTGAGGCGCTCAGCAGGCAGCCTGAACCAGTTGGGTCGTTGCAGGCGACTCCGGTTCCGAAGCAAGTGCCATTGCCCAGGACCGCGGTTAAGGG
>QHYM01000143.1 GCA_003223295.1 Acidobacteriota bacterium | reverse complement strand
TGTGACCTGGTATGGCGGTGGCGACCAGCAGGTGTCCCGGGTCAAAACGCTAGGCACCGGGGGCCTGTTCCTCTCGGCATCCACTGGGCGGCCGGTAGGCACGAAGCTGACGTTGCTCTTTGAAGTACCCGGCGGATTTGTTCATGCCGAGGCCGTTGTGCGAAGCGTCTCGCCTGGCGAGGGCATGGGCGTCGAATTCATCAATGTTGGCCCTCAAGCCAAAGCCCTTTTGGACGACTTGCTGAGGCGCTTGCTGCAATAACCTCCTCGGTTTTCGATATCACATAACCCCTTTAGAATGAACACTTGTGACGTGGGTCCATTGAGTGTTGATTCTGAGAGCTTATGCAATCTCTAAGCCCCGGAGAATGAACAGTTCCAGAGAACCGGGGGAGAGTTCTAACGCTCTCAAGCCGCCTATTTCTTCCTCTCCAGCTGCAGACCGATGACGCAGCTGGGTCGCAACAACAAGTTGCTCTGACTTCCTTGCCATGCAACAGCAAGCCGTGTTGTGGGGTTTTGGCTTCCCAGTGACACTTCCTTTTCCGCGCTACTGGCCGTAAAGTAGCCGCCGCGCACCGGCACAAGGGAGAACTCCATGAAGCAATCTTTCTCAGGCCTTCTAATCGTGCTTGCTTTTGTGTGGATGAAGAGTCCGCCCAAGGCGCAAGCGCAGAACCTCGCTCACTGGCAGGCCGATCTCACGCAGCCCCAGCCTTATGTGCTCAAGCGTGTCTCCAGCGCGGACTCCACTGGCGGCAATGCAGATTTTCGGCGCGTTGAACCGGGCGGAACGTTCACGATTCTTGACGTGGAAGGGCCCGGCGTGCTCACGCACATCTGGTTCACAGTTTCCGATCCCGAGCCCTATCATCTGAAAAGACTGGTTCTGCGCATGTACTGGGACGGCGAGGCTTCCCCAAGCGTCGAGATTCCGCTCGGCGATTTCTTCGGCCTCGGTCTCGGCGATTACCACCTCTGGGAATCGGAGCTTCTTTCCGTCGCAAACGACCGGGCCATGAATTCGTTTTTCCCGATGCCTTTTCAAAAGCACGCGCGCATCACGTTAACCAACGAAGGCAAACGCCCAGTTTCTAGTCTTTATTTCAATCTCGACTATCGCGCGCTCGCCAAGCCTCTGCCCGCCGATACGCTTTATTTCCACGCGCAGTTTCGCCAGGCGCAGCCCAATGCTGGCTGGACCAACAAGTGGGAATCGAACGGAGACCCCGCCGTCGAGGACAAGAAAAATCTGAACGGCGAGGGCAATTATGTCTGGATGGAAGCCACCGGCCACGGCCACTTTGTGGGAGTGACCATGTCCGTGCTCCAGAATGAGGACGGCTGGTGGGGCGAGGGCGACGACATGTTTTTCATTGACGGTGAATCCCGTCCGTCCATTATCGGCACTGGATCAGAAGATTATTTTCTTGGCGCATGGGATTTTGGACAGAGCGCTTTTTCCCATCGTCTTCACGGCGCGCCGGTCAAGGGTGAAGAGCGCGCGGGTAGCCGTTCCTCGGTCTACCGCTTTCATCTCGATTCGCCGATTCCGTTCACGAAATCAATTCGTGCGACCATCGAGCACGGCCACGCCAATCACCGCTCGGACAATTATTATTCCGTGGCCTACTGGTATCAGAGCGAGCCTCACGCCGCCTTCACAACGCTTCCTCCGGTCGAAGCACGTATCCCCAAGCTGCAGCCCGTCGGCGGCCCCGGCAATGCCGGAGCGCTTTCGCATTGACACTATTCACGAATCGCTCGCTGCTCGTTAGACTGTTCAAACCATGAGCGTCATAGACGAAGTTCTCGAAGCCAACGAAGTTTATGCGCGCGCGCATGAACTGCGCGCGCTGACACCGCGTCCGGAGCGCAAGCTGGCGGTGCTTACGTGTATGGACACACGGCTGTCCACTCGTACTTTGGGACTGAAGGAGGGCGACGCCCACATCATCCGCAACGCCGGCGGGATCGTCACGGATGACTCTCTCCGGTCTCTGGTCATCTCCCACCACTTGTTGGGCACGGAAGAGTTCATGGTCATCAACCACACGGACTGTGGCCTGATGCACGCAACGGAGCAGGAATTGCGCACGCGCATCCAGAACCGCGCGGGGACCGCGGCGATCGCGCCCGCTTTTTTCTACGCTTTCCAAAACATCGACGAAAACGTGCGCCACCAATTGCAAAAACTTCGCACGCATCCGTGGATTCCCAAAGAAGTGGCAGTGCGCGGCTTCGTGTACGACGTGGTCACCGGACGCCTCCGCGAAATCAAGGATTTCTGAGGCATCGC
Organism: Acidobacteriota bacterium; assembly: GCA_003223295.1. Taxonomy (GTDB): domain Bacteria; phylum Acidobacteriota; class Terriglobia; order Acidiferrales; family UBA7541; genus Acidiferrum. The sequence goes on along the minus strand of QHYM01000143.1, from coordinate 46,776 downwards.
TTGCCGGGCGAAATTGCCTCGTGTACGCTCAATCCATGCTCGAAGAGAAAGATTTCCAGCGGAAAGCCGACGCGGCGTTTGAGGACCTCAAGAAACGCCTGCTGACTCTAGGCGATGCGCACGGCTTTGACGTCGAAGGCCAAGCGGGCAAGCTCGAAGTGATTTTCGAGGAACCCGAGGAAGCCAAGTTCGTGATTTCGCCGAACACACCGGTGCGCGAAATCTGGATCTCCGCGCTTTCCACCAGCTTTAAATTGGGCTGGAGCCAAACGCGCAATGCTTTCGTGCAGGAGAAGTCCGGCGAGGATCTCTACGCCATCATGAGCCGCGTCATCTCGCAGCAACTCGGCGCTGAGGTGAAAGTGTGAAGCGAGCCACCGTAATTTCAGGCGCAACCGCCCTGGCGGCAATTATCGCGATAACTTGCATGGCGAGTCGTTCGCAAGTGCCTTCCGGCCGCGACGTGGTGAAGCCGGAAGTGTATGCTTCTATGGAACCGGCGGGACGCGGCGCGTCGTTTCAGATTGCCGTGGTCATGAAAATCCGTCCGGGCTTCCACGTGAACGCGCGCGAAAAATCGGAAGAGTATCTCATCGCCACCGATCTCAAAGCCCAGCTCCCGTCCGGCTTCAGCAGCGGCGAAGTGGTTTATCCCAAGGGAAAGCTCGAAACGTTCACATTTTCCAAGAAGCCGCTCAACGTGTACCAGGGAACGGTAATTCTTCGCCTTCCCGTGAACGCGCTCGCGAGTGCTCCGCTCGGCGAACAGCACATTCCCCTCAAGCTGCGCTATCAGGCGTGCAGCACGGAACTGTGCCTCCCGCCGGTAACGATTCCGCTCGATGCCTTGGTCAGTGTCGCCGCTTCTGCTTCGGCGGCAAAGCCCGTGCACCAAGAGTTTTTTTCTCCGAACTAGAAATCTCAACGCAAGACGAGCGCACCAGACACTCGCTCACGTTTTCACGAGTTCCCGGGCCCTGACTATTTCCTAGTACTTCCTCTCCAGAAATCTCGAATGAATAACTTTCTTTGCGCCTTTTGTCCCGTTTTCGGGTTTATCTCATTGTGAAGAAACGAGCCGGGAACGCACGTTGCACTGCCCGCTGAAGCTCAGCCCCGTTCGGGGCTCGAAAAAAGGAGCATTGCAAATGCAGCGAATACGATGGATGAAACCACTTTTGCTTGCCGCGGCAATGATCTTTTCCGTGATCGGTTCAGGTTGCGCGGCTCGTGTACGATACTATGACACTCGATACCACGATTATCATCGTTGGGATCCCAGCGAAACCCGCGCCTACCAAGAGTATTGGGCCGAGTGCCGCAAGCCCTACCGGGAGTGGACGGATCTCAATGAACACGAGCAGCTCGAGTATTGGGAATGGCGTCATGCTCATCCGTGGCGCTACTAAGGTGCAACTGAACGCGCCGGCATGCAGAAACCAGGAGCGCGGGGCAATTCGCCCCGCGTTTTTTTTTCGATGCGATTCAAATTGCCGCGCTTCCTACGAAGTGAGGCGGTCGGGAGAGATAGGGCGCAGTTGCCAGGCTTCGAGACCATCGAGCTGAGCCAAGTCGGAATCGCTCAGGGAGATTCTGAGAGGGCCGTCGGGCTTGCGGTAGATGCGCGTCGTGAAAGCGTGCTTGCCGTTACAGATCAGCTCGACCACGGAGGCGTCCAGAAGCAAGTGAACGCTGAATTCTTGCTGGTGCACAATGGGCACGTCGACGGTTTTTCCATTCACGGATAGTTTCGCCGTGGAAGTGTCCTTGGGTTCGAGAGTCGCGGACCACCAGGGACCGCTGCGGTCCTGAAGGGTGACACTAGAGCGGGGGTATTTGGTATTCAAGCGGAATTCGCCTGAGAGGTTTTGGATTCGGACGTCTTGAAGCGCGCGAGTAACCAAGGCGGAGGGCACGTGGCTTTCGAACGGCGGGATAATGCAGGACTTCGCACGGAGCGACCGAATTTCCGGGGCGAAGAGCATTGCCAGGCTGCCGTCGGCGCCGAGAGAGAGAACCCGGGGCAGAGCCATGCAACCTGCCCACCCGGCGGCGCTGAATTCGGCCTCCGGGCGAGTTTCCGGAATCCAGCCCCAGAGGATGCGGTTCCCTTTTGCGTCGAGCTGCGTTTTTTGTGCGTAATAGGCACCGTGATCGAGAACCCCGCGCTTCTGCGGGTGGAACACGAGTTCCTTAGGATCGAGCTCGCCAGTTTCCCAGACAACTTGTCCTGCCGTGGCGTAGAGCAGGACGTGTTTTCCGCCGAGAGGAAAAAAGTCGGGGCACTCCCACATTTCACCAGAGTCCACGGGATTAACAGAATCACGTCCGGTCCAATCTCCAGAAGCGAGGGGATGGAGATACTCCCAGTCGCGTAAATTGAGAGAGCGATAGAGAAGGACGCGGCCACCCTGGCTGCGCTGGCCCGAACCGACGCCGAGATACCAGTGTGGTCCATCCTGCCAAAGGAAAGGATCGCGAAAGCCGGTGAGGAGCGGGTCTTCCGGAGGCTGGAGAATGGGTCGCTCCCGTTTTCTCCACGTGCGAAGTTCGGGATCGGAAGAGGTAGCGAGGCACTGCACTTCGCGGAAATTGTGGGCGCCGTCTCGAAGCGTGGCACGGTCGGACGTGGCCGCTTTAACACCGGTGTAAATAACCGTAGCTGTGCCGCGGTGATTGACGGCGCTGCCGGTAAAACAGCCGTCGGCATCGTCCCTGCCGGGAGTCGGCGCTAGAGCCACAGGCAGATGGCGCCAATGAATCATGTCTGGGCTGACGGCGTGGGCCCAGTGCATATCTCCCCAAACCGCGGCGTGAGGGTTGTATTGAAAAAACATGTGGTATCGGCCTTTCCAATAAATGGGCCCGTTGGGGTCATTCATCCAGTTTTGCGCGGGAAGCAAATGAAGTTGCGGACGCAATGGGTCGGCGGCAAGTCGCTGCTGCAGCGTCTCGGCCTGCCAAGAAGCGAGAGGGAACGACGCGCAAAGACCGGCGGCTCCGATTGTCCGCAGAAATTCGCGGCGTTTGCGGCGCACCAAAGAGACCTCCTAGGGCGCGGATTTGGCGGAGGCAAATTCGCTGAGCGCGTCGCGAAGGCGCTGCACGACGCGCTGCTGGCCGAGCACGATCATGGTGTCGAAAAGCGGCGGAGCCACGGCTTGACCGACGATAGCGACGCGCGTCGCATTAATCAGCAGTCCCGCTTTCACGCCGCCCGCTTCGGCAACTGCCCTCGTGGCCTGATCGCAGCCGTCATGGTTCCACTCTTTCAGATTTGCCAGCGCATCGGCGAGCTTGGCGAGAAGTTCCGGCACTTTCGGATCCTTCCAGAATTTTTCTTTCGCGGCGGGATCGCGCGGAAATTCATCGCTGAAAAACGCGCGTGACCACGTGGAAAAATCCGGGAGCAGGCGAATGCGTGGCCGCAGCAAGTCCACGGCGTGCGCAAACCACGCGTGATCGCGGCCATCCGGACCCGGAGGGGCGCCGGCAGCCCATTCCGGCTTCCACAAGCCGCTGCGCTTCAATTCCTTTTCGACTTCAGGCAGCAAATCCTCGATCGGGAGGCGCTGCAGGTACTGCGTATTGAACCATTCGAGTTTTGGCCGGTCGAAAACGGCATTGGTGCGGCTCACGCCCTCCAGCGAGAACTTCTCAATCAAATCCTTCGTTCGAATGAACTCTTCGTCGCCGCCGGGCGACCAGCCCAGTAGCGCCAGAAAATTGCGAAACGCTTCCGGCAAAAAACCTTCCGCGCGATACATGTTCACGTCGGTAGCGCCATGGCGCTTCGAAAGCCGCGACTTGTCCGCGCCAAGAATCAGCGGCACGTGCGCAAAGACCGGAGGCGTCGCGCCGAGCGCTTGGTACAGGAGCACTTGCTTCGGCGTATTCGAAAGATGATCCGCGCCGCGAATCACGTGCGTGACGCGCATGTCGATGTCGTCGACTACGACGCCGAGCTGGTACATCGACTGGCCAAATTCCTCGGCGCCTTTGCCGGAGCGCAGCAGGACGAAATCCTCGATCTCATCATTGGAAAATTCGCGCTCGCCAAACACCGCGTCCGCAAATTTCGTCGTTCCACCAGCGGGAACCTTGAAGCGGACCGCCGGCTTCGCGCCCGGTGTCGAGGGCTTGCCGTCGCGGCACGGACAGCGCGTGACGCGGCGGGGCCCGCCGCCTTTCGGCTCTTCATCCTCAGCCGGCTCGGCGTGATCGCCGCCGGCATATTTGTCCGCGGGGCAGTAGCAAAGGAAGGCATTGCCGTTCGCAAGGCATTTCTTCGCCGCCGCCCGGTACACTTCGGTTCGTTGCGACTGGTAGAAGGGCCCTTCATCCCAATTCACACCCAGCCGTTTCAAGCCGTCGATGATTCCCTGAACCAGTTCGGGCTTGTTGCGCTCGGCATCCGTGTCCTCAATGCGCAGAATCATCACGCCGTCGTGGCGTCGCGCGAAAAGCCAGTTAAACAGGGCCGTTCGTGCGCCACCGACATGCAGATAGCCCGTGGGAGAGGGGGCAAAGCGGACTCGCACACCTGCAGTCTTTTGAGTTGCTTCGGTCATTTCCAGCGCGTCTTTCTTTGCAGAAGCAGTCGTTCAGTGTAGCGAAAGCTCTGGATTCCGTCCAACCAGCCAGGATGGTGCCCATCTTGGCGTGGCAGGGTAAGCGCAAAGCCCCGCGTCTTCGTCAGATCGCCAATATCTTGCGGTTTAGCTGAGAAAGATTAGTGTTTGAAGTACAGGTAGGGCACGAGGTAAGAGAGGAGCACGCCGAAGGCCACCAGAAAAGATAAAACTCCGAGCCAGATCAACACCAACGAGCGTTTCGTTCTGTCCCTCAGGGGGCGCGGACACTCCGAAAATGAGATGCAGTCCTCGAAAGAACTTTGCCAGAAATCTGATCATGATTCTCCAACCTGGTTCTAGAACCACTCCAGGTCGACCCCGAGCTTACCCGGCTCAACACACGTAGACTACGAGCTTGTATCTCATTGTCCTCCCGATTGCGTCTCATGGTTAGGGGTCGATTTTCCGCAATTCTGCTTCGCTTTGGAAACTTACGCGGCAATCTTCTTTTTGCGATGAAAATCACCGATTTTTGCGTAGGACAAATGGCTGTGCGTGGCGTCTAATAGAGAGCCAGCCGGTCGGAGAGAGCAGGGATTGCAAACATTAGGGTATTCCATGGATATTCCTGGTTTTGCTTCTAAGATAAACTGAGCGTTTGCGGAAGAATCGGCTCAAATTTAAGCAGGTTGTGCGAAACAACCATTTCCCCGGCCCCGAATTCCAACCGCCCTGGAGGGCGTAACTTCCCGAATCTCTCAGGGGTGCATGAGCTTATGCGCGCTACATCGATTCTTCGCAGCAAGCCCAAGGCTCTTTTCTTAGGCACCCTCACTCTGCTGACACTCGTTCTCATGCCCTTTCTTTTCTTCCATCTCCGCCGGGCGCAAGCCTCTGCGAGCCGCGCGGAGTCGATTTATCGAGTCGAGAAAAAGAACTTCTCGCAAACGCTCCGCCTGAATGGAACCACCATGGCCGCCCACTCCTTTGCGGTCCTGGCTCCCAGGCTCCAAGGGGCGCAAGTGGGTTCCATGGTCATCACCAAACTGGCCGCTGCCGGGTCTCCCGTAAAGCAGGGCGACGTCCTCGTGGAATTCGACCCTCAGGCCCAAACCAAGGACTATCTCGATAAGAAAGCCACGTACGACAACCTGGTAGGCCAGGTCGCTCAAAAGCAAGCCGAGGAAGATATCGCCCGCGCCAAGGACGACACAGGTTTGCAACAGGCCGAGGACGAGTTGAAGCGCGCACAGCTCGAACTCCAGCGCAATGAAATCGTCTCCCGCATCGACGCCGAAAAGAATCAGGAGGCCGCGGAGGAAGCACAGGCCACATTGAAGCAATTGAAAGAGACTTACCAATTGAAACGAGCCGCCGCAGCGGCCGGGATCCACATTCTCGAGATTCAGCGGGACCGCTCTATGGAGGCCATGCGCTACGCGCAGAGCAACGCCTCCAAAATGACCGTGCACTCTCCCATGGCGGGCGTGGTGGTCTACAACACCATCTGGCTCGGCGGCCGCATGGGCACTGTCCAACAGGGAGACCAGGTGCGTCCGGGCTTGCCCTTCATGGCCGTTGTGGATCCCTCCCAAATGGAAGTGCGCGTGGAGCTGAATCAGGTGGACCTGCTGAAAGTCCGCCCCGGCCTGCGCGCGAAAATGCATCTCGACGCGTACCCCGGCATTGAGCTTGCTGCGACCTTGGAAGATCTTTCCCCGCTCGGTCACAACGGCCAGTTCAGCGAAACCATCCGGGTATTCGCCGCCCGCTTCTCCGTTCAAGGGACCGACGCGAGACTCCTGCCGGACCTTTCCGCGGCATTGGATCTCGACCTCGGCTCAGAACAAAACGCGCTCGTGGTTCCTTGGGAAAGCGTGGGATTCGATTCCGGGAAGCCGTTTGTTTGGGTGGAAGGTTCGGGGTCCTTTGAGAAACGTGCCGTGAAAACCGGTCCCCGCAACGATACGGAAGTTGTGGTGCTTTCGGGCCTGCACGAAGGCGAAATCATCCGCCGAACTGCGGCGGAAGAGCCGGCATCGGGAGAGCGGCGGTGATGTGGGCAAAGATTCGCGGAATCCTGTCGTGGAAGCTGCGGCACAAGGCTGCCGCCGGCGCTGCCGTCGTGTTTCTGGGCGGCCTCGGCTTCGGAGCTTTCCGGCTGACGAGTTCCGCTTCCGCGCTTCCAACCGCCGAGGTCAAGCGCAAGGATTTCGTGGATACGCTGGAAATTAAGGGCGAATTCAAGGCTCTCCGTACGAAGATCATCGCGGGGCCGTATGGCGCGGGAGATTTGCAGATCGTCAACCTGGTGGCCAACGCGGCCAAGGTCAAAAAAGGTGACGTGCTAGTTCAGTTCGATACCAGCACGATGAAGCAGAGGCTGGCGCAGGACCAGTCCAGCGTTAAATCCGCCCAGGCGGAAATCTCACAGTCCCAAGCTGCGGCGCGCCTGAAGGAAGAGCAGGATCTCACCGACGTCATGACTGCCAAGTTTGACGCCGAGAAAGCGCGCATGGACGCCAGTAAACAGGAAATTCTTTCTGTCATTGAGGGCGAGCAAGCCAAGCTAAAAGTTGTGGATGCCGAAGAGACCTTGAAGGCGGCGGAAGCCAAGCTCAAAGCCGACCGCTCGTCCGCCGCCGCGGATTTAGCCAGCAAGAAGGAAAAATTGAGCCAGGCCGAGTTTCAGGTGAAACAGGACGAACGTAGCCTGGCATCCCTTACTTTGCTCGCTCCGCTGGATGGCGTCGTGGCGCTACAGAACCACTGGCAACCTCAAGGCGGGCCAACCCCTTTCAAACCGGGCGACCGCGCCTGGCCGGGAGCAGCCATCGCCGAGCTGCCGGACCCGACTTCGCTGAAAATCTCCGCGCGTGTAGAAGAGGCGGAACGCGGGCAATTGAAGGTCGGCCAGAGCGTCATGGTGCGTGTGGAGGCCGTCCCGGACCGCAGCCTGGAAGGTCACGTCGAAGCCATCAGTCCCACGGCCAGCCTGGATTTCAACGGGGGTTGGCCCGTTCCGCACAATTTCTCGGTCGATGTCGCGCTTACAGAAAGCGACCCGCGCCTGACTCCGGGGATGAGTGCGACTGTGCGCGTGGCGGTGGCCAAAATCCCCAACGGGATCGTGATTCCATCTACGGCGCTGTTTCGCAAAGCCGGCAGGACGGTCGCGTATGTTCGGCGGGGATCAAAATTTGACGAAATTCCCGTCGACGTTTCGCGGCGGAATACGGAAGAAGTTTTGCTGGCCAGAGGACTCCAACCAGGGGAACGCGTGGCTCTAAAAGACCCAACGCTGACGCATTAAGAAGATCAACATGAACCGCGGCATCACCCAAACCGGCGCTTTTCTCGTGCTCCTGATTTTCGCGGGCACGAGCATCGCTTGCAGGCAGGCTAGCGCGCTGGCCGGCGAATTGGACGTTCCTACCGCCACGGTGAAAGAAGCTGATCTTCAATTAAAAGTCCTTACCACCGGCGCTTTACGAACCAAAGAATCAAGAGTGATTGCGGCGCCTCCCATTGCCGGCGGAACTTTGCAAATCATCAAGCTGGCGCGCTTCGGAGCACAGGTTCACAAGGGCGATGTGGTGCTCGAATTTGATCCCAGCGAGCAGGAATACAATCTCGCCCAGAACCGCAGCGACCTTCTGCAAGCCGAGCAGGAAATCGTCAAGTCCAAGGCCGACGCCGCCGTGCAAACTGCTCAGGACCAAACTGCGCTGCTGAAAGCCAAGTACGCGGTTCGGCGCGCGGAGCTGGAAGTCAGCAAGAACGAGCTGGTCAGCAAAATTGATGCGCAGAAGAATCTGCTTGCGCTGGACGAAGCCAAGCGTGCCCTGACGCAGCTCGAACAGGACATTCGCTCGCACAGCGCGTCCAACAAAGCTGCGCTGGCGATCAGCGAAGAGAAACGTCACAAAGCGCTCCTGGCCATGAACCAGGCCGAGGAGAACATCAAAAAGATGACGATCACTGCGCCCATTGATGGCCTCGTCGTCATCAATGGCAACCGCGATGCCTCGGGCGGATTTTTCTTTACGGGCATGACCCTTCCTGACTATCACGTCGGCGATCAGGTGAATCCGGGGAGTTCGATCGCGGAAGTGATCGATGTTTCCCGTCTGGAGGTTTACGCGCAGGTCGGGGAGACGGATCACAGCAACCTCAAACCAGGCCAGTCCGTGGACATCCAGATCTACGCTCTTCCCGGCGAAAATTTCAGCGGCAAGGTGGAAACCGTAGGCGGCGCGACCTCGCATGAGTTCTGGGACGACAACGCGAGACACAAATTCGATCTCACCGTTCTTTTCGACAAGAACGACGCGCGCCTCCGCCCCGGCTTTGCCGCGCGCTTGAGCATCCGAGGCGACCAGCTTTCCAGGGCCGTATCGATCCCCAGGGAAGCGGTTTTCGACCGCGAAGGCAAGAAGATTGTCTACTGCAAACGCAACCGCAGCTTCGAGGCCCAGGAAGTGAAGCTGCGTGCGCTCAGTGAAGGCCGCGCGATTATCGAGGGCATTCAACCGGGCACGGTGGTGGCGTTGGTCAACCCGGAAGCCCGCGGTTCAGAAAAAGCCAGGGAGAGCGGCGCCGCTCCTGCGTTGGGTCCAAGCACAAAATGAGGTGCCTCTCACGACCATGAATACTCGTTCCCTGGCTGAACCAAGGTCGCTCGCGCAATGGCTCCCGGACTTGGCTTTCGGTTTCGAGAACCTGACCACCCACAAGCTGCGCTCATTGCTGACCATGCTCGGAATGATTTTTGGCGTCGCTGCCGTCGTAGCCATGCTCTCTATTGGCGCGGGAGCACAGCAGAGAGTGATGGCCTTTATCGAGCAACTCGGCGTCCGAAACCTTATCGTTGAAGCCAAGGAAGCCCATAACTACCAGGAGTTGCAGAAAGTCCGGAAAGATTCGCCGGGACTCACGCTGAGTGATTATCAAATCATCCGCCAAAACGTCCCCGATATTCAGAGCGGTACGCCGCGCAAGCGCTTTACTCCGGGAAAGCTTTTGCCGAAGCCGCAGCAGGACACCCCGATCGTTTACGGCGTCGAGCCCAGCTATCTCGAAATCAGCCACTTGCGCGTCACGGAGGGCCGCTTCTTCGACCAATCGGACAGTGCGGCTGCCGCGCCGGTCTGCGTCCTCGGAGCGGCCGCCAAAGACAGCTTATTCGGCGCTTCTACCGCCGTCGGCGAGTACATCAAATTGAATGACCAGTGGTGCCACGTCATTGGCGTTGTGGCGCCGCAGATGGCTCCGCAAAGTGAAGTCTCCGGAGTCCGCACCGAAGACATGAACAATTTGATTTATGCGCCTCTGAATTCCGTCCGTTATCGTCTCGAGGATTCGCAAAGCGAGATGAAAGACGAGATCGACGGCATGTACCTGCATCTCGCTTCCACCGATACCAGCACCACGGATGCCGAGGTGGTTCGCGGCATCCTGAATTCCTCGCATCACAACGCGGGCGACTTCAGCGTTATCGTCCCCGCAGAACTCCTCGCCCAGCAAAAGCGCACCGAGCAGCTCTTCAACACCGTCATGGTGGCTATTGCTTCCATTTCGCTGCTGGTTGGCGGGATCGGCATCATGAACATCATGCTGGCGGCCATTCTCGAACGCACGCGCGAAATCGGTGTGCGCCGCGCCATCGGCGCCCGGCGCTCGGACATCGTTCGCCAGTTCGTGATCGAAGCGGTGCTGATTTCCTTCGCCGGAGGTTTCCTGGGTGTCGTGATGGGCTTCGTGATGTCCCGGTTGATTGCCTGGATGGCGGGATGGTCCACCATCGTGACCATCAGCTCCATCCTGCTGGCCTTCCTGGTTTCCATTTCCGTGGGCTTGATCTTCGGCACTTACCCGGCCGTCAAAGCCGCGCGGCTCGATCCCGTGGAAGCAATTCGTTACGAATAAAGTTTTCTCAGCTCGAACCAATTCACTCTGGGGGTGCTCGATGCGACGGCTGTGTTCTTTTCTTGCTGCGATATTTTTTGCTCTCGTGTGTGTCGATTCTTCGAGCGCGCAATCCGACGCGCCTCAGAAGAGGTCGCTAGGATTCAACAGCCGCCAGAAGTCCGCGCCGCAGTTGCCCGCCCCGGAGGGGCTGCAGGATCATGTGGCGAACGGCAAGCTCGTCCTTGCTCTCGATGACAGCATCCGCCTCGCTCTCGCCAACAATACGGACATTCACATCAATCGCTCCCAGATTGATTTGGCGCTCGATAATCTTCAGCGATCACATTCCCCCTTCGACCCCGTGGCAACTTCGAGCCTCTCCGACGGCCGGGCAAAAGCTCCGGCCATCAGCACGACTCAGGGCGCAACCATTCTCGACACGCTTTCGCAGTCCGCCGGGCTTGGTTACGCACAGACTTTTCAGACCGGCACAAACTTCCAGGCCAACGTGAGCGGCAGCAAAATAGCGACCAACAGCAGCAACCAGTTTGTTAACCCTTCCCTTTCCACAAATCTGCAGTTCACGTTGACGCAGCCGCTGCTGCGTAATTTCGGATTCTTTCCCAATCGAGCTCCCATTTTTATTGCACAAAACAACCTCAAGCAGGCGCGCGCCAATTTCACCGCTGAAGTAAGCAATATCATTCTGCAAGTCGTCGGAGATTATTGGAGTGTAATCCTTGCCCGGGAAAATCTTGAAGTGCAGCGAAAGTCGCTCGATGAAGCACAAAAAAGTTATGACCACGACAAGAAAGCGCTAAGCCTGGGAGCGCTGCCTCCATTGGACATTTATCGCTCGGAGTCGCAAGTGGCTTCGCGGCGCGTCGGTGTCATTCAAGCGGAATACGCGCTCAAGCAGAACGCCGACATTTTTCGGCGCGACATTGGCGCAGACCTTGATCCAGCCATCCGAGCCCTGGATCTGGACCTTACCGATCAGCCCGCTCCCGTCGGTGACTTGCCCAGCTTGGACATTGCAGCCGCTCTCTCCCGCGCTCTCGGCAATCGTCCGGAGTTCGAAGCCGCTCGGGAACAGCTTACCAGCGATGAACTCAGCGTTCGCCTAGCGCACAACAACCTAAAACCCGACCTCGAACTCTCCGGGTTCTATTCCGGCAACGGTGTCGCCGGCAATCAGTTCAACCTCAATGTGGTTCCGCCGCAGCTAACCAGCAGCACGGGCTTCGGGGATAGTTTCAGCCAGACTTTCCACTTCACGTATCCGACCTATGGCGCCTCGCTCACCCTCAGCCTCCCCGTGAGGAGGCACTCCGCCCAAGCCAACCTCGCCGATGCCTTGATCAACCGCAGCCGCGACCAATATCAGGAACGCCGCACCAACCAGAACATCACCCTCGAAGTCACCAACGCCGTGCACGCTCTCGAGCAAGCCAAACTTTCAATGGAAGCCGCAAAGGTCGCTGCGGATCTTGCCCGCGACACTCTTCATGCCGACGAACGCAAGTACGAGCTGGGGGCCGAACCGGTTTTCTTCGTTCTGGACGCGCAAGTCCAGCTTGCCAATGCCGAGCTGAATCTCATTCAAGCCCAGGTGAATTTCCAGTTGGCCGTGGCGCAAGTCGATCACGCCACCGGAGACCTGCTCGATCACCATCACGTGCAAATCGTTGAACCACACAAATAACCGCTAAAAAACCGGCCAAGGCTATTCGCCCAGCCGCTGGCGACGGCTTGGCTCATGAAACCTTCATTTTTTCCTAGCTCCTTTGTATTGAATGTGTTACCCCGGGCTATGCTGTCTTTTTGGCAACCAGTACACAGGTACGCTTGCTTCTTCAAAATTCCCTAATCCATAATCTGTATACTTTGTTTTGTGTCTGGGCGCGGCTTTCTGCGTCGCCGCACGACTGCCTCTCAGTGTGGCTGGTGGGGGCACGCCGCAGGTCACAACACGAAGAAATACCGCGCCTTGATGATAAGCGCGCGGCCGTCCGCTGGCGGACGGAGAACTGACTGGGCTTGATACATCAGAGCTTCATTCCCTTCGCGCTGCTGATCGCCACGTTTCTTGTGGCGGGCTTTTTCACGTATATCTACAGCATCAAGCGCCAGAATTATCTGTTGCTCTGGACCGCGGCCTGGTTTGTTTTTGGACTTCACTACGTCTCTCCAGTCCTTACCCCGGCGCCGGTTTCCAGTTCTTTGGAAAGCGCGCTGACGCACTGGCTCTTCGGGCTCGCCGCATTGTTGTTCTTCCTCGGCGCGCAAATTTATGCGCAGCGGAAGCCTTGGAAAATTCCTACGCTCCTGGCTGCGATTCTTTTAGGAATTTGGGCGGGCGCTAACGCCGTCTACCGATTCCCTGTCTCTGCCGTCATTCCAGCCTCGCTCCTGTACGTCGGGGTTGCCGCCATCTTCTGGCAGGAGAGCCGCCGCCAGGAAACTCTGGCCGACCGGCTTCTCGGCCTTTCTTTTGCTTCCTGGGGAATTCTTTGGCTTGCTCTTCATTTTCTGAAGGCCACGCCCGAACTTCAAGGCCCCAGCATGAGCGTGGTCGCCACGGCCCCCTGCGCTTTTGTCGCCATGCTCATGGTCATGGCGCTCTACGAAGAAGAGAAGCGCCGCATCGAGCGCAATATGCTGGCGCTGTCCAACCTCAATCTTGCCACTTCGAGTTTTGTCGGCGGCGAAATCCAGCGCATGCTCTCGCAAGCTTTGGACCGCGTTCTCGGCGTCGTGCGTCTTCCCGCTGGAGCACTGTTCCTCCATCATGGCGATCCACAGGGTCCGACCTCCGTCGTAGCCGTTGGATTGAGCGACGAATTCTGTCGCGCCGCCCAGAACGAAAGCTTGGATGATTACCTCGTCAGCCTGGTGGCCCGCCTCGGCGGCTTGCTGGGATTTCGCGATCTTCGCGACGATTCTCTCTCCGCTCTGGAAAAGGAGAGATCCATCCGCCGCTTCCGCGAACTCGCTCTGGCTCAGGGGCTGCGGAGCGTTGTGGCCATCAGTCTTCAAGCCAAAGAACAGGCTTTTGGCGTTTTGCTCCTCGGTAGTCCGGACAACCGTCGCTTTACTTCTGCGGAACTGCGGCTCCTGCTTGCTCTGGGCCATCAAATCGGCATGGCCGTCGAAAATAGCTACTTGATCCAGCAAACTTCGCGCCGTTCCGAAGAGCTGCACGTACTCAACGAAATTGGCCGCGTCCTCAGCTCCACACTGCAAAGGGAAGAGCTCACCAAGAAAGTCTGGGAAGAATTGCGCAGGCTCTTCGATGTCGAAAACTTTTACATTGCCGAACTGGATCCCTACCGGAACGAGCTTCGTTTTGAGCTGGAAATCATCGGCGGCAATCGTGTGCCCAAACGCATCCGCCCTGCTGGAAACCACATCACGGAGTACCTCATTCGAACGCGCCAGCCCGTCCTGATCCGCGAGAATTACGTCGCCGAGGTCAAGAAACTTGGCCTCGAACCGATTCGCACCGGAGGCTGTTTCTGCGGCGTGCCCTTGGTGGCGTACGACCATGCCATCGGCGCCATGGCCGTTTTCTCCGATCACGAGCGCACCTTTGACGAGGGCCATCTCGAGCTGCTCCGCGTTCTTGCCAGCGAAGCCAGTATCGCCATCGAAAATGCCCGGCTGTTCCATGAAGAGCGCACCAAGGCACGCCACCTCTCTCTGCTCAACACCATTTCGCGCAACGCCATCGCCACGCTGAATCCTGACGAGATGCTGGCGAAAATCACCGAGCAGTTGGAGGCCGGCCTTACTTACGACCACATTGGCATTGGCTCTCTGGATTACGCCACGCGCGAAATCGTCATTCAAGCCGAAGCCGGCACGCGCCGCGGCACGCTCGGCCAGCGCATTCCCCTGGGAACGGGACTCGTCGGTCAGGTCGCCCGCAACGGTCGCATGGCCGCCTATCGCGCAGGCTCTTCGGCTGACAGCGCGTTGAAGCCGCTCTTGCCTAATTCCATCGCGGCCATGGCGCTGCCGGTTTTCTACGCCGAGCAGCTCCACGGCATTCTGTACATCGAATCGTCTACGCCAGTGGACTTTTCCGAAGAAGAAGTTTTGCTGCTGCGCACGCTCGCCGACCTGATCGCCGGCGCCTTGCACAATGCGCTTTCTTTCCAGAAGGCTCAGGAGCAGGCCATCACCGACGGCCTCACCGGCGTCAAGACGCACCGCTTCTTCATGGAAGCACTGTCTTCCGAATGGAAGCGCTCCACGCGAGCGGGCCGCTCTTTCGCGCTGGTGCTCATGGATTTGGACCGCTTCAAATTCGTCAACGACTTCTACGGCCACCTCGAAGGCGACCTCGTTCTCCAGCGCGTCGGGCAAATTCTGGAGACCAATTGCCGCCGTTCCGACGTCGTTGCGCGTTACGGCGGCGACGAATTTGTCATTCTGATGCCAGAAACTACCATGGAGCACGCGCGGCAACTCGCCAGCAAACTGCGCGGCTGGGTTTCCTCCGATCCTCTCCTGCGCGAGAAAAATATCAGCGCCAGCTTTGGCATTGCCTGCTATCCCTTGCACGGGTCGTCGCCGCAAGAGCTCATCCAGGTCGCCGACGCTTCGATGTATCTTTCGAAACATCAAGGTGGCAACGCTGTCTCCACCGCAGATCACTTCGATCCCAACGAAGCCAAAAAATGGAAACGCGATGTCCTGGAAGCTTATTTAGGCGTGACCCTGAAGCGTCTCTTCTCCACCGGTCCCGAAGCTTTTGAGGAAATCTACCAGCGCTTGCGGCAATTCACCGAATCGCTCAGCGCCACGGAGTCGGATAACAGCAAATCCCTCGCGGCACACTCGGACGGTCCGCACGCGCTCCCGCAGGCTGTGCTCGATACCGTTACTTCGCTGGCTTACGCCATTGACGCTAAGGATCACTACACCCAGGGCCACTCACAGAAAGTGGCTGCCTACGCCGCCCTCATCGCCGAATCTATGGGAATGAGCGACGCCGAAGTTGAGGAGATTCGTCTTGGCGCCGTGCTCCACGACATCGGCAAAGTCGGCATCCCGGAAAATATTCTCAACAAGAACGGTCCGCTCAATCCCGAAGAGTGGGAGACCATGAAGTCCCACGTCAGCTTTGGCGCGAAGATTCTGGACCCGCTTACGCCGCTCGCCCGCATTCGCGAAATGGTTTTGCATCACCACGAGTTTTTCGATGGCTCGGGTTATCCCAATGCGCTTTCTGGCGAAGGCATTCCCCTCGGCGCGCGCATCATCGCCATTGCCGACGCCTACGACACCATTACCAGTGACCGCACCTACAAAAAAGCGCGCAGCGCCCCTGACGCGCTCGCCGAACTGGAACGCTGCGGTAACGCTCAGTTTGACGGCGCCATCGTGGAAGTCTTTGTGCGCACCATGCACACTTTGCCCAATCCCATCATCGAAGTTGCCGCCACCTCCGCCTCTCAGCGCAACTCTTGAAACGCTTAATTTCGTTTGCAAAACTACTTCGCGTCCAGATCCACGTCCTTGATGGGCAAGTCCCAATGCGCGTCAAGGATCTCGAACCGCCGCTGCTCTTCCTTTTTATACGTGTCCTGGTCGGGGTAAAGCTGCTTGATAATCGCGGAACTGTCGAAATTGTCGTTGGCGATGGCCGCATTCTTGAAAACGATGGTCACGCGATAATCCCAGCGGCTGTCTTCCGTCATGTGGTACCGCGGCGTTACCATGCTCACCTTCAGCATGCGGCCAAGTTCCATCTCCTTCTTCAGCACCGGATAGTGATTCTTCTTGAAGAGCGCCAGGAATTCCTCGGCATGTCCCCATTTCGCCTTGTAGTAATACTCGATCGCGTACGGCTGATCGTTCGCATTCGCCGCCATGGCGCTTTGTTTCGCGCTAACGCCGCCGAATCCCGGCCAAAGTGCCAAGAATAATCCGAGAGTTGCGAACATCGCACGAGATACCATCTTTGCCAGTCGCTCTTGCATTGTACGTCTCCTTCCGCAACGTTCTTTTTGATTCTTGGTGCTTACAGCAAAATCCCAAACCTTGACCGGATAGCCTACTCGCAATTGTAATTTGCTCCAACCGAAACCATTTCGACACCTGGCGTCACTTCTCCGCAGCTGATACGGCTGCCTATAGGCTATTCTGAAGGCAGAGAACGCAGTCCGCTTCACTTGCGAAACGCAACCGTCAGGATTTCGAATCATGAAGAAAGCTTTGTCTCTCTTCCTTTTTGCTATTCTGTGTGTGGCTCTCGCGTTTCGCTACTTCCGACCCGATTTACCTTCCTTCGCGGACGAATCCGAAGACGGCGTCGGCAACATTGTCGACTTCCATCAGCCCCTCCCTCATACGGTCTTGCCCGCTACCGATGACAACTGGGTGAACCTGGAAGGTTACCGGGGCAAAGTTGTGCTGATCAATTTCTGGACCACCTGGTGTCCCGGTTGCCGCAACGAGATGCCGGATTTAATCAAGTTGCAGCAGAAGTTCGAAACCTCGGGATTCACCGTTGTGGCGCTCGCCGTGGATGACGAGGGCGAGGAATCTGTCAAGAGTTATGTCCAGAACGAGTCTTTTTCTATCGATGGCTCGTCGAGCAAGATCAATTTCCCCGTTTTGCTCGGCAGCAGCGAGGCGGCTGGCAAAATCGGTTTCGAGGGCGGCCTCCCTGCCAGCGTGCTGGTGAATCGCGACGGCCAGGAAGTGAAATTCATTCGCGGCCAGGTCCACGTCGAGGAAGTCTCCAAACTCATCAAGCACCTTCTCTAAACCCAGGCGCGTATTGAAACGACCGCACCCGAGTCGGACTCGCTGCGAGCCACCCCACCTGTTATTCTTCCAACAGGGAGGCTGCATGCAGACTGCATCCGTGAAATGGATTGGCGAAGAAAAATTTGTGGCCACTAGCCCCTCCGGGCACAACATCACTCTGGACTCCGACCGTGAATCCAACAAGGCGCCCGGCCCGATGGAACTGGTGCTCATGGCGCTCGGCGCTTGCACGGCCACGGACGTCGTGACCATCCTCGAAAAGAAACGGCAAAAGTTGCAGTCGCTCGAAGTTATTTGTTCCGGCGAGCGCGCCAAGCAACCGCCCACAGTCTGGACCAAGCTCGAAATCCTCTATCGCCTGGGCGGCCAGCTCGATGACGACGCCGTCAAGCATGCCATCCAGCTCAGCGAAGACAAATACTGCTCCGTCGCGGCCATGCTCAAGAAGACGGCCGCGCTTTCTTGGCGCTACGAGATTTTGCCCACGGGCGTCTGAGCTGGCCAGGCGGCTTCGGCGTACTCCTCAACAGCTTCCGTGATTTCTACCCACGAGCCGCCTGTTCTTCGTGAAGGCCAGTTACCTGCTGCGTTTTTGAACGGCGGTATCGCCTTGTAACCGCGGCGCGCTATCGCATAAAATCCAATCTCTTCTTGTTCCAGGCCGAAGTTTCAAGGAGAGACATGTCCCACCGCATCGCGGCAAAAATCACGGGCGTCGCCGGCTACGTTCCCCCGAAGGTCATGACCAACGCGGATTTCGAGAAAATCGTGGAGACCAACGACGAGTGGATTCGCACGCGCACTGGGATCCGCGAACGCCACGTCGTGGAAAAAGGCATGGCCAGTTCGCATCTGGCCACCGAAGCGGCGAAGGCGCTGCTGGCGCAAACGAAAACGGATCCGTCGGAAATCGACATGATCATCGTGGCCAGCGTCACGCCGGACATGTTTTTCCCGGCCACCGCTTGCCTGGTGCAATGCCGCATCGGCGCGAAGCGCGCCTGGGGCTTCGACCTTTCCGCGGCGTGCTCGGGGTTTGCGTATGCGCTGACGGTCGGCGCGCAATTCGTCGGTGCGGGCACGCACAAGAAGGTGATGGTGATCGGCAGCGACACCATGACCACCATCCTTGATTACCAGGACCGCGCCACATGCGTTTTGTTTGGAGATGGCGCGGGCGCCGTGCTGATCGAGCCTGCGGGCGCAAACGAGGGCATTCTGGATTTCGAGCATGACGTGGACGGCGCGGGCGGCGAGTTTCTGTACATGCCGGGCGGCGGGTCGCTGCATCCGTCGTCGAAGGAAACTGTTGAAAAGCGCATGCATTACGTGCATCAGGAAGGCTCGCAGGTGTTCAAGTACGCGGTGCGGCGCATGGCGGATATGTCCACGCAGCTGCTCGACCGCAACGGCTTCAAGAAAGAGGACTTGGCGCTGCTGGTGCCGCACCAGGCCAACTTGCGCATCATTCGCGCCACACAAGAGCGCCTGGGCGTTGACGACTCCAAAGTGATGGTCAACATTGAAAAGTACGGCAACACCACGGCAGGCACCATCCCCTTAGGCTTGCGGGACGCTGCGGCGCAGGGTCGATTGCGCAAAGGCGACCTCGTCCTGATTGTCACCGTCGGTGCTGGCTACACGACGGGCGGCGTCCTCCTCCGCTGGGCGTACTGATTCGTTCCAAATTGGGAAGAAACTCGACTTCTGGGCGACAATACGGCGTCGCTGATCTACACGATTTTTTCACTCATCCCATGGCTAGTTTTGATTCTGCCGGGTTGCTGGCTTGTAGTTAAGGCTTGGCGCAAGGTGCGGGAAAGAAGAGTCGCACAATCTCCAGCCGCGGCTGACTGAGCCAGTAGCCGCTCGCCGAAAGAAAAATCATCGGTCCGAAGACCGGCCACTGCAACTGCCCCGCAGCGTACTAGGGCTTTGCAACGAACTGGGAAGTGGCCCCATGCAGGGTGCGCAGGATACGGTTGATGTCAGGCTGGGAGATGACGGCCGGGCCGCCCGCTTTCTGAATAAAAATGAAATTGAGGGAACTGCTGTCTGAAAAGAGCCTGACGCTCAACTCGCCGGATGGATTTGCTGGGCGCCCGAATTGAAATCCGGAGAATTCGCCGGCTCTAACAGCAAAGACACCGGACTCGGTACCCCTTGGCAGGATTGTTCCTTTCACGATGAGGAGAATGGCCTGGCTGGCAGCGTCTCTCTGTGACATAAAGGGGGTAATTTTGTCGGGCGTTATCTCCAAGATGGTGCGATAAAGGGCATAATCCGATTGCAGAGCTTCGTCGCCGTACATCCGCCGCAGGGTGTTTGGATCGATCTTGTCGTTTGATAGGACTGAGTTCACGAAAGCGCGCGGCGAACCGTGCCAAACGGAGAGAGAGTTCCCGGATTGAAAAACGATCATCGCCTTGTTGTCCCCCACCATCTTGCTCTTTGCGTCATCCATGTCGCCCCAGGGAACTTCGAATTCATATCCAAAGTACGAGAGCTTCCTGCCTGGCGATTGGGAAATCGACAAATCCGTGAGTTGAGCAGGAGCCATCCTCACAACGGGTGTTTTCCGCACCAGATAACGAACCTCTAGAGCAATGACGGTCTGGAAGCCGAAGAACCACAGATAGATAACGCACCCGAGCAGCGTAATTCCCAGGCCAATCAGGAAGCGAGTCCTTCTCGACATTGGCCTATTATGCACGAGTTGGGGTTATTCCGATGCGCCGCTGCCGAAGAGGCGCAGGATGACGCCGGCGGAAGCCCAGTAATTGTTCTGGGTGGCGTTGTAGCCGCCAGCGCCGAAGGTGGTGCGGTAATAGTCCACGTTAATCACGCGGATTTCCCAGCGACGGGTGACGCGGATGTCGACTCCGCCTCCAGCCTTATAGGAAATGCAATTCGTGGAAGTCTGGACGCCGCCGCCGCTGGTGTCCAGGCGCGACCCGCCAACCAGAACCTCCGCGAAGGGAGTAAAGCCCCAGGGAGCTCCCCGGTGATAGAAGACGCGGCCGCCGAAATGATTGCCGTACAAGATGTTCTTAGTGCCGCCGATGGTGACAAAGTTGTAGCTGCTGTCGCCAACGATCTGGAGCCAGGGCTTCAGGTTGTAGCCGAACGAGCCCATTCCACCGTTGAGGTTGGTGGAGGACCCGGCGCTGGTGAAGCGCGCGAAAGAGTAGCCGGAATAGAGTTCAACCAGGAAGTTCTGGCGAGCGCCGGGCACAGGCCTCTCCCAGCTCGAGCGCACGCTGGCGTCGCGAACGGGCGCTGGCGCCGGTTGAGCGGCTTCAGGCTGCGAAGCTGAAGCGGGAGCCGGAGTTGGCTCTGCAGCCGGGGCTGAAGCCGCGTCTGTGGTGCCAGAAGAGGGCGGCGGCGTTGGGAACAGAGGCCCGGGTTGCGCCGGGGCCGATGTCTGAGCTGCCGGCGGCTGCGCCGCAGGCTGAGTTTCCACTGGCGCTGGCACTGAAGGCTGTGAAGGTGGCGGAGCCACGAGCGATGGAGCAGGAGTTGGCTGAGTCACTGAAGCCGAGGCCGGCTTAGACGCAGACTGCGTTTCAACCGACGTGGGCACGGCTGGCCGCGAAGCTGCTGGTGCCGCTGGCTGAGCGCTGGCTGCGGGAGTCGGTGCCGGCGAGTAAGCGGTCTGTACCGGCGCAGTTGCCGTAGGAGCAGATTGTGCGCGCGCAGATGCCATATCGGAGGCAGTTACGGCGGGCATGGGCGGCGTTGGGAACAGTGGGCCCGCTCGAGCGGCAGCCGGCTTATCCGGTGCGGGCGAAGTCGTTACAGGCGGCGAGTCCATCTGCGCAGCCGAATTCGTGGGGGCCTTGGCGGGAGTATTTGTTACGGGTACTCGCGCAGCGGCAGCCTGAGAGGCAGCGGCTCCGCCACGATCGGAGGTGATCAGGTTCGAATAGACGTAGCCGATCTTGCCGTCCTTCGTTTGAATCCGCGAGAAGACAAAGCCGTAGACCAAGACGGTGAAGCGCTCCCCGCAAGGAATGGCACCGACGGAGTCCGGAGTCTGCCGGGCCTTGCTGAAGACGGGTGTGGTGTCGGGATGGCTGGTGCATTCGACGTAGCCCAGGTCGTCCGCCCAAGCAACTGAGGTCATGAGAAAACAGGCTGCCAGCAGGATTAGCAAACGTGAGCGATGCATCGCCCCCTCCTCGGCTCGGGGACACGCCGAGCCCTGAAACAATTTTGCGGCTTTAAGAGGGAGCTTGGAACGGACCAAAGGGGCAGGGATTCCAAAAGAACACCCTGTCCGAAGAGACGGGGGGTTGCGTTTGAGAGCCGCGGTGCCTAGGGCCTTCGTGACGCTACGCCTTGGCGAGGTGCTTGAGAACTTCGGCGGCGTGGCCTTTGGCTTTGACGGCGGGCCAGGCGGCCTCGATTTTGCCAGTTTTGCCGATGAGGAAAGAGCTGCGGACGATGCCCATGAATTTGCGTCCCATGAACTGCTTTTGCTGCCAGGCGCCGTAGGCGGCGATGGTTTTGTGGCCGGGATCGCTGAGCAAGAGAAAATTGAATTTGAATTTCGCTTTGAAGGACGCCTGGGCCTTGACGGAATCGGCACTCATGCCAAGGATGGCGACTTTGAGCTGATCGAACTTCTTTTTTGCGTCGCGAAACTCGGACGCCTCGATGATTCAACCGGTGGTATTGGCTTTAGGGAAGAAGAAAAGGAGGACGCGGCGGCCCTTGAAATCTTTTAGCGCGATGATTTTGTCCTCGTCGGATTTGAGGCGGAACGCAGGGGCTTTGTCGCCGGGCTTGAGCATGAGGATTTCCTTGGTGGACATTCTAGCAGGGCATGGGCCTGGGCGCAGCAATGCTGCGCCCCTACGGGCAGAGCAAGGAGTCAGAAGAGACGCTTGCGGAGGTCGTCGTTGACAGCTTGGGGATTGGCTTGGCCGCGAGTGGCGCGCATGACCTGACCAACGAAGAATTTGAAGACGCCTTCGTTGCCGGACTTGTACTTGGCGACGTTGTCGGGATTCTTGGCGATGACTTCGCGCGCAGCTGTTTCGATGGCGGATTCGCTGACTTGGGCACCGAGGCCTTCGGCGGCGACGATGTCGGCGGCCGTGCGGCCGGATTCGAACATGGTGGCGAAGACCTTTTTGCCGACGTTGCCGGTAATTTTACTGGATTCGACAAGGCTGACCAGCTCAGCGAGCGATTGCGCGCTGACGGGGCTTGCTTCGATCTCCTTGCCGGAATCGTTGAGGCGGCGGAGAAGCTCGGTCTGCATCCAGTTGGCGGCGGCTTTGCCGGGAGCGCCGGATTTCACAACAGATTCGAAATAATTGGCGAGGGCTTGCGTGCCGGTGAGGACTTCGGCGTCGTAGGGCGTGATGCCGTAGCACGCGACGAAGCGCGTATGCTTGGCATCGGGGAGTTCGGGAAGCGAGCGGCGGACTTCTTCGCGCCAGGCGGCGCCGACGTGGACAGGGAGCAAGTCCGGCTCGGGGAAATAGCGGTAATCGTGGGCCTTCTCTTTCGAACGCATGGAAACGGTGTGGCCTTCGGCTTGATTCCAGAGGCGCGTCTCTTGCGAGAGGCGGCCGCCGTATTCGAGAACGCTGATGTGGCGCTCGATTTCGTATTCGAGCGCTTTTTGGAGAAAGCGGAAGGAGTTGAGGTTCTTGACTTCGACCTTGGTGCCAAATTCGTTGGAGCCGCGCGGACGGACACTGACATTGGCGTCGCAACGGAGCGAGCCTTCCTCCATGTTGCAGTCGCTAACCCCGGTGTAAAGCATGATTTGGCGAAGCGCGGTGAGGTAGGCGTGGGCCTCCTCGGAGGAGCGGATGTCCGGCTGGGAAACTATTTCGGCGAGCGGCGTGCCGCAGCGGTTGTAGTCGATATAGGCCTTGGTGGCGGATTGCGAGAAGCCTTCGTGAAGGTTTTTCGCGGCGTCCTCTTCGAGATGGAGACGCGTGATGCCGATGCGTTTGGCGGCGCCGGCGACTTCGATGTCGAGCCAGCCGCCGGTGGCGAGAGGCAATTCGTACTGAGAGATTTGATAGCCCTTGGGGAGATCGGGGTAGAAATAGTTTTTGCGGGCGAAACGTGAATGCTCGTGGACGGTGCAATTGAGGGCGAGCGAGGCGCGCATGGCCATTTCGACAGCGCGCTTGTTGAGGACCGGAAGAGTGCCGGGGAGCCCGAGGCACACGGGGCAGACGTTGGTGTTCGGAGGATCGCCGAAGCGCGTGGAGCAGCCACAGAAGATTTTTGTTTTCGTGAGGAGCTGGACGTGGACCTCGAGGCCGATGACGGGCTCATATTTCGCCAGGATTTCCGGCGAGAGGGAAGCGGCCTCTGGAGCGGATTTCGCCATAAAGAAACAAGAATTATAGCACTACCGCGCCGTGCTCCCGGCGGTGTGGAGGCGGTGACCGGTGTAAGCGCGGATGGTCTTGCGCGCAGTCATGGTGAGATTGGGAGGCAACTGATCGAGGCCGAACCAGCGGACTTCGCGCGTTTTTCCAGGCTCGCAGTTCATGGCTTCGCCTGAGACGATTTGGCCCAGGTAAGCGGGAGAAACCCAATGCTGGTTTTCGCCGGGCAGGCAGTGATCGGTGACGCAGAGCAGAGAGCGGAGAGAAATCTCGAGGCCGACTTCTTCGCGGGCTTCGCGGATGGCGCACTGCTCGAGGGTTTCGAGAAAATCGACTTTACCGCCGACGATGCTCCAGCAGCCAGCTTCGGGAGGCCGCTTGCGCAGCGTGAGCAGCACGCGGCCCAGGTTGTCGGTTAAAAGAACGCCGACACCGACTCTAGGATGAGAAGCTTCGGGCATACGGGCCTCAACCGATTGCGGCGGGAGCCGGTTCGCGAAGAATGGGGACGAAGCGCTCGGCCAGGGCGAAGCCGCCGAAGAACAGAGCGGCGTAGAAGGCGTCGCCCGCGAGCGTGTTCCAGAAGAACGGAAGGCCGCTAAGATAGCAAGCGGCCAGACCCGCGGCGGTTTTGGGGAAGGAATTCAAGAGCCACCATACGCCGAAGTTGGTGACGAGAAAAAATTGAATCGCGCCGAGGAGAGTCGCGGCGGAGATGCGAGCGAGAGAGCGATGATTGTGCACCCAGCGTCCGATGAGCACGCTGAGAAGAAAGCTGGCGTAGACGACGGGCATGAGTTTGTGGAAGCCGATGAAGACGTCGCCAACGAAGAGGGCCAGAGGCGGAAAGGCAAACGCGAGGCGACGGTCGCGGAGGAAGGCTCCGGAAAAGAGAGCCATCGCGCCGACCGGTGTGAAATTCCACGGATGTGGTGCGATGCGGAGAGCGGCGGCGATGATAATTATGGCGAAGGCGAGCAGCAGGCGATAAAGCAAAGTTTCTTTTGGAGAGATTTCGGCGTTCATATTTCAACTCCTTGTGCGCCGGTTAAACCGGCGAGCTGTAGTGAATGCAAGAGTGATACGAAAGTGGTGTAGCGACCTGTAGTACCTGAGAAGCCCTCGAACAAAGCCGGGCAACCGGTGGCGGAAGGGATGGAGGGAAGCGGTCTGGCCAAAGGGAACCTGCCACAGCAAAACGCGTCCCGGACACCGAGCGGGAAAGACGCGCCCAGTGCGCTGGAGCGGGTACGTCAAGCAGCAGGAAAGGATAAGAAGTTGCGGTTCACGGCGCTCCTGCACCACATCGATAACCTGGAAACGCTGCGCATGGCCTACTTCCGCTTGAAGAAGGAAGCGGCGCCGGGCTTGGACGGAGAGACGTGGCGGCACTACGGCGAGGAACTGGAGAGGAATCTCCAGGACCTTTCCGAAAGGCTGAAGCGCGGAGCGTACCGAGCGAAGCCGGTGCGTACCCGGATGCGGTAGTGCCGCTTGTCCGGATCGGTGGAGGGCGTTATGAGCGATCATGATTCCTACTCCGACCGGCAACTCCTTGGATTTCAGGAATTAAATCGCAATAAACAAAACCGTCGCGGTGAACGATCTCACCGGTTCGAACGGGAATCGGCCAGCGGAAGATGGGACCGTCAAAGACGAAGGTGTGGAATTCGCCGTTTTCGCCACAGGGGTCAGCGCTGGGCGGAAGATCACGGAAAAAAGAATCGTCGAGTTCGCGGCCGGCGAAACTGGGATCGAGGACTCTGGGATCAATGCAAGCTGCGATGGCGCGGAAACGCTGCGCGTGGAAGTAGCGGATGAGTTCGCGCGTGTCGCGCTTCCAGATGGGAAAGAGGGCGGTCACGCCGATACGCGCGAGGTTTTTCTCGCGATAGACGCGCAAGTCTTCGAGAAAGATGTCGCCAAAGGCGACCTTGCGAACACCCAGATCGTAATGGATGCGCAAGGCTTGCTCCATGCGCGCTTCATACATAGGATTCACGCATTCCGGTGGGATGCGAACTTCGTGCAGAGGCAAGCCGATGGATTCAGCCTGCCTCTGCAAGAGTTCGCGGCGGACGCCGTGCATACTGATGCGCTCGTAGCCTTCGGTGACGGTGGTCAGGAGAGCCGTCACGCGGAATTGCTCCCGCTGGAGCAGCGCGTGCAGGGCCATAGCGCTGTCTTTGCCGCCGCTCCAGCAGAAGAGGATGGGTTCGGGGGCGGACATGACGAGTCAGTTCCTGCCGGAGAAGCGATAGCTGAGGCCGATGCGAAAGTCGCGACCCAGGGCAGGGAAGCCAATGACGTCCTGATATTGTTTGTCGAGGAGGTTGGTCACGCGACCGTAAAAGGAAACGCCGCGGGCAAGGAGGACAGTGGAGGCAAGATCGAAGCGCGCATAACCAGGATTGCGATTGAGGCCCAAGCCGTCGAAGTCGCTGTCGGTGCCTGCGCCGGTGATGTACGCGTTGATGTTGATGTTGAAGCGGCGATAGTTGGCGTTAAGCCAGACATTTCCGGAATTGACGGGACGGCGCAGGAGATGATCGCCGGGCTCCTGAAACCCCGTGCCCGCGGTAGAGGATTGGAGCACACGCGAATTGTCGAAGGAATAGTTTGCATTTAGCGAGAGCCAGCGGGCAAGGCGAGCCGTGGTACTGAAGTCGACGCCGCGTGCGCGAGCTAGGTTGGTGTTGAGGAACACGATGCTGCCGAACGGACAACCGGACTGCGTGCCGGGTGTTGGGCTGATCAGATCGCGGAACTCGTTGGCAAAGTAAGTGGCGGAGACGCGGAAACGATCGGAGTCGAAATACTGGTCGATGCCAACGTTGAAGGTACGGCTGCGCTGCGGGCGCAGATTGGGATTTCCCGGGCTACAGGGGTCACTGTCAAAAGACTCGAGGGGCGTAGGTTCTTCGATTCCCTGACCGTAGGCAATGCGGGCGCGGGTGTCTCCGAAGAAGCCTTTGGCGTAGCGAAGAGCGAGCACTGCGCCAGCACGAGGCACCACGCGCGTGCCGAAACTCGTGTTGGCTTCGGCGCGTCCTCCCGCGCTCAACGTAAGGCGCGAAATGGGGGACCAGCGGGCGTCGAGAAAGCCGCCCTGATTGTTGCGGCGCGCGTGGACGCTGCCGAGGCTCGAGGACGTGGCGTTTTCCACTTCATACTGATAGCCGGCGGTCGCTGCGCCGCCGTGAAAGGAGTAAGTAGATTGCGCGAGGCCACCAGCGCGATTGGCTTGGTTCGGAAAAGTTCCGAAAGGTGGGGAGCCGCTGATGCTGTAGTAGCGCGACTCCATTCCGGAGAAATGATGATTCCAGTGCTTGCCGGTCTGGAAGTTCCAGGCGAGGTTTGCAGAAAGCTGCTGGAGATCGTAAAAGGCCGAGGGATCGGGAGGAAAGAGGAGAATTTGGCCGGGCGTTTCCGCAAAGCTGGAGTTGCTGCGAACGCTCAAGCGCAGTTGATTGGTGTCGGAGAAGCGGTAGCCGACATTCCCGGCGTAGCCGCGGTTGAGGTCGGCGTCGTTGACGCCCTGGCCGTCGGTGTGAAAGTAAGAGCCAGCCGCGGAAAAGTCGAAGGCGCCAACGAGGCCGCTGACTTGCGCGCCGCCGCGGGCGGAGGAAAAGCTGCCACCTTCAGCGAAAAGATGGAGTTCGGGAATGCGGGTGGCCCCCTGGTGGCTGACGATCTGGATTACACCGGACATGGCGTCCGTACCGTAGAGGGCGCTTTCAGCTCCGTGGACAATTTCGACTTTGTCTACATTGTCGAGCGTCAGATTGGAGTAGTCGAAATCGCCTCCCGGCAGGTTGACGGGCGTGCCATCAATCAGAACTTTCGTGAAACTGGAGTTGCCGCCATCAAGGAAAAGCGTAGTCAGGCCGCCGAAGCGTCCGGTACGGGCGATGGCGATTCCAGGCTGCGTGGCAAGCAGGTCGGGAAGAGACACGGCCTGGCGCTGGTCGATCTCCTGCCGGCTAACTAGATCCACCGGTGCAGGAGTGCGATCGAGCTCAAGCGGCTGGGCGTTGGCGGTGACTACAACGTTTTCGGAGAGGCGCTCGATTTCAAGGCGCACGTCGAGCGTGCGGTTTTCCCCGGCGGTCAGATCGAGCACGAAATCGCGCGGGACGAAAGAGGCGCGCTGAATGTGAATGCGGTGGCGGCCAGGGGGCAGACGCAGGGAATATGCGCCGTCAGGACTGGAAGTCGCTGAAACGGCGGGTGCATTGGGGCCGTTTTCGAGTTGAGCGGTGATTCGAACGTCGCCGACGCCGTATCCGGAAAGATCAGTGAGCTTTCCGGAGAGCTGGGCTTCCGTTGAGTTCGTTTGGGCTTGCAGGGAAATGCAAAGGGCGAAAACTGGAAGAGAGAGAAAAGCAGAACGAAGAAGAGAGATTTTCATTTTGTCCTCCACTCCCTCACGCGCGGGAGTTTGAAGGTTGTCCTGCGCTGAAGAGAATCACGCAGGCTGCAGACTTCGCCGGTCTCCTGGCTTGGCGGATTAATGATTCGCAGCCTTCCCGCGGCGGCGCCCGACTTTGTTAACCGCAACCCCTTACCGACCGGGTCGCGGGGCGAGCGTTTTGCCGCAGTGGCCCTGCGAACTTTTTGAAGCAACCCTTACCGGGTTGCCTTTGAAGTGCAACCGTATCGGATGCCTTCAAGCGCGCCCAACTCCTTGAGTGCGACCCTTAGGGGGTTGCCTGAGGTGAGCGGCTTCCGCCTTACAGTCGCGCGGCGGCGACGGATTTTCTTCGCGGCCCCGACTTTGCCGGAGCGAGCGAACCGTCTTCCCGAGCACGAAGTCTGCGGTGAATGTGATCTGCGGAACAGCGCCGCAGGGTTGGGGTGGACGAGAAAAACAAGTTTCTTACGAGTCAGACAAAATCGTAACGCGAGGCCTTCCATGGCCGCGCATCTCCACTTTCAGCGGAACCTGAAAAACCTGTTCGAGCAGTTCGCGCTGATAGATGAGCGCGGGAGGACCAACGCGCAGGCAGCGGCCGCTTTGCATCAAGAGGATTTGGTCGGCATATTCGGCAGCGAGATTCAACTCGTGGGTGACAACGACGACGGTGTAGCGGTTTTGAGCCGAGAGTCGGCGAAGGGCATCGAGGAGGCCAACCTGCGCGGCGATGTCGAGATGCAATGTGGGTTCATCAAGCAACAGAAGCAGGGGCTGTTGCGCGATGGCGCGCGCGAGAATCACGCGCTGTTTCTCTCCTCCAGAAATCTGATCCATGAGGCGGTCGCTGAGAGCGGCGGCGCCTACCTGAGCTAAAGCGTTTTGCGTAATGAGAATGTCATCGCTGGATTCGAAACGGAGCGAGCGCCCGTGCGCGTGACGGCCCTGAAGAACAAATTCCCAGACGCGCGCGGGAAAGAGCAAGCGGCTTTCCTGCTGAACCATGGCGATGCGCTGCGCGCGATTGCGCGGACTCAGCGAATGGATGACAAATCCGTTGAGAAGAATGCGGCCCGAAAGGGGCTGGAGAACTCCGGCAATCAATTGAAGCAGGGTGGACTTGCCGCTGGCGTTGGGGCCGAGAATGGCGACGATTTCGCCTGGCCGGGCCTGAAAGCTCGTGGCTTCCAGGGTGAAGAGCGGGGCTTGCGTAGGATTTGCGGAGTAGGCGTAGCTGACTTGCTCGACGGCAAGGCGAATCTCGGTGCTCAAGCGAGCGGATTCCGGCGGAGTGCGAGGAGAGGCAGTGCTGCGGCCGGGGCTCATGCAGGCCTCCGGCGCAAGAGGTAGATGAAGAGTGGAGCGCCTGCTACGGCAGTGACGGCGCCAACAGCAAGCTCGCTAGGAGCAACGACGATACGCGCAAGCGTGTCGGCAATCACTACGGCAATGGCCCCACCGAGCGCAGCCGCGGGGATCAAGGTGCGGTGGTCAGAGCCGTAAATAAGGCGCATCACGTGAGGAACGATGAGGCCGACATAGCCGACGGCACCGCTGACGGAGACGGCAAGGCCGGTAAGAAGAGAGGCAGCGATGTAGACAACAAAACGGACGCGGCGAACGTCCACACCAAGATGCATGGCTTCCTTTTCGCCGGAGAGAAGCAGATTCAAATCGTTGGCGGAGGCGTAGATCACGCCCGTGGCGGCCACAAAACCGGCAGCCAAGAACCAGTAGGTGCTTTTCTGAAAAGAAGTGGAAAGATTGCCCATCAGCCAGAAGACCATGCCGCGGG
This sequence comes from Acidobacteriota bacterium, assembly GCA_003223295.1. Lineage (GTDB taxonomy): Bacteria > Acidobacteriota > Terriglobia > Acidiferrales > UBA7541 > Acidiferrum. Next base: position 16,938 of record QHYM01000143.1, on the reverse strand, counting down.
TGTTGCCGCTGTTCACTGTGCTCATCAGGAACGTAATGATGGCGGAGAGAAAAGAAGCGGTAATGACGCCGCCGAGGAGAAGCGTGGTGCTGTCAATCTGACCTTCGCGGCGGCCAAGAAAATAGACGGCGGTAATCGTGGCGGCGGCTCCGAGGAACGCACACAAAGGAGTGAGCAATGCAGCGAACACGGGGGGAAGAGTCAGGTGGGGCTCGGCGATGAGTGCGAAGATGGCCCCAAGAGCCGCGCCGCTGGATACGCCAAGGACGTAGGGATCCGCGAGCGGGTTGCGCAAAAGAGCCTGGAAACTTGTGCCCGCGACGGAGAGAGATGCTCCGACAAGGATGCCGAGGATGATGCGCGGCAAACGGATGTTCTGAATGATCAGGCCGTAATCGCTGGACATTTGGCTGCTCTGGCCGAGGACAACGCGGAGCAGATCGCGCCCAAGCGCGTAAAGAGAAACGGGCACCGCGCCGAACTTCAAGGCGACAACGACAACGAGAAACAAAATGATCAGAAGAAGAAGGCAGTGAAACAGGAGCTTGCGAAATGTCAGCGGCTGCATGCGCAGCCTCCCATGGAGCTGGAATAGCGGTGCGGCGGGAACAGGTTCGGAGAAGAAGCCCGGAGGGCGACTGGGCGAGACGGAGGATTCTCCTTCTCGCTTTCCTTCTTCGAGTCGCTAGGCTTTTCCGCGAAGGCCGCCGGGTGCAACTGACGAGCAAGCTCCTCAATAGCCGAAACGATGCGCGGGGCGGGGCGGTTCACGGCATCGCTGATGGCCGCGTAACGACGATCGCGGACAGCATGCAGGATCTTCCAGGCCGGGAGAATGGCGAGCTTTTCCATTTCGCGGGAAGTGCTTCCGGGTTGCGACTCCGCAAATACGAGGAGATCCGGTTGCAGACGCGCGACTTCTTCCAGGTTCACCTGCGGCCAGTCTCGTGAGGAATCCACAATGGAAATAGCTCCGGCATAGTGTAGGGCGTCCGCGAGGAAGGTGTGCTGGCCAGTGGAAATGAGCGGTTGCGTCCAGACGACAAAGAGAACGCGCTTCGGAGGCAAATCTTCAAGGCGCTGTTGGAGATCGGCGAGGCGATGCTGCATTTCTTCGGCGACCGACGCGCCGGCTTCGGGAACACCAAGTACGTCAGCCAATGTCTTTGTGGAAGCGATGATGTCCGCAACGCTATGAGGATCGGTGGCGTAGGAGGCTATGCCCAATTGGTCTAAGGCGTGTGTTGTTTCGGGGCGGTTGAAAGATTTGGTGGCGAGAACCAGATCGGGGTGGAGAGAAGCAATCACTTCCAGGCTGGGATTGATTCCACCGCCGACTTTGGTTTTTTTCTGCGCGTCGGGAGGGTAGTCGCAATCGTCGGTGTCACCGACCAGGCGATCCTGCAGGCCGAGTGCATAGATGGTTTCGGTCAAGCTGGGCGCCAGGGAAACGATACGGCGAACCGGCTGAGGGATGCGAACGGTGCGGCCGGTTTCATCGACGACTTCGCGGAAAGGGGGAGGTTCCGTGGGAGGGTGAGTGGCACTTTGCGCGTGGGAAGGCGCTGCGGCGCACAAAAAAGCAACAAAGGCAGCTAAGGCTGCGGGACGAAGCCGCGGTGGCAGCGTTGTCTTCAAAAATCCCCCACGATTCCGGCGAGAAATTCTACGGGAAGAAAAAAAAGCCCCACGAGACGCCCGGGGGCTTCCGGCATCGCCCTTTCTCGCGAAGGGCGCGGGCCTCTGCGCCAAGGGAGGGTGGCCTGGCTTACGGCTGTTCGAGCCGATTACAGTGGCGGGACCGCGGCCGATTCGCACGGCCTTCCCCGCTTCCCCGGCTGCAAATTGAAAACTCAGTGTAAGCCGCGCGTGAGGGAGTGTCAATGCAGGTGTTGGCTGCACTTTGCATCTGACAATGAAATGAGGTTCAGCGGTTTTTCCAGTTGGGCTTGCGCTTTTCGACAAGGGCGCGCAAACCTTCCTGGGAATCTTCGAGGCGGTAGAGCTCATTCAAGAAAATATTCATGGAGTGCTTGAGGCCATCGCGAAGCGAAAGGCCCATGCCGCCGAGAATGGCTTTTTTCGCCATGGTGAGCACCGGTCCCGAGTGGCCGTTGATGCGACTTACGAGGTCTTCGACGGTTTTTTCGAGCTGCGCTTCCGGGACGAGGCGATTGACCATGCCCAGGTCGAGAGCGCGTTCGGCGGTGACGGGTTCACCGGTGAGGACAAGCTCGAGAGCGATTTTGGGCCCGACAAGAAACGGCAGAATCGTGGAGGCAAGCGGAGGAAAAATACCGATGCTAATTTCGGGCTGGGCGAAGCGCGCTTTGGGAGTGGCAATCACAAGGTCACCGAAAGCGGCCAGCTCCGCGCCGCCACCGATGGCCGGCCCATTTACGACGCAGACGACGGGCTTGCCCAGTTCGAGCATTCCGGCGAAGGTAGCGTGGAAGGCGTCCAGCATCTGAAAGACGCGCTGCGAAGTGTATTCGCCGACGTCGATGCCGCCGCAAAAAACTTTGCAGGCAGAATCGAGAACGATCAATTTGACGTCGTCGCGCTCGCCGGCGTAAGTGATGCCGTCCGCCATTTCGCGAAGCATGGCTTCGTTGAGAAGATTGTGCTCCGGGCGGGAGAGGGTCATGCGCGCGACACCACCGTCGCACCGCAGCTTCACGAATTTGAATTCGTCCGGCGTGCGCTTCGCAGATGTTGCGAATTCTTCGTTGACGGGCTCGATCATTTCCACACTCCTGTGGATCACTGTTTCTGGTAACAAGAAAGGATTGCGGTGATAACCAAATTCGATGCTAGCACGGCATAATGCAGGGACCGGGAAGAATGCCAGGCATGGTGCGCAAAGAGTTGGCTTGAGACAAACGGGGGACGAGAAATTTACGGCATGAATACAGTTAACGAGCTTTCGAATCAAGGAAAGGCAGTAGCGATTCGAATGACAGAGCCGTGGGATGCGGAAGGATTTCCCACGCGAACTTCCTGGGAGCGGGCCGCGTCGCTGCGATTCAGCGCGGACTGGCAAGGAAAAAATGCGGACGCGGAACGGGAGACGGAAGTGCGATTACTGTGGACGCAAGAGACTTTGTTTTTGCGGTTCCGGGCGAAATACCGCACCATCACGATTTTCCCAGATGCCGAGCCGAATGGACGACGGTCCCAGCTTTGGGACCGTGACGTTGCTGAAGCATTCTTGCAACCCGACGGCTCGAATCTTCGCCGATACAAAGAATTCGAAGTCAGCCCCAACGGCTTCTGGATCGACCTCGACATCGCGCCTGGCGAGAAGCATGATTTGCAGAGCGGATTGAAGCGGCGGGTGATTCTGGACGAGACGCAGAAAATCTGGAGTGCTGAACTGGCGATACGAATGAAGTGCCTGGTAACAAGATTTGATCCTGGCGTCGCATGGCGAGTGAATTTTTACCGCGTGGAGGGAGCGGAGGAGCCGCGATTTTATTCGGCGTGGCGACCGACGGGAACGGCAGTGCCGAATTTTCACGTGCCGGAGGCCTTCGGGGAGTTGGTCTTCAAAACGAAAAATGAACTTTAGTAGACGCATGGTCCTGGTGATCGTTTGGACGCTCTGGCTGAGCGGGACTGCCTGGTGCGGGACGCTGCAGCAGAATCCTCCGGCTTCGACAGTGAAAGTGACAAAGGTCGAGCCGCCGAATTGGTGGGTGGGATTCACGCCGGGAGTGATGTTGTTGCTTGCGGGGCAGGACCTGGAGGCCACGCAGGTCTCGTGCAATTTGCCGACGCTGCGGGTTTCGCGCACACAGGCCACAGCGGGCGGCAAGTATCTTTTTGTCTGGCTGAAAATCGGGGCGGACACGAGGCCGGGAACGGCAGTTTGCCGGATTACGGCGCCGAAAGGCACGACGTCGTTCGAGCTGCCGCTGGCAGCGCGCGTGCCAACGCTCGGCAAATTTCAGGGTCTGTCGCCGGATGATGTGATTTACCTGATCATGCCGGACCGTTTCGCGAATGGCGATCCGGCGAACGACGAGCCTGCGGAAGCACCCGGCTCGCACGATCGATCGAAACCGCGCGCGTACCATGGCGGCGACTTGCGCGGAGTCCAAAATCATCTGGCGTATCTGAAGGAACTTGGCGTAACCACGCTGTGGCTCACGCCGGTGGTGAAGAACGGCGCGACGCAGGATTATCACGGTTACGGAGCAGTGGATCTGTACGCCGTGGATCCCCATTTAGGTTCGCTGAAGGAGTATCAAAGCCTGGTGGTGGCGGCACACAAAGCGAAAATGAAGATTCTTTTCGATGCAGTGCCGAACCATGTCGGGCCACTGAATCCGTGGGTTGCAAATCCGCCGCTGCCGGACTGGTTTCACGGGACGAAGCAGCATCATCTGGACTCGTTTTCGCCGCTCAAGGGAACGTTTTACGGCAATCCGAGCGGACAGGCAGCGATGAACGACCCATTCGAATCGCTGATCGACCCTCACGCTCCGGAGTGGATGAAACGGAATCTCACCGAAGGATGGTTCTTCGGGATTCTCCCCGACATGAATACGGAGAATCCGCTTGTCGAGGAATATCTTTTGCAGAACAGTTTGTGGTGGGCTGAAAGTTCCGGGCTGGACGGCTACCGCGTGGACACGTTTCCTTACGTGGGCCGGAAGTTCTGGTCCTATTGGCATGCGGGGCTGAGGCGGATTTATCCTAATTTAACGACGATCGGCGAAGTGTTTCACCCCGATCCGAGCGTGACCGCGTTCTTTGTGGGAGGCGTGCGCCGCTACGACGGGATTGACAGCGGGCTCTCGACGGTCTTCGATTTTCCCATGTTCTTCAGTTTGCGCGACGTGTTGTTGCGGAACGCTCCGGTGGGACGCATCGCGGATGTGCTAAGGCATGACGCGCTGTACCCGCGCCTTGATCTGCTGGTGCCGTTTTTTGCAAACCACGACGTGCCGCGGTTTGCCAGCGCGGAAGGGAGCTCCGCGGCGAAGCTGAAACTGGCGTTTGGGCTGACGCTGACTATGCGCGGCGTGCCGGAGATTTACTACGGCGATGAGATTGGAATGCCGGGAGGAGGCGACCCAGATAACCGGCGCGATTTTCCCGGCGGCTGGACCGGGGACGCAAACGACGCGTTCACGCAATCGGGACGAACGCGCGAGCAGCAGGAGATTTTTTCGTATGTGCAGGAATTGTTGCGGGTTCGCCACGAGCATGCGGCGCTTCGCGGCGGGCAGCTCTGGCATCTCACTTCGGATGAGAGTGCGTATGTTTTCTTGCGCGAGTTGGAGGATGAGCGTGTGGTCGCGGCTTTCAACAATGCGGATAAGACGAAGGAGCTGCGGATTCCGCTCAATGGAATCCCAATGCAAAAGGCCGCGGCGCTGTCAATGTTATTGGGCGGAGCAAAAGCGGAGTTGGCAGGAAGTGAACTGCACATTTCCATGCCCGCGCAATCGCTCTCCATTTTCCTTGTCAATTAACATGGAGTTCCTACCAACGCTAACCATCTAACAGTGGAGCAGTTGAGATCCTTGGCTTCGCCTGCTTGCCGCAGGCAGACTCAGGATGACAATTAGTACTGAAGGCGGACGCTCCAATTCTTCAGGGCGTCCGTCACGGTGAGCGTCACGGTGTGTGCCTGGCCGTCAAAGTGCCAGTTCTGGATCGAATGGTCGTCGATGCGAACTTCTTTGGGAGCGGCCGCTGCGCCATAGACGGTCAACGCAGTGCTATTCCACCACGGCTTGTACGCGCTCTTTTCGAGGCTGCTTGTTATCGTCACAGCGGAAGATGAAGCCGCGCAAAAATAATTGATGCGGAGTATTTCCCCCTTCTGATAGGCGAAAGTGTGGCCGTCATCCTCGTAGAGTGAGCCGCGGCAATCCTCACCGGGATAAACGTGCAATTGAAGAGGGCCGTCGGGAGTTTCGCCGGTGTTCTGAACAACCGGTTGCATGGGCACGATCGCTCCCGCGCGAACGTAAAGCGGCATCTCATCGAGGCGAGGACGCAACTGGAGTTTTTCGCTGTGCGCATGCTTCGCGCCGGTCCAGAAGTCGTACCACTCGCCGGGCGGGAGCGTGATGTCTTCTGCATCCACCATTTCCGTCGTGACTGGAGCGACAAACAAATCGTGGCCGAACAAGAAATCACGATCGTCGCCGTAAAACTCGGGCGCTTGCGGATATTCGAGGAAAAGAGGACGCATCATGGGAATCCCGGTTCGCGCGGCTTCCTCCGTTGCGGTGTAGAGGTACGGCATCAGACGATAGCGGAGCTCGATGTATTTCCGGCGAATGGCTTCGTGTTCTGCCCCGTGAACCCAAGGCTCCTGGTCGGCGGTGCCCTTCGCGGTGTGGTCACGGTAAATCGGATTGAGCGCGCCGACTTCAAACCAGCGCGTCAACAAATCTGCGGTAGGAGAACCGGCGAAGCCACCGATGTCGTCGCCGACCAGCGGCATTCCGGAGATGCCCATGCTCATCAGCATCGGTGTGCTCATCTTCAGATGGTTCCAGCTGCTGCTGTTGTCGCCGGTCCAGGTGGCGGCATAGCGCTGTGCGCCGGAATAAGCCGCGCGCGTAAGCACGAAGGGTCGCTCTCCGGCTTGCAACTTCCGGAGGCCTTCGTAAGTGGCGCGGGCATTTTCCATGCCAAAGATATTGTGAGCGGCGCGATGGTCGACGGTGGTGCCGTCATCAAGGCGGTGGATGGTGTCGAGAGGCATGGTCTTGTCCGCACGGAAAAAGACGGAAGGCTCATTCATGTCATTCCAGAAGCCGGCGGCGCCCATGGCGACAAAATCTTTGTAGAGGCCGCCCCACCAGGTGCGCGCGCGTGTGAGCGTGAAATCAGGAAACACGCTGTCGCCGGGCCAAACAGGGCCGACATAAATCGAGCCGTCCGGGTTCTTGACGAACACATCATTCTGGATGCCCGAGTCATAAGGCGCGTAACCGTGGTTCGGATCTTTCTTGACGTGCAGGTCAGTGATAAGAATGGTGTGAAAGCCCTGGGCGCGAAAGTCAGCGATCATTTTCTCGAAAGTGGGGAAATACTCGCGGTTGATAGTGAAAGGAGCGTAGCCCTGCTGATAGTCGATGTCGAAATAGATGACGTCGGCGGGGATTTTTTTGCCGCGAAGAGTTTTGACAATTTCACGCGCACGGGACTCGGGATAGTAGCTGTAGCGGCATTGCTGGTAGCCGAGGGTCCAGAGCGGAGGCAAGGGCGAACGCCCCGTCATTGCCGTGTATTGCTCGACGATCTTTCTCGGTTCGGGACCGGCAATGAAGTAGTAGTTCAGTTCCCCGCCCTCGGCGCCAAACGAAAAGTAGTCGCGCGACTCCTTGCCAAAGTCGAAGCAACTTCGATAGGTGTTGTCAAAGAAAACGCCGTAGGCGATGCCTTTGCGCAATCCGATAAAGAAAGGGATGGTTTTGTAGAGCGGGTCGGAGGATTCCTGCCAGCCGAATTCGTCCGTGTTCCAGTTGGTGAAGGCTCGATTGCGGCGATTCATGGGACCAGCCTTGTCGCCGAGGCCGTAGTAATTTTCATCGGCGGGCATTCTTTTCCACACGTGCACGCGGGAACCATCCCAAGCCAGGGGCAGGCTGGGTTCGTCGGCGAGCAAGACATTTCCGGAAGCGTCGGAAAAATCAATGAGCAAAGGCGATTTTGTGATGGCTACGTTGACGCTTCCAGCGGTCATCTTTACTTCATTTTTTCCGTCGTGAATCTGCACCGGTCCACTGATGTAGTTCAAAGGGGTCTCAGCCAGGGCCCACGAGGAATCTTTTGGAAAGCGTCCGCTGGGAGCGACTCGCACACGTATCACCCCGTCGTATACTTGTGTAATTCGAACCTTTGCCTGGCCGGCACTCAGCTCCACGCCGTTTTGGAGACCTTCCCGGAACGCTTCGACACGTTCTACCTTGCCGACGTGATGCCAGCCCTGCGCGAGCGCCCCGGCGCCTCCCAGGACGCACACCAGCAGCCCTATTCCTATGCGTCGAGCCAGCGGCTTCATGTCAATCCTCCTGATGTTGCGGAAGGGGATAAAAAGATTTTGGTGTGCCTTTGTTCCACGCCCGAAGCAGGCTGGCCTGTTCGTTTTTCGTCAAGCGGCAAGCCAATGTTCAAAAAATGCCGATGCCTTTGCCCCTTCGATCTTCCGCCTCACGGCGTCCATTACCCGGCAGCGCACCGAACTTTCGCGGCCGTACAAACCGAGCCAATACGGCAGATGGAGTTCGCAGGGCACAGGAGAAATCTCGAGACGGGCATCGCGAAGCTTGAAGAAACCTTGCTGGAAAATGACGCGCAAAGCTTTATCGCGCAAGAGCTCGGCAGCCTGGCCCTCGCTTAGGGTAGCCTCGAGCCGATTGCGGCCGCCCAGAGCCAGCAATTCGCGGTCGTCCGGGATGCGCGGAAATTCGAACAGGTCGAGAGACCCGTCCACGGCGTCTATGGCGAACAGACGCGGTCGCGCATTTCCGCACTTCACCCGAAACAGGAAATATTGCACGTAGACATCGGCGATTCGCCGCAGCGGGCCGCTGCGAAGTCGCCAGTACCAGGTGGAAAATCCCGCGGCAGAAAAGGCGCGCAGCGCCTCTTCCTGGCTTACGTTTGGCTTCAAAACGCGGATGCAGCCTGTGGTCATTGACCTGGTTCCCCGAGTAGCTCCTAACGGAAATAAATCCACAATCCGACCACGGTCGCCAGCAGCAACAGGCTAAAGGCGACGTTGATGGCATGCTCCATCGGCGTTTCGTGCGCGGGTTTACGCATGGGCGGACCGCCGACGGCGACGGTTTCGATTTTGTCGTCCACAGTTGCGAAAGTCAGGCCGGCGAGGCGCTTGCGATCGGGAGCAGGCGTCATCAGACTGACAGCGACCAGCACAACCGAGCAGACAACAAACATGAAGATGGCGTAGTGCAGAAAGTTCATGTGCACGAGCCAGTGCACCGCGGAGTTTTGAAACTCGACGCCCGACGCACGTTCCGCAATCTCTAAGACGAAGCGTATTGCGCCCAGCACAAACCCGGTGAGCAGCGAGGTGATGGCGCCCGATCCATTGAGGCGAGGCCACAGAATCCCAAGGACAAAGCACGCGGAAATCGGCGGACTGATGTACGCCTGCACGCTTTGCAGATAGATGTAAAGCTGGCTGCTAATGAAGTGGATGAAGGGAACCCAGAGCAGGCCCAGCAATACCATGATGCCTGTGGCGATGCGGCCAAAATTGACCAGCTGCCCTTCAGAGGCCTGCGGACGGATTTTCTTGTAGAAATCGAGTGTGACCAAAGTCGAAGCAGAGTTGAAGACCGAGCTCATCGCGCCCATCACGGCGGCGAGCAACGCAGCCATGACCAAACCGACGAGCCCGACAGGTAAAAGGTTCAGGACAAGAGTTGGATAGGCAAAGTCAGGCGTTTTCAACTGGTCACGGAACAGCGCGTAGGCAATGATCCCGGGGAGCACGAGCATGAACACGGGCAGGATCTTGAGAAAGCCTGCAAAAATCGTTCCTGCTTTGGCGTGACCTTCATCGCGGGCAGACAACACGCGTTGGACGATGACCTGATCGGTGCACCAATACCAAATGCCAAGAATCGGGGCGCCGAAAAAGATGCCGGTCCAGGGAAAGTTGGAATCCGACGCCGGTTTGATCATGTGGAAATAATCGGGCGGCACCATAGTGCGGAGATGCTCCAAGCCGCCAACGCGCGTCAACCCGATGACGGTCAGCGCGACAGCGCCCGTGATGAGAATTAGCGTTTGGACTGTGTCCGTGTAAATGACCGCGGCCAAGCCGCCGGCGACCGTGTAGATTCCCGTGGCGATCACCAAAACCACCGCCGTCTCCCACAGCTTCCAACCCGCGACGCGTTCCAGGACCACGCTCGCGGCGTAAAGCTGCACGGAGATCTTGGTGAAGATGTACGCGATGATCGAGATGCCCGCCAGATAGACGGCGGACTGGCGGTTGAAACGGCGCTCGAGGAACTCCGGCATAGTGAAGACATTGCTGCGGAGGTAGAAGGGAACGAACACCCAGCCGAGGATCAACAGAATGAGGCACGCCAGCCACTCAAAATGGCCAACCGCGAGACCGGAGGAGGCGCCGGTTCCGGACAAGCCGATGAAATGTTCGGTAGAGATATTGGAGACGAACAGGGATGCGCCGATGAAAAACCAGCCCACGTCGCGGCCCGCAAGGAAGTAGTCCTCGGAGGTTCGCTCGCGCCGGGCAAAGTACATGCCGATGCCAAACACCAAGGCGAAATAGAAGGCGATAATGATGATGTCCGGGGTTGCCAGCGCACGGTGACTCGTCTCGACAAGCGAAGCGTAGAGCATGCACTCCTCCTTTTCGCGCCCAGTGGAATAACCATGCCCTCAGAAGCGGCGAATAAATTGCGATGGCGAAGTCTATAACAGGCGCACTAAAGCCTCAATGGTGATTCGGCTCCGCTCCCCAATGCGACATCGGGGTGAGCTTCTGAAATGCCCATAAGAGTGGGCCGGTGTTCTGCGCGGGAAGGCCAGATGTCGATTTGTCTATCGTTTGGATCTCAAGGAAGGTGCCAGGTGATCGTGAGAGGGCCCCTGCCTTCAGCGGCGACGGCCAAGGCAACGCCAGGGACTGCATCGCAAGTCTCATGCAGGACTTGATCGAGGCAATCGAAGCTATCGTCGAGCCCCCTTCCAGAAGCCTTCAGGGCCGCTTCGATTTGCGTCCACCAGTGGAAAAACACCTTTGCTCGATTCTGCGGAGCGGCGGAATCGAACGCGCGCTGAGCGGCGGACGGAAAGAAATTGCGGACAAGGGCTGTCATGCTTGGCACCGGCCGAATGGTCTCGACGTCCACGCCCACGGCACTCTCTGCGGACCACGCCACGGCGCACCAATCCCCGCAATGCGATACGTTGAATTGAATACCTTCCCCAATTGACACCGGGTTTCCATTGGATTCGGCGAGGATCGGCACGGCCTCTGGGGCGCAGTCCAACGGAACAGATAGCACCTCGCGCGCCAGCTTCCGGCCAGCCACGAATGCGTTGCGCCGCGGGAGGGAGCGAATCTCTGCAGCACGGCGGGTCTCGTCCGCGGAAAGCGGGGCAAGGGGATTCGAGTTTGAAAGAAGCTCGTCCACTCCGCGGAGATGGACCGCCACGTTAAGCGGGCTGGGCCACCTTATGAACTTCCTGAGATTCATCGTCGCAAACTCATGTGGGAGTACGCCCCCCTTGAGAATTAACTCTACAAGCCGACAAACCAACCAAGCGAAGTCTTAAAGCTGGACAGGACTGATTGAGGCAGGCGGACCAAAGGCTATCGCAATGAAGTTGCCCCTCACAATCAGGTAAAACCTTTACACGCGGCATGGGCTGAACGGAACACGTGATGGAGCGAAGTTCCTACAACAAGGCCTGGGTTGCTACTCTGCAGAACTTGATTGTGAGTTCGAACAGAATTCGTTCAGTCGCGTAGTTACTCGTGCCTTAGCGCAATCATCGGATCCACACGCGAGGCTCGGTGGGCGGGGACAAAGCCGGCCATCATCGTAACTGCAGCCAGCAAAAGTGAAAGGGCCAAAAAAGTCAGCGGATCGGCAGGCTTGACATTGAACAGCATGGTTTGCAGAAAGCGCGTCAGGACGAGCGAACCGAGGAGGCCCGCGGCCAAGCCTATGGTGACAATCACCAGTCCTTCTCCGATGGCAATCTTCAGAATATCCCGGCGCTGCGCGCCCATGGCGATGCGGATGCCAATTTCATTGGTCCTGCGGCTAAACGTATAGGCCATCACTCCGTAAATGCCAACCGAAGCGAGCAGCAACGCCACTCCGGCAAAGATTCCCAAAAGCTCAAGCGCAAATCTGCGCTGCGCCAAATAGTCCTTCATCACCGCGTCCATGGTGCGCACGCCAAATACGGGAATGCTTGGATCCAGCGACTGGACTTCTTGGCGTACGGAGTCGCCCAGGGTTGAGGCGTCCATCCCGGTCCGGAGATACACGACCGCATCATACGTGGGGGACTGGCTGAGCGGCAGAAAGATGCGCGGCGCTGTAGCCGTGTCCAAGCCGTCCGATTTGATGTCGCCGACGACACCGACGATGGTCATCCAGGGCGCCGGGGTACCATCCCGGCGACGCGGCCCCCCAATCCGTATATGTTCGCCGAGGGCATCTCCGCTCGGCCAATACTTACGGGCAAGTGAGTCATTGACCAGCACGACGGGTTGGCTTTTTGAGTCGTCGGAGTCGCTGAAAACTCGTCCTCGGAGGAGAGGCGCCCTGAGCACCCCAAAATAGCCGGGGCTGACGCTACCCACCTCAGCGACAGGCGTGCTCTCGGAAGCTGCGGCCTGGCTCTCAATCGTGAATCGCAGCCGGAAACGCTGGCCGTCCATCGGGAGAGTCGTCGAGCTGCCAATGGCTGCCGCTTGCACGCCCGGGATCCCGCGTACGCGACGAACAACTTCTTGGTGAAACGCGGCGCGTTTTTCCACGGTCCCGTAGTGGTCCTCGGCGGGATCGTTCGGCACGGCCAGCCAAAGTTTGGCTATGACCACACCGTGGGGATCGAAGCCTGGTTGCACCTCGATCAACTGTCCGAAGCTTCGCAGCAATAGCCCCGCGCCGATGAGCAAAACGAGCGACAGCGCAATTTCGGATGCGACCAGCGTGCGTGAGATGCTCATCTGCCGCCTGCTCGTGCCTGAACCGCCGCTGCCCTCGCGCAGATTCAGTACCTGGTTTGGCCGCACCATCTGAAAAGCCGGCACGAGGCCGAAAACGATTCCAGTGGCGATGGAGACGAAAAACGCAAACAGCAACACACCGGAGCTGAGGCTTACCTCATTCAATCGGGGCATGTTTGCTGGAGCAAGACTCAAAAGCGATGATTTAGACCACGCGAGAATGAGCAAAGCAACCAGCCCCGAAACTGTGGCCAAGAGGATGCTCTCCGTAAGCAGTTGCCAAATCAGCCGGGTGCGGCCCGCGCCGAGAGCCTGCCGGACGGCAATCTCCCTCTGCCGATGTGCGGCGCGCGCTAAGAGAAGATTGGCCAGGTTGACGCAGCCGATGAGAAGAACGCATCCCACCGCGCCGAAGAGGACCAGCAACTCGGCGCGCACTTTTCCCACCAAGTCGTCCTGAATAGGCACGAGGCGCACTCCCCAGTTCGCCGCTGGAGGATATTCGACGGGAAACTCGCGGCTCAGTTGCGCAGTGAAAGCATCTAATCGGGCTTGTGCTTGAGCCACTGTCAAGCCGGGTTTCAGGCGTGCAATCGCGCCCGGCAAATATCGGGATGCTCGCTGTGGCGGCGTCGGAAAAGGAGCAGCGTTAAACCCTGCGGCCGCGAAAACTTCTACTTCGCTGCCCAAGGAACGTCCCGGGTTGTGAAACTCAGGCGGCAGTATCCCAATGATGGTGTAAAGGTCGCCGTCTAGCCGGATTTGTCTGCCCAGAATGCTTGGATCTAAGCCAAACATTCTGCGCCAGAAGCCATCACTGATAGCGATGCCTTCGGTGAAACCTGGTCGAGAGTCCTGTACGTTGTACACGCGCCCGAGTTGCGCGCGAACTCCAAGCAACGTGAAATAGCTCGTACTGGTGCCGAGAAACTCGACGCGATCGGGATGCTCGCCCCCGGTGAGGTTGGCGTCGACAGGCCAGGCCGCGGAAATATCCTGAAACACGCCCGACTTGTCTTGCAGGTCCCACAATTCCGGCACCGACATACCGACGTCGTGCGTATTGTTAGCGCGCAAATCGTCGTAAACCCGAACGAGTTGCTCGGAATGTGGAAAGGGCAGCGGTTGGAGAAGAACGGCATGGACCACCGTAAAGATGGCGACGTTCGCGCCGATGCCGAGAGCGAGCGTGAGAATGGCGACGAGAGCGAAGCCCCGGCTGCGCCGTAGCATCCGCCAGGCGTAGCGAAGATTTTGGCCAATGGTATCGATCCAACCGACGATGTCCATGGCGCGCATGTCTTCCTTTGCCAGAGTCGAGCTGCCAAAGCGGCGTTGCGCATCGTAGCGCGCTTCCTGGGGCGGCATTCCTGCGGCGATGTTGTCTTGCGTGCGCATCTCGATGTGAGAGCGGAGCTCTTCGTCGACCTCGCGTTCGAGGCGACGGATCTGCAACAAGCCCTTGAGGCGGGAAAGCAGGGACATGGTTTTATCGGCTCCTTTGCCCAGAGAGATTGATGTCGGATGTCATTGGGCGAATTGCAGCACGCTAGCGACGGCTTCTGTGAGCCGGGCCCAATTCTTTTCTTCTTCTGCAAGTTGCTTACGGCCAGTCGCGGTCAGCCGGTAGTAACGCGCACGCCGATTGTTTTCTGATGTCCCCCACTCCGCAGTGATCCATCCATCCTGTTCCATCCGGTGCAGCGCTGGGTACAACGAGCCTTCCTCGACCCGCAAAACGTCGCTCGAAACCCGTTGGATATGCAGCGTAATTCCGTAGCCGTGCATTGCCCCATGCTCTAGCGTTTTCAGGATCAATAGCGCCAACGTGCCTTGCAGAACGTCACTCTTTGGCTTTGCCAAGACCTCTCCCATAGACAGCTATAGGTAGAGACGGCTCAACCCGCCTTCCGTTTCGCCAAAAATGCAAGAATTTGAGTTTGCCGCGCACGCCGGGGAGGGGGCGGCAGAGGGAATAAAGCCGACTCAAAACGTTGCGGCTAGCTGACTGACAGAAAAGAGAGGGAAGTGGCTCTTCGGTCTGGATCGGGCCGCTACCTGGGCGGACTCGTTATTTGTCCTGCGATTGAGACTGTGGTTCCGTATCGGATGGTAATACTGTCGCCGTAGCTTGCGCTTCTTTTGCCGCGCGCTTGGCGAATTTTTTCTGCTCTCGCCGTTCCGCCTTAGCGCGTTGCTTTTCCTGCCTCTTCATTTCCTTCTGACGCTTTTGGAAGGTGATGCTCATAAGTCTCCTTGGAAGCCCGGTTCCATTCCACTTTCATTTGTGAGTAGCAGGCTTACCAGCGTGGTTCGCGCGGCTGGCGAGCCGATTCGCGGTAATCCTCGTGCGAGAATCCGCCGCGGCCGCGTCCACCGCCGGGGCGTCCGCCGCCGCTATTTCTGAGCGGGGGGCGCTCAGCCTTGGGCCGCGCTTCGTTCACTTTAAGGTTCCGGCCGCCTAATTCTTTGCCGTCCAAAGCGGCAATGGCCTTCGCCGCGTCGGCGTCATTGGGCATTTCCACAAAAGCGAAGCCGCGAGCCCGGCCGGTTTCGCGGTCGGTCACGATGTGAATGCGTCCAACCTGCCCAAAGGGCTGGAAGAGCGCCGTCAAATCGGCCTCCGTAGTTTGAAAGCTCATGTTGCCGACAAAAAGACTTTTCATTCTCGATTCGCTCCTTCGGTTTGAAACCCAACCTTCTGCAGGACAATCCCGTCGTTTAGAAAGACTTGCCCTTCCGAAAGGGAAACAGTCGCAAGTGTGCACTCAGGAGCCTCTTAAATGGATCGAGAGGTTTCAAAAGAGCGACAAGCGCGGCACGTCCATGATGGCACACTTACGTGTTTGAGCGCACGACAATCTCCACGATCGGCTGGCCGATGTCCCGGAAGGATTAGCTTTCCATCTGCGCTTGCAGGAATTCCCCGGGCAAACGGACCATCCTAGGGCGGGGTGGCGCGGTCATGACCTCCATGCGGGGTCGATGAATGCGTGCACTCTTCTCGAACGACTCACCATTTATGGAAACTCTCTCTATGCGAATCCCAAGGGCGCGTTCCAACTGGAACAACTCTGTTCGCTGCTCGCTCACGAAGAGAGTGGAAGCAACACCGCGCTCACCGGCTCGCCCCGTACGGCCAACACGATGAATGAAGTTTTCGGCTACCTCGGGAAGGTCATAGTTAATCACGTGTGCGATGTTCTGCACGTGAATGCCGCGGGCAGCGACGTCCGTCGCGACCAGCACGCGGTATTGCCCTCGCTGAAATCCGGTGAGTGCTGCAGTTCGCTGGGATTGCGAACGGTCCCCATGGATCATCGCCGCATGGATTCCCTGGCGGTTCAGGTTCTTAGCGATCCGTTCTGTGCCTCGCTTGGTCCTGCAAAAAACCAGGCAACGGCCGGTCTCTTTATCAAGCAGGTTGTGCAGCATTTCCGATTTGCGTGATTCGGCCACCTCGAACGCCTGCAGCCGTACATTCTCCGAAGGCTTCAAGGTAGAACCGAACGCCAGGCGAACCGCGTTCTTCGTATAGTCGTTCACGAGCCGGGTTACGGCTGCTTCCATCGTTGCGGAAAAACAGAGAGTCTGTCGTTCCTTAGGCAGTACCGACGCAATCCGCCGGATCGCAGGTAGAAACCCGATGTCCAGCATACGGTCCGCCTCATCCAAGATGAGCATCTTCACGCCACTGAGGGATACCAATCTGCGGTCGAGATAATCCTCGAGGCGGCCGGGAGTCGCGACCACCAGCCGGGCTCCTTTGCGAATTGCATCGAGTTGTCGTGCTTCGGGTAACCCGCCAACTACCAGGGCTGGTTGCGGCGCCTGTTTCCCTTGCAGCGCGTTGGCTTGTGCAACCACTTGCATCGCGAGTTCGCGAGTTGGAACGAGCACGAGCGCGGTGATGCCGGGGGTATTCTGCCCAAGCAACTTTTCGATCACCGGAATGAGGAAGGCTAGCGTTTTACCCGTTCCTGTTTGCGCCGTAGCGACCACGTCCTTACCTGCCAGTGCTTGCGGGATAGCCGCGGCTTGCACCGCGGTCGGCACTGAAAATCTTGCTGTTTTGAGCCGCTCCTTCAAGGAAGGAGATATTGAGAGTTCTGAAAAACTTTGCATTTTGCTTTCTTGCCGGCGAAGATGATCGCGACACGCACGAAACATTCGAGTGAGCGCGGCAACCTGATTTGCCGGTCTTAATTCTTAAATTA
>QHYM01000460.1 GCA_003223295.1 Acidobacteriota bacterium | reverse complement strand
CACTGCCGTGCACGCCAAAAACGCCATGTAAACATCCGGCGAACCGGAGGACGTCACCTGCCAAAACACGACCGGCGTAAGCAGGAAGATCAGCACAAACCCTGTCACGATCTCATATGGGGCCCACCGGGAGGCGAGGCAGGCCAAAGAGGCCGCTGTTAGAATCCCTCCAAGAAAAATGAATCCCAATGCCAATTGCTCGCTGCCGAGCGCTAGCCCCAGCAGGATCAGCAGATGGTGATGACCACACAGGAAGGAGTGAGAGTTCGAGAAGTCTGGATAGAAGCCGCGTTTAAGAATTTCCTTTTGCGCGGCAAAATGATAGTTGAGAGCATCGGATCCAGTCAGGGGAGCCAAAGCCACTAGGAACTCAACCGCAACTACGACTACAACGAGTGCGAGAAAGACCTTCCCTAGGGGCGACTGCGGAGCCATTTGCCGGAGCCCTCCTCGCAATTTCTTCCACACCCGTTTCCATTCCCATGCTAATAAGCTGCACAACACTGTCACAACGGCAAGACATCCGAGCCTGATGTGCTGTGGGATTTGGACCAGAAAAAGAAGAATTTCGGACGCGACTAAGCCGGCTGCAGCCGCGGCAAGAAAGTGCTCAGCATCCGATTCCATCTCCAACCTTAGAAATCGCAGGAGCACGTTCCCAAGGGAGGCGAAACCCAGGCAGAAAGCGACGACTTCGAGAAGCGTTAAGACAGCGATTCCTAATGCCATACGCGAAGCAGCAGTCTATGGAGTACGGGAGTCAAGGCCGGAAAGAATCGATGGAAATACCAGAGGAAAGAAGCTATCGCCCAGCAAGAGACGAGGATTTGCTTGATCTTGCTTGTCGTTGATCCTGTTTCCTGATTCATTTCCGGCCCAATCATGCATGAAGACCTGCCTAAAGGAAAGCACTGCTCGGCAGATATACGCTCGTTCCGACCGCTGGGTCATGACGAGCCACAAACTGTCCCACATTCTCTCGCGGTGCCTCTGAGCCACCTCGCTATCTCCCTAGAAATGAGCGATTTACTATTTTTCTCAGACGGCTAAGGTACTTCTATGGTAATCTCCCCCCTTGAAAAGTGAACGCCATCCCCACTGGGAACCCGCGGTCTCTCGCGTTTTACTTATTCCTTTCCTCCTAATTCCAGTTTTCCGTACATTCTTCCAAGTTCCGTATGCTCTAAGTCCTTTATTTGCCACTCTTACGAAAACTGCCGGGGTGTGGGGTTGTTCTTCCCATCTTAGAACTGGGGAACCATCGAGCGGATCTCGCCTTTGGTTTCAGCTATTAAACTTTCGATTCCCTACTCCCTTAAGTGATTTACAATACGCAGTCACACGATTTCGTGCGATAAGTCCTTTAGAATGCGCAGTTCCAAAAATGCAGCCTTGGAAGTCCATTAGAAGGCGCAGTTACGAAAAAAGGCGAAAGGGGGAGGGGGCCTGACGTGAAACTGGTCGCCCAAGCCCTTCCCGCCAATCTTCGCCGTAGTCCCCTGGCTGTTCTCGGATTCCTAGTCCTTTTTGTGGTTGCCGCTTACAAGGCCGCCGGCTTCGTCATTGCCGACGACATGACGGGGCTCGCGTTTGTCGGGATGGCATTTGTGGTTTGCGCTATTGTGATTGCCATTCTCAACGATTGGCGCAAGGGCCTTTATTTTTTCCTCGCCTGGCTTTTGTTCGAAGACCTTGCCCGCAAATATCTCGGGAACAACATGGTCATTTACTTCGCCAAGGACTTTCTGCTCCTGGTCGTCTATATTTCTTTTCTAACGGCTTACCGACGCAAGGAGATAACTGGCTTCCGACCTCCTTTTCTCATGCCGCTCCTTTTGTTCTTCTACTACGTCCCTCTCCTGTTCGTGGGCTATGCACTCATCAATTCAGAAGCTGAGCTGCGCCGCTTTTTTTTCGTGAACCTCACGCTTGCCGTAATCATTAGCGGGCTCGGGATAGCGCAAGCCATCCTGGGTCACACGTTCCTGAATCCACCTACCCTTGCTGATGACATTCGCGAATTAAGCACACTCTATCGCGTCGCGCCTATCTCCGGATTAACCTTCTATCGCCCCACATCGGTGTTCGTAAGCACCGGACGCTTTGGGAATTTCTTGCTGGTGACCTGGCTTATGGTGTTCGGTTTTGCCGGCTACCTCCTGCTTCGCCACAAGCGAGGAAGAACTTTTGCTTTTGTGGTTCTTTCCTTGACGGCCGCCGCGCTCGTTCTGGGTTCTTCGCGCGGTGTGGTCATGTGGGGCGGCGGGTCGGCTCTGGTCGGTTCACTCGCCTTTGTCTGGGGTGCTCCCTGGCGCCAGCGCGAAGTGGTACGGGTCCTGCGCACGCTTCAGCGCGCCTTTGCCGGTGTCGTGGTCGGCATCGCCCTTTTGTTCTTCCTCTTTCCTGAGGCCCTCCTTTCCCGTGTGGCCTTTTACTCGGAGACGCTGTCTCCCAGCAGCAGCGCCAGCGAGCTGCAGAATCGCACCTGGGATTACCCGGTCCGAAATTTCTTGGGCGCGTTCGGTTACGAACGCTGGCCTTATGGCTACGGTATCGGCACCACGTCTCTTGGCACGCAGTACGTCGCAAGATTCTTCCATACCAAGCCTCCGGTCATCGGAGTAGAGAGCGGGTTCGGCACTCTCGTCGTGGAAATGGGCATTGGCGGTTTGCTTCTTTGGCTGCTAATGTCCTTTGCGATTATCCTCTCAGCGTGGCGCGTGGTGAAAAAGCTGAAGGGCACGCCCTGGTTTCCCATTGGCTTCATGATTTTTTGGTACGCGGGAGTTTTGCTGATTCCCATTACCTATGCCGGGATGCAACCCTACGAGGATTTTGTACCGAACGCCTATTTGTGGCTGCTCCTGGGCGTCTTGTTTCGCTTGCCCACCCTTGCTGTCTCGGCGCAATTTGCAGCCGCGCCGCCGGGCGCTCAGTTTCAGCAACCCTTTCAACAATCTTGGACGCGTTGACGTGCGCCTTGCCGTCGTTTCTCCTTTCGTGGACCGCCGCCATGGTACGGAGCGTTCTCTAGCCGAACTGCTCGAACGCCTCGCTCGCATCTACCATTGCGAAATCCATCTTTATTCGCAGCGCGTCGATGACCTGGCTCTCGGGCCGCCCGCCGGTGCCAGCGCCTCGGAACGCGGCGAGATCATCTGGCACAAGGTGCCCTCGATTCCGGGACCTCATTTGCTGGAATTCTTGTTCTGGCTGCTTTTGAACGCATCCTGCCGCAGATGGGATCGCGCCATTCATGGACTGCATTTCGATCTCATTCTCTCACCGGGTGTCAATTGC
>QHYM01000142.1 GCA_003223295.1 Acidobacteriota bacterium | reverse complement strand
TTGCGGTCGAGATGCGACACCGCCGGGATCGGCAAGTCCGCGCGGATGCGCGGAGAGCGTGCCACCTTCGGAATGGGTGCAACGCTAACGGTTGTCGAAACACTGAAACCATTTCCCGAACCGGTGTGCTCGCGCAATACCGTCTCGCGCGTCGCCGGGTCCATCAACTGATTCATCAAACGCAGACCGGTCATTGCGTCCTTCGCATAGCAGACGGCTTTACCGTAGCTCGGCGCGATTTTGGTCTGCGTGAATTTGGCGGACAGGGCCGCTCCACCCACGAGCAGAGGAATCTCGATTCCCGCGTCTTTCAAGTCGCTGGCGGTGGTCACCATTTGCTGCGCGCTCTTCACCAGCAAGCCGGAAAGGCCGATGGCGTCCGGGTGATGCTGCTGGTAGGCCTTGATCAATTCTTCGGGCGGAACCTTGATGCCAAGATTCACCACGTCGTATCCATTATTCTTGAAAATAATTTCGACGAGGTTCTTGCCAATGTCGTGGACATCGCCCTTGACCGTAGCAAGAACCACTTTTCCGCGCTTGGCGGTGTCCGCTTTTTCCATGAACTGTTCGAGGTGGCTCACTGCAGCCTTCATGGCTTCCGCGGATTGCAGCACTTCCGCGACGATCAATTCATTGGCGTTGAAAAGGCGGCCGACTTCCGCCATTCCAGCCATCAGTGGCCCGTTAATGATGTCGAGCGGTGCGGTGCCCGCGGCGCGTTTGCGCTCGAGATCGGCGATTAATCCGTCGCGCGTGCCTTCAAGGATGTAGTTCGCGAGCCGCTCATCAAGAGGTAAATCGTTGCGCGCTTTTTCCCTTTTCTTGGCGGTGCGGAAATGCTCGGCAATGGACGCGATCCAGAATTGATTGACGGCCGCGCGCTGTTCCTTGCTCTGCTGACGCCAGTCCGCGGGAGCGTCGAGCAAGAGGCTCACGCCCCGGTAGTCTGCGGGCGCACTCTTGGGCGGATGGGAAAAAAGCAGGTTTTCCGCGAGTTCCCGCTCGTGGGCCGGGATGGACGCAAAGCGCTCGATTTTCTCCGTATTAACAATCGCCAGATCCAGACCGGCCTTGGTGCAGTAGTAGAGAAAAACCGAGTTCACTACTTCGCGTGCGCCAGGCGGCAGGCCGAACGAAACGTTGGAGATGCCAAGGATCGTGCGCACGTCCGGCAGCGCCTGTTTGATGAGGCGAATCCCTTCCATAGTCTCGACGGCGCCGCCGATGTAGTTCTCATCGCCCGTGGCACATGGAAAGACCAGTGGATCGAAGATGATGTCTTCCGGCGCGAGGCCGTACTTTTCCGTGAGCAGGCGATAGGAGCGCTGAGCGATGGCTAGCTTACGTTCGCGCGTGAAAGCCTGTGCCTGGACTGGATCCTCGTCGATGCACCCCACGACGACGGCGGCCCCGTATTCATGCGCAATTGGCACGGTGCGCTGGAATTTTTCCTCGCCGTCCTCCAGATTGATGGAATTGATGATGGACTTGCCCTGGCAGTACGTGAGCGCCAGTTCGATGGCCGCTGGATCGGTGGTATCAATCATAATGGGCGGCTTCACTTTGCGAATCAGCTTTTCGTAAAAAAGAGGAATGTCCCTTTTTTCGTCGCGCTCGGTACTTTGCAAGCAGACATCCACGACTTGCGCGCCGCCGCGCACCTGCCGCCGGGCAATCTCGCTGGCCTCCTCCCATTTTTCCTCGGCAACCAGATTCTTGAACAGCCGCGAGCCGATGACGTTGGTGCGCTCGCCGACCAGCAACGGCCGCGTGCTTTCTTCCGCTTCAATGGCCTCGATTCCCGTATAAATAGCGCGATGGGTCTCCGCGGGCCGCTGGCGCGGCTTCTTACCATGGGTCATCTCCGCGATTGCGCGAATGTGCTGCTCGGTTGTGCCGCAGCAGCCGCCGACAAGGTTCAGCCAGCCGTGATCCGCGAATTTCTCGAGCTGCGCCGCAAGCGAAGTTGGCGTCTCCAGATACTTGCCCTCTTCGTCCGGCAGGCCGGCGTTGGGATAGCAAGAGACGAACTCGCTTGTAAACTGGCTCAGGGTGCGGATATGGTCGGTCATGAATTCCGGCCCAGTGGCGCAGTTCATGCCAAAAGCCAAAGGCTTTGCAAACTTCAGCGACGCCCACATTGCCTCAATGGTCTGGCCGGCAAGCATTGAGCCTATCGCTTCAATCGTGACCGAGATGATCAACGGAATATCAGCCCCGATTTCCCGAGAAAGCTGCCGAATGGCGAGAATCGCGGCCTTGATATTTCGCGTGTCCTGGCAGGTCTCCACCAGGAGAAGGTCCACGCCTCCTTCCACAAGCCCCTTCGCTTGTTCGTAATAGGCTTCGCGCAAGTCTGGAAACGTTACGCCGCCTGTTACAGTAATCGCCTTCGTGGTCGGCCCCATGGAACCCGCTACAAACCGCGGCTTTCCGCCGGTGCTGAATTCGTCGGCCGCCTTCCGCGCCAGTTCGCCAGAACGCTTGTTGAGGAGATGCGCGTCCGCGGCGAGTTCGTACTCCGCAAGAACGATCGGTGTGCCGCCGAAACTGTTGGTCTCGATGATGTCCGCGCCGGCTTCCAGGTATTTCCGGTGAATGTCCAGGACCACCTCGGGGCGCGTGCGAACGAGATTCTCGTTGCATCCTTCGAGCGCAGGGCCGCCAAAATCCGCCGCACTCAGGTTGCGCTGCTGCAGCATGGTGCCCATGGCGCCGTCAAGCACCAGGATTCGCTGCGAGAGCAACTCTCGTAACGCTTTGCCGGATTCGTTCAGATTACGCATTCGCTGAAATACTGTGCTCCTTGCCACTTTCTCCGAGGTTGCGTTCGCTGTAGAGCGATGCGCGCCGAAGAGAAAACCGACAGATAGCTAATCTATTATCTTACGCGAGGTCTCGGGCAATCACGAACGTGGAAGCAGGGAATGAGTGTTTTTAGGGGCCGAATGGGGAACTGAGCCCATCGAAACACAGTTTCCGGGTGCTATACTACGCGCCGATTATGGTAACGAACCAGTACTGCCCCATGGTCTGAAAATGCCCAGCCTAAAAATCCTCAATATTGTCGGAGCGCGTCCCAACCTGCCGAAAATTGCGCCGCTCCTAAGAGAGATGCGGGAGCATCCGGAAATCACGGCCGTTTTAGTGCATACCGGCCAGCACTATGATGAAGGGCTTTCTGACATTTTCTTTCGCCAGATGGGCATTCCCGCGCCCCGAGTAAATCTGGAAGTCGGCTCGGGCTCGCACGCGTCGCAGACGGCGGAGATCTTGAAGCGCGTCGAACCCGTTCTTGAGCAGCACCAGCCCGATGTGGTGCTGGTGGTCGGGGACGTCAATTCGACGATTGCGGTTTCGCTGGCGGCAGTGAAGATGGGCATCCCCGTGGCCCACGTGGAAGCGGGACTGCGCAGCTTCGACCGGACCATGCCGGAAGAAGTCAATCGTGTGTTGACCGACGCGCTGGCGGAGTTTCTCTTCGTCACGGAAGAAGACGCCATCGGGAACCTTTTGAAAGAGGGACGGCCGCGCGAAAGCATTTTTCTGGTCGGCAACGTGATGATTGATTCGCTGCGGCACTTCTTATCTGTCGCTGAACGATCGGCCATCGGAGATGAACTAGGGCTGAAAAATGGAGCGGGCTGGGAGCGCTTTGGCTTGCTCACCCTGCATCGTCCTGCGAATGTTGACTCGCCGGAGAAGCTGAGCGAGCTGCTGGGGGCGATTAACGCAGTGGCGACGGAGGTTCCGGTGATCTTCCCAGTGCATCCCCGGACGCAGCAGAGGATGGCTCAGGCCGAAATCCGCCCTCATCCGCAATTGCGCATGATTTCTCCGATTGGCTACCTCGATTTTCTATGCCTGCTCAGCAAAGCGGCCGTGGTGCTCACCGATTCCGGGGGTATTCAGGAAGAAACCACGGCCCTCGGTATTCCTTGTTTGACGTTGCGCGAGAATACCGAGCGGCCGGTGACGATTTCCGAGGGAACGAACCTGCTTGTGGGGACAGATCCTGCTAAGATTGTCGCCGGTGCGAGGGACGTGTTGGCCGGCAGGGGGAAAGCTGGCAAAATCCCTCCGTTATGGGACGGCCACGCGGCCGGGCGGATTGTTGAGATCTTGTTGCGATTGGTACCCCGGAAAAAAGCACCCTAATTGACAGTAACAGTTCAGGAACAGGCCCGCCAAAGGGACTTGCCCCTTTGGCCAGTTTTCTCTTAGGCTGGCAAACAGTGAATACAAAACGTGCGTCCTCAAAACTGACCGTTTGCATCCTGTCGCCGCACCCTCTGGTGCTGAGCGAATTTGAACGAATTTTGGAGAAAGCACCATTCAAGGTCGTGGCGCAGCAGTTGGAGTCCGTGTTGGCGCCGGACCTGCGCCACCTGGAGCCGCCCAAAGCCCACGTCTACGTGATTGACGCGCACGCCGCGAAGCCCGCTACCGGCGCGCTGCTCACGAATATCCTGGAACGGTATCCGGAATCGCGGCTGATCGTCGTTGGCGAACAACATGCAGAAAACAACAGTTTTTCGCTGCTGCGGCTGGGCGTGAAGGGCCTGCTCACGTATATGGAAGCGCGGGAACAACTGATCCGAGCGCTGCCCCTGGTCGCCAATGGTGGGTTCTGGGTGCCGCGGCAACTTCTTTCCGGATTCGTGGATTCCATTCTCACCAGCCAGGGCCGCAGGCTGAAGACGGATTCCGTAACCAACCTGAGCCGGCGCGAGCAGGAAGTGTTGGACTCGCTGCTCGAAAACCTCTCAAATAAGGAAATCGCCAGCAAGTTGAATATCGCGGAACGCACCGTGAAATTTCACGTTTCGAATTTGCTCAATAAATTCGGCGTGCGCCGCCGCGCGGACCTGATTTTGTTGACGTTCCAGCGCCGGTTATCGCAGGCCTAGTCCCGTCGTTGCTCCCTGGTTGTCAACTCCCACTCGCCGTTCTGATGTATCCTAAGTCTTTGCAATTTGATTGCGTCTCTTTCTTCTCAGGAGTGGAATCCCTTGAACATTCTGGTTACAGGCGCGGCGGGATATATCGGCAGTATTTGTGCGGAAGTTTTGCTTTCGCGCGGGATGAAGGTGATCGCGCTGGACAGTCTTTTGGAAGGACACTGTGCCGCCGTGCCGCCGGGGGCGGCGTTCTGCAACGTAGACTTGGGAAACCGCGAGCAGATCGAAGGTGTCTTCAAGCAACACAAGATTGACGCGGTGATGCACTTCGCGGCCGAAGCGTTGGTTGCCAAATCGGTGAAAGAGCCAAGCATCTTTTATGCGACCAATGTAGCCTGCGGGGTAAATCTGCTGGACGCTATGACCCGCCACGGCGTGCGAAAATTCATTTTCTCCTCGACGGCCGCGACCTACGGCGAGCCCGAAATCGTGCCCATCCCTGAGGACCATCGCAAGGCGCCCATCAATCCTTATGGGAAATCCAAGCTGGTTTTCGAGGGCATTCTGGCGGACTATAAGGCGTATACGGGCCTTCAGTACGCCACGCTTCGCTACTTCAATGCCGCGGGTGCGTCGCAGGAACGCGGCGAAAACCATCGCGTGGAAACGCATTTGATTCCGCGTGTGCTGGACGCCGCCGCGGGCGTCCTGCCGCATGTGGACGTTTTTGGAACGGACTATCCGACGCCGGATGGCACCTGCGTTCGGGATTACATCCACGTGCTGGACATCGCGGATTCCCACGTTCGCGCACTTCTGGAGCTCGACCGCGTGTCCGGGGAAGCGTTCAACGTCGGCAATAGCCGCGGCTATTCGATTCTCGAAGTGATTGATGTGGCAGAGCGAATCACGGGCCGCAAGATTCCGCGCAAACTCGGGCCGCGGCGGCACGGTGATCCGGCGGTACTGGTTGCCAGCAAGGAAAAACTAAAGCGCGTGCTGGGCTGGGAAGCTGCCCATTCTTCGCTCGAAGAGATTATTCAGTCCGCCTGGACGTGGAAGTTGAAACATCCTCGCGGTTATGAAAACGACGCACGGGCCACGGCTTAGTCACTCAATCGGAACCGGATGATGCACCACAAGGCTTGCACGCCGTCCTTCCACGTGATTTTCTTTCCTTCCTCGTAGGTGCGCCCGGCGTAGGTGATTGGCACTTCGTAGATTCGCCAGTCATGCTTGGCGATCTTCGCGGTAATCTCCGGCTCGAATCCGAAGCGGTTGGACTTGATTTCAATCCCCTTCAGAACCTCCTTGCGAAAAACCTTGTAGCAGGTTTCCACGTCCGTGAGCTTCAGGTTGGTGAAAATGTCCGAAAGTAAAGTAAGGATGCGATTGGCGACGTAGTGCCAGAAGTAGTGCACACGCTGCGGGCCGCCGAGGAATCGTGAACCATAGACCACGTCGGCGCGGCCGTCGATGATGGGCTCGAGCAATACGGAATAATCGCGCGGGTCGTACTCGAGGTCCGCGTCTTGCACCAGCACGATTTCACCCGTAGTCTCCGCAAAACCGCGCCGGAGCGCTGCGCCCTTGCCCTGGTTGGGCGTCTGAAAGAAAAAGCGCAGGTCGCGCAATTCAACAGCATCGCTTCCGTCTTGAGCTGGGGCAGACGGTTCGTTGTTCGCTTGCCGGGCGGCCATGTTTTCCAGAATCTGGCGCGTGCCGTCCGTCGAGCAGTCGTCAACGATGATCACTTCTTTGCGGAACTCCGTGTCCAGAACGCGCCGCAGAATCTCATCAATTGTGGATTTCTCGTTATAAACGGGGATGACAATGGAAACCTTCGGATTGTCGAGCGCCGTAGGGTTTTGCCGTCGATGGGCCATGAAAGTTGAGAAATTGTAACGGAGCGGCCTTGCGAGAGTAAAGCCGAGTCACGCGAGCGGCGAAGCTTCGTTGACAGAAGGCTACCAGCTAGCTGGGAAAGCCGATATGCTTATGCGAGAACTAGGGATGGTGTTGAGGAAGAAGCTCGATGGCGACGTTTTACATCGAACAGTTTGGCTGTCGCGCGACGCAAGCCGATGGCGCGGCTCTGGAGCGGCAATTGCTCCAGCGGGGCTGCACGTCAGCCCAGGACGCTTCTTCCGCCGATATCGTCATCGTAAACACTTGCACCGTGACGGCTTCGGCTGACGCGCAAGCCCGTGACGCCATTCGAAAGCTGCACGTCTCAAATCCCCGTGCTCGGGTCATCGCCACCGGATGCTACGCGCAGCGCGCCCCGGAGGAGTTGCGCCAACTCCCCGGCGTCGCCTGGGTTGTCGGCAATTCGCACAAACCGCAGATTCCAGAGCTCATCGAAACGATTTCGTCGCATCCTGGATTTTCCCGTTCGAGCGGCTTTCTTCCGCTCTCGGCGATTTCGCCGGTATCTCAGCCGGAATTGCAGCAGCCGGCGGAAATCTTGATCGGAGACATCTTCGAGCAGCAGACACTGCTCACTACTCCCGTCTTTGGCGGGGAAGGGAATCACACGCGACCGACTCTCAAGATTCAGGATGGCTGCAATTCGCGTTGTTCGTTTTGCGTGATTCCCTTTGTTCGCGGGAAGAGCCGCAGCCTGCCGCCGGACACCGTAATTGGAGAGCTCCAGAAACTCAGCCAGGCGGGCTATCGCGAAATCGTCTTGAGCGGGATCAATCTCGGCACCTACGGCCGCGAGCTTTCGCCGCGCGTTGAGTTCGAAGACCTGCTCCGTCGAATCCTGGATGAGACCACCGTCGAGCGGTTGCGCATCAGCTCCATCGAGCCCATGGACGTGACCCAGGATCTTATGGAGCTTTTTGCCTCGACCGAGCGGCTCGCCCAACATTTTCACATGCCGTTACAGTCGGGTTCGGACAGTGTCCTCGCCGCCATGCATCGCTGGTACCGCGCCGAGCATTATGCGCGCCGAGTCGAACTCATCCGCGAACGGCTCCCGCATGCTGCCATCGGCGCCGACGTTATCGCAGGTTTTCCCGGCGAGACGGAGGAAGACCACGCTGCGACGGTTGCCTTCATCGAGGCGCTTCCGTGCACCTACCTGCATGTTTTCTCTTATTCGAAGCGTCCCGGCACCAAGGCTGCTTCTCTCCCCAACCAGGTGCCCGGCTTCGTCATCAAGCGCCGCTCCCGCGAACTGCGCGCTCTCGGCGACCAGAGAGCCGCTGCATTTCGCCAATCGCAAATAGGCAGGGAACTTCGCGTCCTTACGCTTCGCCCTTCCGGCGACGACTCCGGCACCCGTACACCCGCGCTTTCCAGCAACTATCTCCGGGTCCTTGCCGAGGGCGTCTACCCTGCAAATTGTTGGCTGGATATGAAGCTTTCCGGTGAAGGAACCTCTTTGACCGGAGAGGTTCTTTCGGTCGATTTTGAGCCCGCTTCGTTT
This sequence comes from Acidobacteriota bacterium, assembly GCA_003223295.1. Taxonomy (GTDB): domain Bacteria; phylum Acidobacteriota; class Terriglobia; order Acidiferrales; family UBA7541; genus Acidiferrum. The sequence goes on along the minus strand of QHYM01000142.1, from coordinate 22,222 downwards.
CGAATGATCTAGAAATCGTGGCACACTTGACGCGATGCTTACCCTCGGCATCTGGGCCTTCGGCCGTGACTCCTCCGTCGTCCTGGTGGACGAGACTTCGATCGTAGCTGCCATCGAAGAGGAAAAACTCAGCCGCTCCGTGGGTGCGGGGGGGATTCCTCGTTTGGCCGTGGTTCGCTGCCTTGAGCAGGGAAATGCAAGAATCCAGGATGTCCAGACCGCTGCGTTTCCTTTCCGGCCGGGCCTTTCCGCTTTGCGCCAGGCCAGAGTTCATTTCCGCCAAAGCTTTTCAGGAGCGGGCCCTTCCGCCTGGATCCAGTCACTGGGCCAGACTTTTCGCCAGGCCGGCCAGCTTCGCCAGATGCGCAGGCTCTACAGCGGATCCGGCTCCTTCCTCTTCCTCGACCATCATCTCTGCCATGCCGCCAGCGCCTATTACACTTCGCCACTCGAACGCGCCCTCGTACTGACCCTCGATGAACGTGGCGACATGCGTTCAGGATCGCTCTATCTCGGCGAAGGCGATGAGCTTCGCCTGCTGCAAACGCTCCGCTTTCCCAATTCGCTCGGCTGGTTTCTCTCGCGCGTCACCCATCTCCTTGGTCTCCGCCCTCACCGCGATGAACACAAGGTTCAATGGCTGAGCAAGGACGGCCAGCCCGATTTCGTCCCCGTGTTTCGCAAACTGTTCCGTTGGAACAACCATGGCCTTCCGGTGCTGAACACACGGTATTTGGGAGGAGGCACCGAGGAAGACACGACGTTTTCCGAAGCAGTTTTGCGCGATCTGGGCCTGGAACCGCGCTTGATCGCCTCCGACCCGCAGATTCGCGCGTCGCTTGCGCGCAGCGCCCGGGGCCTCCTGGAGGAAATCGTCCTCACCATCACCGAACGCTATCGCAAGCAGCACTCCGTGGACTCTTTATGCGTCGCGGGCGGCTTGTTCTTGAATGTTTTCCTGGTTCGCGCTCTCGAGACGCGCGGTGGCTTCAAACAAGTCTACGTACAGCCGGTGGCCGGCAATTCCGGCAGCGCTTTGGGCGCCGCGCTTCTCGCTCGCAAGCGTCTTGGGCATTCCGCTCGCCAGCCCCTGCGTCATCTTTATCTGGGCCCGGGCTTCTCTTCCGGCGAGATTAAGGCGGTTCTCGACAACTGCAAGATCATTTACAAATATCCTCCTGGCGAAGAACAGCTCTTCGCGGAAGCCGCCAACCTCCTGTCACGCAACAAGATTGTCGCCTGGTTTCAGGGACGCACCGAATTCGGTCATCGCGCTCTCGGCAACCGCAGCGTTCTGGCCTCTCCGTTTTCCGAATACGTCATCGAAAACGTGAACCAGTACATCAAGCATCGCGAGGACTTTCACCCTTTTGCGTTTTCCGCGCCCGCCGAAGTGGTTCCTTTCCTCTTTGACTGCTCTGCCAACTGCAGATTCATGGCCTCCCTCGCTAAGCTCAAACGCGAGGCCCCGCCGGGACTGGAGCGTTTCTCCTTCGAAAGCGGTCAGGTGCGTGTCCACGCCGTCGAGCGCGAAGCCAATCCGCGTTTCTGGCGCCTGCTGCATAAGTTTGGCGAGCGGGCTCCGGCTCCCGTTCTCTTCAATACTTCCTTCAATCTTTTTGGGGAGCCGCTGGTCTCCGACCCGCGCGAAGCGATCCGCAGTTTCTATTGTGCCGGCATCGACGCTATGGCCATCGGCGATTTTCTCGTCGTGAAGTAAGTTTCGAAAGGGAACGCGAGGTTACCCCCGAACTCTGTCCGCCCGGTGTCCGCCAAAAGCGTGAATCGTTCTTGTCCCGGCCAAGACTTCGCCGGCGTGCGGCACGCCTTCGGGGTGAAATATTCCTCACCGGCTCGAAGAGCGATCCGCGGTCCATCGATGATCAACGTGTAGCAGCCCTGCGCGACGATCATGTATCCGTCATATTCATGCGTGTGCGCAGCCGATACCGCTGTTTGGTGACATTCCAGAAAGCCATTTGGCTTCCGTCCGCCCCGTCAAACACATAACCTTCCACGCCGGGTGTTGCTTGGCTCTGCGTGGCGATTCGGTTTGCCGCGGCCCGCATGAACTCCGGAGAATCATCCATAGGTCATCCTTCGAAAATGACTTGCGCCAGCGCCTGCTCCTCAGTATGCGTGATGCTCAGGGCAATGTGTTTCACACCGAGCTGCTCGGCGATTTTCTCTGCTTCACCGGCCAGCTTCAACGTGGGACGCCCGCTTTTTTCGCGTACCACTTCCAAGTCAACCCAGCGCACCCCGCGCCGCCACCCGGTTCCTAGTGCCTTCATCCCCGCTTCTTTTGCCGCGAACCGTCCCGCGTAGCGCTCATATTTGTTCTTGAACTGTTCACAGTATTCTCGCTCCTTCACCGTGTAAAGCCGTCTCAGAAACGTCTCCCCGTAGCGCTCGATCGCCTTCCGGATGCGGTCCACTTCGGCAATGTCCACGCCCATCCCAATGATCAAGAAGCCTCCAGAGGCCCGCGTTCGCCCCGGACCAAGCCAGTCCGACCCGCTCCGATTATACTGGTAGAGCCGCGATGCCTACGAACTCCGCGAAAAGGACCCGCAGCCTCCGCCGAAAAAAGTCCGGGTGCGCCCTCGCCTCGAAGGACTGGACCGAACGCAAGGCCCGCGGCCTGCGAATTCTCCAGGTATGCGCCCTGGCTAAAATTCCCTGGCTCATTCACGGATTAAGCTCGCGGCCCGGCGGTGTGAGCGAACTCGGCGGCGAGAAGGTCCTGAATCTCGGCTTCGCGGAATGGGACGCAAGGGAAAATGTTCTCGAAAACCGTCGCCGCTTCCAATCGGTACTCCACGCAGAAAGCCTCACGCTTTGCGGACTCAGCCAGATTCATTCCGACGTCGTCCAACTCTTCAACGCTCCACCCTCCGTGTCCTGCCGTGGGGACGCTTCAACGACCAATTGCCCCGGACTACTCCTCGCTGTCCAGACCGCGGACTGCGTTCCGATTCTGTTGGCCGATCCCAAGAATCGCGCCGTTGCTGCTGTCCATGCCGGTTGGCGCGGCACCCTGCAACGCATCGTCGCAAAAGCCATCGGCAAGATGCAGATGCAATTCGGCAGCAAACCCGCGCACTTGCTCGCCGCCATCGGCCCATCCATCGGAGGCTGCTGCTACGAAGTGGGCACGGAAGTCGCTTCGGAATTCCGATCACAATTCCCAAATGCTTCGGAATGGTTCGATGAGCTGCGTACTGGCGATGAGCCCAATCCCCTGCAATGGCTCAATATGAAGCCGCCGGGCCATCAGCCGCCGCCCCAGAACGTTCTCCTCGATCTGCGGAAAGCCAATCGGGCCCAACTCCTGGACGCCGGCCTCCGCGCCCAAAACATTGTCGTGAGCGACCTGTGCACCGCATGTCGCCGCGACCTCCTCTTCAGCCATCGCAAAGAAGCCGGCACGACCGGTCGCCTCATGTCCGTCATCGGCATCAAAGGTTCCAGCGTCTCTTCCTCGCCACAGAAAAGCTAAGGGAATTGCAGATGAAGGTCGCACTTTATCTCTTGGGACTTCAGGGACTCATCGGGGCTTTCGACACTCTCTACTATCACGAATGGAAAGCTCGGCTGCCGGCGCGGGGCCGGAAAGCTGCCCCCGAGTTGATGTTGCACGCTTCTCGCGATTTGTTCTACGCGATTTTGTTCAGCACGTTGCCGTGGTTGCGTTGGGAAGGCGCTTGGACGGCTGCGCTCCTCGCGGTCATTGCCGCCGAAATTGTTCTGACACTCTGGGATTTTGTCATTGAAATCGCTGTCCGCAGGGAACTTGGAGACGTGTACGCTGGAGAGCGCGTCACGCACGCCCTAATGGGAATCCTTTACGGCGCAATGTTGGCCATGCTGGTTCCAACACTCCTTACTTGGTGGCAAAGGCCCACGGGTCTTGTGTTTGAGGCTGCCCGAATTCCCGGTTGGACACGCATCGCTCTTACCGCCATGGGCGTTGGTGTCCTCCTATCCGGCTTCAGGGACTTATATGCTGCCACGGACCTTCCGGGCGGCGCATGGCCATGGAAGGTGGGTCACACACACACGCGCTAACCCACTGCGTGCTAGATCTTGCTCTTTCACAAAACTGTGCTAGCGGATGACTGAGGACCCACATCCAGCAGCGCTAACTGTCCGCACGCGGCCATCACGTCGCGCCCGCGGGAATAGCGCACAAACGCCGGGACGCCTTTGTCATTCAAGATGCGCCGAAACTCTTCGATTCGTTCGGGTGAAGATTCGCGGTACGGCAACTCCCCCGGATTCCACGGGATGAGGTTCACTTTCACTTTCTTCAGCGCCGCCAGCAGACGCACCACGCGCCGCGCATCTTCCGGCGAATCGTTCACGTCTCCCAACATCACGTATTCGAACGTCACATGCTCCCAGGGCCGCAACGGATAATTCTTGCAACCCTCCATCAACACCTTCAGCGGATATCTTTTGTTGATCGGCATCAGCGCGTCGCGTTGTTCATCGTTCGAGGCATTCAGCGAAATCGCCAGTTTTGGCCGCACTTTCTCCCGCCCCAGCCGTTCGATCCCCGGCACGATGCCGCTGGTCGAGAGCGTCACATGCTTTGGCGAAATTCCCATCCCTTCCGGGTCCAGCATAATCCGCAGCGCCGCCATCACTGGCTCGAAATTCAGCAGCGGCTCGCCCTGCCCCATCAGCACGACATTGGTTTGTACTTTGCCGGCGGTCTCTGTAGCGCCGGGCTTTGGACCCTGCGTGCCGACTTTATGTCTAGGAGGTCGGGGCTTCAGCCCCGACATAAGTTGCGTCCCTCCAATTCGGGCTTTAGCCCCTGAAGCGATTTTGCTCGGATTTCTCCTCTGATTCTCTGGTCCGGCATCCTCTTCCATCGTTAGGGCAGTCGACTTGCTCCCGTGTTCTTCCCGCGCGACCAGCGCCTGCGCGAGAATCTCCCCCCCCGTCAGGTTTCGAATCAATCCAAGTTGGGCCGTCAGGCAAAAGTGACAATCCACGGCGCATCCCGCTTGCGTCGAGATGCAAATCGTCTGCCGACCTTCGCTCGGCATGTACACCGCCTCGACCGAAGCCTGAATCTGTGCGCGCCTAGATCTTTTTTGACTCTTCTCTGTGCCTTCCTCTGAGCCCGCTGTGTTAAATTCCCCTTCTTTCTCTCTCAGCCCAAACAAATACCGCACCGACCCGTCCGTCGAAACGAATCGCTGCTTCACCTCTGGCAAGGTGATCCGCGCTTCTTTTGCCAGCCGCTCGCGCAGCGCCGCCGGCAAGTTCGTCATCCGCGTAAAATCAAACCGCCTCTCCGCGTACAGCGCGTGATAAATCTGTCCTCCGCGGTAGGCGGGCTCGCCCAGCGTCGCGCAAAACGCGCGCAACTCTTCTTTCGATTTGCCCAGCAGTTCGATCATGCTATCCCTGCGTGATTGCATCCCTCCTCATCATCCCATCCCCCGAATTCAGAACCAAGTCACAGCGGCAACGACGCACACCCCTCCGTTCCTTCGGCTCCTTTATTTCCTTTACCTCCTCTACCTCCGCACGCATGCGCTATAATTCCTTAGCAATCCCCGCGAATCCCAAACCAGGGTTGGGAGGCATCGTATGGCGCAATCCGTCGCAACGGAAAAACTCAACATCGACGATTGGGTGAAGGGCCTCTCCGCCATCCCCGAATCCGACTTCTCCTTGCAAAATGTCCAGGACTACGTCATCCGCCACGCCGTTCATCCCGAGAGCCTCGAAAGATATTGCTTTTTCTCCAAAGGAAATTACACGCGCAACCTCATCTTCCGCAACGATCTGTTCGAGTGCATGACCCTCTGCTGGGACATCGGCCAGCACAGCCGCATCCACAATCACCGCGGCCAGAATTGTTGGATGTCCGCGCCCATAGGGCGCCTCCGCATCCAGAACTATCGCGTCGATGACCGCGACGACGCAAAGGGCACCTGCCACGTCGTTCCCACCGAGCTCTACGATCTCGACGCTGCTCATCCCACCTACGTCAATCCCATGGAGCCGGTCCACGAAGTCATCAATCTCGCCGAATTCAACCAGCGCGCCGTCAGCATCCACATCTATTCCAAGCCCTTTGATAGTTGTGAAGTGTACTATCGCGATAAAGACGCCTACGCAGACGTACCTCTCTTCTTCACCAGCGAATATGGCAAGCTCAATCTCGCGGAAAAGCTGCTGTAATAGGAGTCTCTTCCGCGCAGCCCGTTTCTGCACCTCCCTTCATTCTGTAAGCCGTTGTCTTCATGGGCTTTAGCGGGGGCGGTATTATCGTTTTTCCTTTCCGACGCACCTGTGTCACAATTCCGAGATGGCGACCGAAGTTCGCGACATTCAGAAGCACGCCTTGCCCAATGGCCTGGTGGTCATTACCGAAACCATGTCGCACGTCCGCTCCGTCTCGGTCGGCGTTTGGGTGCGCAACGGTTCCCGTCGCGAAGTTCCTGAAGAAAACGGCCTCGCCCACTTCATGGAACACATGGTTTTCAAAGGCACCGAGCGCCGCTCCGCCGAAACCATCGCCCGCGAAATGGATTCCGTCGGCGGCATGCTCGATGCCTTCACCTCCAAAGAACAAATTTGCTTCAACGCCAAAGTCCTTGACGAGCATCTCCCCATCGCTTTCGACGTGATTGCCGACCTCGTCCTCCGCCCCAAATTCGATTCCGAGGACGTGAAGAAGGAGCGCAAGGTCGTCCTCGAAGAAATCAAGATGGATTTGGACAACCCCGAATATCTTCTTCACGAGATTTTTACGCGCGGCTTCTGGCCCGGGCATCCGCTTGGCCGCCCGATTCTGGGCACGCCGGAAACGGTGAAAAAATTCAATCGCGACGCGCTGCGCACGCGCTATCAGAATTGGTTTGCGCCGGATCATCTCGTCATCACCGCTGCCGGCCACGTCAAGCACGACCAGGTTCTCGATCTCGTTCAGCGCGAGTTCGGCGCATTGGGGCCTGCGGGTCCCTCGGACCGCGAAGGCGCGCCGCAGACCCAGGCGCCCATTCGCCTTGAAACCAAGCGCGACCTCGAGCAGGCGCATCTTTGCATCGGTATTCCGTCCGTGCCGCTGGCGCACCAGGACCGCTTCGGTTTCGCCGTCCTCAACAATCTCCTTGGCGGCGGCATGTCTTCGCGCCTTTTCCAGAACATTCGTGAAAAGCGCGGCTTGGCCTACGCCGTTTTCAGCGAGCTTACCCCGTATTCCGATGCCGGCATGATGACCGTCTACGCCGGCACCGCCACCGACGCCGTCGGCCAGGTCATCGACCTCACCATTCAGGAATTTCGCTCCTTGAAGGAATCGCTGGTCACCGAAGAAGAGTTGCGCCGCTCGAAAAACCATCTGAAGGGCTCGCTCATGCTCTCGCTCGAGTCCACCAGCTCGCGCATGTCCAATCTCGCGCGCCAGGAGCTTTATTTCGGCCGCTTCTTCTCGCTCGACGAAATCCTTGCCGCTATCGAAGCCGTCACGCGCGAAGAGCTTCAATCCCTCGCGCGACGCTACTTCAAGACCGACCAAATCGCCGTCACTGTCCTTGGCCCGCTCAACGGCTTCACCCTCGACCGCTGCCGCCTTGCCTGTTAAGCGCCTCGCCTGCTAACTCCCTCGCTTGCCCGCCATCGTGTTGAACGCAAACAATTGTGCCAGGAGCAGTACTGGTACATAAAAGGTTCCTTTTGCCGCTGCGCCCGGCAAATTTTACCTGCTTCTTCCGCGGCTAAGTGAGAAGGCCCTCCGGCGAGGAGTGCACTCATCACCCTTATCCTCTTGAATCTTCAAGCATTTAGAAAATTGAATGGCAGTCTGGGCAGGAAGTTGCCCTTTCAGTCGTGCATACAAGGGACCAGCCCGCTCGAAGAAGGGGTTTGCATTGAACAACCCAGAACGCGTTTAAGGAGGCGCAGCGAATGAAGTACACAAAGTGTTGTATCGCCCTAGTGGCGGGCCTGCTTGCTCCCGGACCATTCCTGTCTGCAAAGGGTCCGAGCGAAGCAAAGACCGAGCAGGATCGTCTTCAGAATGCCGGAAAAGTGATGCACGAGGTCCTCAATGTTCCTGAAAACATCCCTCAGGACTTGATGGACAAGGCCCGTTGCGTGGTCGTCATGCCGTCCGTGTTGAAGGCTGCGTTCGTGGTCGGGGGCAGCTACGGCCGCGGCACCATGGTTTGCCGCACCGGCAAAGACTTCACCGGTCCCTGGGGAGCCCCCGCTATGTACGCGCTCGAAGGCGGCAGCTTTGGCTTGCAGGTTGGCGGGGAAGCCACCGACTTCGTCTTTCTCATCATGAATGACCGCGGAGCAGGCAGCCTGCTTCACACCAAGGTGAGGCTGGGCGCCGACGCCTCTGCCGCCGCTGGACCCAAGGGCCGCTCGGCTTCCGCCGATACGGACGCTTACATGCGCGCGGAGATTCTCAGCTATTCACGCGCAAGAGGGGCCTTTGCCGGCATTTCCCTCGACGGCTCTACTCTCCGGCCCGACGAGGAAGCCAATCGCAAGCTCTACGGCAGCTCCACAACCGCTGCGAAGATCATCACCGAGTCGCATGTTACCGCCCCAGCTGCGGCGCATGACCTGATTGCAACTCTGCAAAAATCATCTCCACAACTCAAGCGTGGTTAGTCGGCGCGTCTCCGACCCATCACGCGCTGAGTCGTCACGCGGGCCCCGCCTTTTCAAGTTGTTTCCTGAAAGGCGGGGCCGCTTTTCTCCCTCTGGCACAGCTTCTGCCTCCGCGCCACCCATTTACCGAGCGTCATTTCGAGCGAAGCGCGCTTTTCGCGCCCCGGACACTTTTTCGGGGCGAGAAATCCCTCTTCAGCTCCTCGCTTTCCTAGCGCCGGGCTTTGCCGTAGTTTGTGGGGTCCCGACGATTTGTGTCGGGAAGCCCGGCATCTTTGCCTGTTTCCGTTTTCTTTCTTAGCGCCTCAGGGCTGGCGTCTTCCTTTGGAGTGCGGCGGCTCGACGCCGCTCTCGTCCGTCCCCACGCCCACGGTTTCCTGACTCCTTTGCAGCCTGTTTGGCGTGGATTACGTTTTTCTTTTGAGCTACCCTTCGACTCGCCAAAACGAGAGGCGCACCGATGTCGATCAAGAAGGGTCTCAAATATTTCGCGATATTCCTCGTTTCCGTAATCGCGCTTGCAGTTTTGTGCGCAGCCGCATACCGATACCGCGCCCAGCGGAAAATTCTCCGCGCCCGCACCATTCACTCGCCCGATGGGATCAATACCGTGGAGCCCGTGCGCATCGGCGGCATCGATCAGTGGATCGAGGTGCGCGGCCAGTCCGTGAAGAATCCGATTCTTTTATTCATTCACGGCGGACCCGGCGCCGCTTTCATTCCGATTGCCAGAATTTTTCAGGATCCCTGGGAGAAATACTTCACCGTCGTTCAATGGGACCAGCGCGGAGCCGGGAAAACCTATAGCTCGAGTTCCGAGGAACTTCAGCGCCGCACCATGACCATGGAGCGCATGAATGCCGACACCCTCGAAATGGTCAACTACCTTTGTCATCGCTTCGCACGCGACAAGATCTTTGTGCTCGGCCATTCCTGGGGAAGTATTTTGGGCCTCCGCCTCGCGCACGAGCACCCGGAATTGTTGTACGCCTATATTGGTGTTGGCCAGGCCACCGACGCGCGGCAGAACGAGGTTGTCCTCTACCGCGATACCTTGGAGCAAGCTCGCCGCACGCAGAACAAGAAAGCCATCCAGGAACTCACCAGCATCGCTCCCTACCCTTCGGCTGTCATAACTTTCAAACAAATTCGCATCGTTCGCGAGTGGTCGGGGGCTTTGCTCGGGCCTTCCGGAGCCGATGACTCTTCGCTCGGCCCCACAACTATTTTCCTGGCCCCGGAGTATTCGTTGATCAATGATCTCGATTGGTTTCGGGGGCAATTTTTTTCTGTCGACGTCCTGCTCCGCGAATTAACCAGCGTGAATCTCGCCGAGCTGGACTACGACTACCGCGTGCCGGTTTTCTTCCTGGAGGGAAGGCATGATCCCTACACGCCTTCGACCCTCGCCAAAGAGTTCTTCGACCAGATCAACGCCCCCGCTAAACAATCTGACAAACGAACGGATAAACAACTTGGCGGAAACCTAGCTAGTCAACCTGACAAGCAATCGGGTCAACAGCCCGACAAACAATTTATCTGGTTTGAAAACTCGGGCCACTTCCCGTTCATCGAAGAGCCTGCCAGGTTCACCGATGTTCTGGTGCAAAAGGTTTTGCCCCTGGCCCGCAATCCGCGACCTGCGCAATGACCTGTCCGCTTCGTCTTGATGTAGCGCTGCCCTCTGAGAATTAAATGTAGCGCCGGGCTTCTTTCGCCAGGGTTTTTGGCTATCATCCGAGCACAGCAAGAAATCTGCTTTTTTCTCCCAACGAATCCTCACGCGATTGCCAGTTGCAATCCATCCGAAAGCGCGCCCTGCCTTGCATACTCGACGTGCAAGACGCGTCGAGGCATTTCACTCTGGGCTTTTGACGACGCGTGCACGATCAGCGGCCGCATCGCAAGAATATCGCCGTTTCCAACCAGGCATTCAACTTCGCCAATCTTGGTCGAAAGGTCATGAATTTGATCGTCTGTGAGCACTCCCAAGGTGTGCGTGCCTGGCAGAACGCGCAGGGGCCCGTTCTTGCTCGTCGAATCGTCCAGGTGAACTCTGAGTGCCAATATTTGTTCGAGCGCGCTCGCTGGCGCGTGCGCATAATGCACGCCTTCTTTCACTGACCACGGTCCCCATCCCGGTACTTCGCGGCGCTCCCGCAAAGGCAGCGCGGTATCCTGATGCCAGACCACAAGCCAATTTGCCGTCGCCGATTTGTCAAAAAGCGTCGCGCGATAGGGAAATGCTCCGTCGCCCAAAATCTCCTGTGCCATCTCCAACAGCGGTGCGCGCCGCGCCATCCCTCCAACCGCAGGAACTCTCAACGCATGTCGTACCCCAGCTCTGCGGTGCGGAAGATTCGCGCGTTTCAATTCCTGAAGCAACCCGTCGATCTCCCCCTGCCCGAGCACTTCGGGAATGACCGCGAATCCGCGTTCCCTCGTTGTTTCCATCCAGCTCAATTTGTCTCCCTACTTCCGCCGATCACCCGCATTATCCACGCCAATCTCCGCTCGCGGCACGGTCGTGCGCCTCTCTGCGTCTTATACGTGGATTACGTTTTTCTTTTGAGCTACCCTTCGACTCGGCGGGTGGAATCTCTTCGGTTTCGAGAAGTCACTTCGCCAGGACGTTCGTTCCGCAAGTCTTGTAGAAAGAACACTCGTGAGACCCCCTCCAGAACTGCTCATTCCAAACCACTTACAGAAAAGATAACTGCCTCAGAATCAACACTTACGAAAAAAGCGGGGGGTGGGAGTTGCCGCGGGCCTTTCCCTTACCTCGTTACCTCCTTACTTCTTTACTTCAATCCTCGCCGCTCGCTCCGCGTTCACGGCGGCGCCGAGGATCCCCATTTCGTCCGAGGTCGGCACGACTTCAAACCGGCTGCCTTGCAGCGGGCTCATTTTCACCATTTCGTGCACCAGCCGGTCCAGCAATCCGGCCTCGATGAATTTCGTTTCCGGCCCAGTGATGAAAAACGTCCCCGGGCCCTCCATGTGGATGCTGGTGGCCGTGGCTGCCGCCAGCGCGCGATGGCACAACTGCACAAATTCCGCGCACCGGGCATCGCCCGCCCGCGCATTCTCAAACACTTCCTCCGGCTCCAAGTCAAGAAATCGCATGCGCATCGACCGGCGGCCGAGAATTCCTTCCAGGTGCCCTTTGCCACCGCAGCCGCAGAAACTCTCCTTCGGGTCCAGCGTGACCACCGAGTGCCCGCCTTCCCACACGCCTTCACTCGCGGGATACCGCCCAAACCCAACCCCGTTTCCCAGCGTCCACACGCGCGTAAGCTGGTTCAGTTTTCCCTGCGTCGCCGCGATTCCGGCGGCCATGGCGTCGGCGTCATTGAAAACGCGCACGGGAACTCCCGCGGCTTTGCCTTTGAGCGAAGCAGAAAGCGCCGCCTGCAGCGCGAAGCCCTTCACCTGTTGCAGGTTGGGCGACTCCTCGACGACACCGTTGTGGATAATTCCCGGAAAGCCAATGCCCACGGCTTCAACTATTTCTGCGCCCGCCACTTTCTCCGCAAGTCCGCGGATGCACTCCGTAATGTCGCCCGACGGCATCGACTGCAAAGGATCGAGCGACTGCGCCGTCTCCGGGAAAAGTTTGAGCGGGCCGATCACCTTGCTGCCTTCGACCAGGCCCGCCGCGATGTGTTCCATCACCAAAACGCCAACTGTCCTACTCATTGCGTCCCTGCCAATCTCGTGCCCTGCAAATTTTCGGAAATCATCTCATTCTTTCTTTGCCCGCGTCAGCCCATGAATCAAGCACCGAATCAACCCTCAAGTCCGCCCATGAACACGGCATTGGAATCAACCCCCAATTCAGCCCCCTATTCAACCTTTGATCAATTTGTTGAGCCCGTTGAACGCCGCGGCTTTGTAGCACTCCGCGAGCGTCGGATAATTGAAAACCGTGTCCACAAAATATTCCACCGTGCCTTTCAGCGCGAAAACCGCTTGCCCGATGTGCAGCAATTCCGACGCCCCTTCGCCAATGATGTGTACGCCGAGCAGTTCCTTGGACGTGGGATCGAAAAGCAGCTTCAACCTTCCCGTGGTGTCGCCGCGAATCTGGCCGCGCGCGATCTCGCGGAAATACGCCATGCCCACTTCGTAGGGAACGCCTTCGTCCGTGAGTTGCTCTTCGGTTTTGCCGATGAACGAAATCTCGGGAATGGTGTAAATCCCATAAGGATAATTCGCCCGATTAGAATGAATCGGCATGCCAAACGCTTTCGCCGCGGCGATGCGGCCCTGCTCCATGGAAACGGAACCAAGGCTCGGAAAACCGATCACGTCGCCCACGGCAAAAATGTGAGACTGCTTGGTGCGGTACTCTTCGTCGACCGGAATGCGGCCGCGCGCATCGGCTTCGAGTCCGCCGGCGGCAAGATTTAATTCGTCCACGTTGCCCTGGCGCCCCACGGCGTAGAGCAGCGCTTCGCCGGAGATCTTTTTCTTGCTCTTCAAGTTCGCGACCACGGTGTGGTCCGGCGTTTCTTCGACGCTTTCCACTTCTTCGTTAAGGCGCAGCGTGACGCGGCGGTCGCGCAAATGGTAGCAAAGCGCTTCCACCATTTCCTGGTCGGCAAATTCCAGCAGCCGCGGGCGTTTTTCGATGAGCGTCACGCGCACACCCAGCGTCGCGAACATGCAGGTGTACTCGACGCCAATCACGCCGCCGCCCACCACAATCATCGCTTTGGGAATTTCCGGCATGCTCAAAATCTGATCGCTGTTGATAATCGTCTTATTGTTGAACGGTACAAGCGGAGAAACGGCAGGCTTCGTGCCGGTCGCAAGGATAATGTGCTGGGTCTCGAATTCCGCTTGTCCGCGCGCGCTGGTTACCTGGATACGGTGCGAATCGAGAAAACTGGCGGTCCCGGTGAGGACGTCGATACCGTTGCGCGAAAGCTGCGCGCGAATCACATCAATTTCCGTCTTAATCACGTTAAGCGCGCGAAAGGAAAGATCCGCCATGGTGATGGGTTCCTTCACGCGATAGTTCACGCCGTAAATGCTTTGATACTGATAACCGGAAAGATGCAACACAGCTTCCCGGATAGTTTTGCTGGGAATGGTGCCGGTGTTGATGGCGGTGCCGCCGACGACTTCGAGCTTTTCAATAAGGGCGGCGCGCTTGCCAAATTTCGCGGCTTGGATGGCGGCCCGCTGGCCCGCGGGGCCGGACCCCACAGCGATGAGGTCGTACTTTTCCATGTTTTGCCGCGCGAGTATACCAAAGGCTAGATGCTAGAAGTTAGAAGTCGGTTAGAGGTTAGAAGTCAGGTTGGAAGGGTGCAAATCGAGGAACCACGGCGACGAGGCCGCATACAATTGCCGCATTCGTCGCTGCTTCCACGTGGGGCGTGCTGATCGGGCGTGCGAACCGCGCAGAAACTTGGTTTTCACGCGGCTGAATTTGACGTGGGCGAACAGAAAGGCAGCGCAGCTTGATTCGGCCAGCCAGGCGACCACCGTTCGAATCGGTACACGCAGTTCGAATCGGGACAGGCGGCAAGAGGTGCCACCCTCTAGCTCCGTGCGGCTGTTGCTAAGTTACTGATTCTATGGACTCAATCCTCATTTCTCTCTCTTCTCTCTGGGCATCGGCGTGCGTTCATAGCGGCGAGTTACAACCGTGATGGTGTGTGCGAAAAAAGAGGAAAGGCAAAGAGTGTAGTCATGACTGAGACGTCACAGGAAATCCGCGTTCTTGTGGTAGATGATTCACCGGTTTCCCGTAAGCTCCTCGAGCACTCACTGGCCGAGGCCCCTTATACGCTCAGTTTTGCCAAGGACGGGGCGGACGCGCTGCGGCTTTTTGCCGAGCGCCTCCTGACCTGGTTATCGCCGATTGGGAACTACCGGACATTTCCGGCCCCGAGCTGTGCCGCATTGTGCGAGACAAGTTCGCTGCCGCTTACACGTTTCTCGTGCTGTTCACCAGCAACTCGGACAAAAAGAGCATCGCCGAAGGGCTGGCAGCTGGCGCGGCCGTGCTCGCCGCCGCAGAATCCTGGAGTTGAGGCTGCCGAAGAGGTGTGACGCTTCCTGATTCCCTGCGCCGGCGTTTTTCGGCTGAGCATGATTCCGAAAGGATTTTACAAACTTAAGAAGGACTCCTGTTGACGGCGTCTCGACGGTCTGCCATGATTCTCAAAATTTGTTTTGAGCTGCGCTCAAGCGGAGCTGACCCCGAGTGGGCCGGGCGGCTTGAGATTGTTGATTCGGGGAGCCACACGATCGGCTTGCGGGTGTCCATTCTGGCGTCCGGCAGCTCGGGCAACATCACGTTGCTCGAGACGGAGCGCACCCGCCTCCTCGTGGACGCCGGGCTCGGCAAGCGCGAGACGCTGGCGAGGCTCGCCGCCGTCGAAAGCGACGTCAAACAAATCGACGGCATCCTGATCACTCACGAACACGCCGATCATTGCAATGGATTGCCGCAAATGCTCGGGCTGTGGAAGGCGCCGCTGTACGTCACCGAGTCAACCATGGACGCGATGCAGCGCATTCTTCCGGGAACTTTTGGAAAGCGCCTGCGTGGGGTGGAGACGATTCATGCCGGGCAGCATTTCGCGGTTGGCGACATTGACGTGCACGCTTTCGCCATTCCTCATGACGCAGCCGATCCCATCGGGTTCACGTTTCGAACGAATGGCACGAAACTGGCGCTGGTGACGGATCTGGGTTACATGCCAGAGCTTGTAAAGGTGCACCTGCGCGGCGCGGACTGCCTGATCCTGGAATCCAATCACGACCTGGATATGCTGAAAGTGGGTCCGTATCCGTGGGTGGTCAAGCAGCGCATCCTGAGCCGCACCGGGCATCTTTCGAATCATGCGGTTAGCGAGTATTTGGCCGACCCGGACGGCTTTGACGCGGCGGCGCGCTACCTGGTGCTCGCACATCTTTCGGAAGAGAACAACAATCCTTTCACTGCGGAAATTTGCGCCCAGGAAGCGTTGGGTCGGCGCCCGGCGGAATCCGCGTTTACAGGCCAGCTTCTGGTTGCCTCGCAGCAAGTTCCGCTCAGGCCGCTGGAACTCTAGCAATTTCTTGAATTCAGAGGATTCTAAATTTCGTTGGCTTTTCCCGCCACATTGTCCTAAACTGGATTTTTCTTGGTAGAGGTGCGGAGGCCATGAGTAGCTGGCGCGCTTTCCGATCCGCTTCGGACGCCTGAGCGAAAGGGGCCCTCTTCGACCGATGAAGTCGAAGGCAACTTGTTAGCTTGAGTTGTCCGCCGAAACCGACGCGAGAGCGAGAGCCGCGTGGTTGGGGGGCAGGTCTAAGGCCTGTCCACTGTCGTCCGTTATAAAGCGGATGAAGCGCTATCGAGAGGCGGCAGCCCCGAGCTATTCTTCGCGGTTCCTTCCTTTCGTTTCGCTTCCTCCAGAAAACACGGACAGAAAAAAGCAGGCAGAGAAACGCGAATGCAGCTATTCGAATTGACGCGCGCGCTTGTGGACATCGAGTCGACCACGAACCTCGAGAAAAACGTGGGTGACTACCTTTTTGCGCATTTGTCGGCGCTGGTGGCGCGGAGCGGCGGGCAGATCCAGCGCATGTCTGCGGAGCAGAACCGCGACAACCTTTTTGCCTTCTGGGGCGAGCCGGTGGTCACGCTTTCGACCCACATGGACACGGTTCCGCCCTATTTCGGCTCCAGCGAAGATGAGCAATTCATCTTCGGGCGGGGCGCTTGCGATGCGAAGGGCATTATCGCGGCCATGGTGGCGGCGGCGGAAAAGCTGCTCGCGGGTGGCACGCGGAATTTTGGCCTGCTGTTTGTGGTTGGAGAAGAGCGCAACAGCGCCGGGGCAAAAGTGGCCGCGGTACAGCCGCACGGTTCGCGCTTTCTCATCAATGGCGAGCCAACGGAAAACCAACTCGCGCTCGGATCAAAAGGGGCGTTGCGGTACGAAATTACAACGCGCGGCAAACTGGCGCATTCGGCGTATCCGGAGTTGGGACATTCCGCAATCCACACGCTGCTCGACGTTCTCCAGGGAATTCGGCAGATTCCGCTGGCGGAGGATCCCTTGCTTGGTCGCAGCACACTGAACATCGGGACGATCAGCGGCGGGCGCGCTCCGAACGTGGTGGCAGATCACGCCGAAGCCGAAGTCATGTTTCGAACGGTGGGCGATCCGACAGCTTTGCGGCAAGCGGTGGAGGCGGCGACAGCGGGCCGAGCGGAAGCGCACGAAGTCTTGCACACGCCCGCGATTCGGCTGAACGAGTTTGAAGGGCTGCCGACAACGGTGGTGGCCTTCACGACGGACATTCCCACGTTCAATGGCGCGTGGGGCGAACCGTTTCTTATCGGACCGGGGAGCATCCACGTGGCGCACACGGCGGAAGAACGCATTGCGAAGAAAGAGTTGTGCGACGCTGTGGAGATTTACGCGCGGATGACCACGCAATTGCTGGCCACGGGGCGGAGCGCGGCATGAACCTCGGGCTTGCCATTGTCGGTTGTGGAAAGATGGGGCGGCTGGTGGAAGAGCTTGCGCCCGAGTATGGGTTCGACGTGCGCGCAAAATTCACGCGCGAAAATAATCTGCGCGATGGCGCGATCGTGCCGGAATCGTTGCGCGGCATCGATGCGGCGGTTGAATTCACCGCGCCTGATGCGGCGCCGGACAATTTGCGGCGGCTGGCGGGGCTCGGCGTCAATACTATCTGCGGAACGACAGGTTGGTACGAGCACCTGCCGGCTATTCACGAATCGGTTGTTGCGGCGGGAACCGGGCTCGTCTACAGCCCGAATTTTTCTGTGGGCGTGAATGTATTTCTCCAGACGGTGGCGTACGCGGCGTGTTTTTTTGCGAAATATCCGGAATACGAAGCGTGGGGCTGGGAGATTCACCACTCGGCGAAGAAGGATGCGCCTTCCGGAACGCTCAAGAAACTTGCGCAGGAAATCCGCGCTTCGGGCTATAACCGAGCGCTTACGCTGACGGCCAATCGAGCGGGCGCGCATCCCGGCACGCACGAAATTGGTTTTGATTCGGCCGCCGATACCATCACGCTGCGGCACACGGCGCGGAGCCGCGAAGGCTTTGCGCGGGGAGCTTTGCGCGCGGCGCGATGGCTTGCCGGCAAGCAAGGAGTTTTTGAATTTCGAGAGATTCTCGGCGAGTTGAGCTGAGTGGTCTCTGAAACGGCATCCCAGGCCGCTAAACCTAGCCCGCAGTCAAATCGGTAACCCAGGGAAGGAGCAACATGTTTATTGGAACACGTTTTATTGGCACAGGCACGGCGCTCGTCACACCGTTCCGGCGCGATGGTTCGCTGGACGAATGGGCGTTGCACGGGCTGATCAAGCGTCAGATTGAGGCGGGGATCGATTTTCTGGTTCCTTGCGGTACCACTGGCGAAAGTCCGACGCTGACTCACGAGGAGCATCTGCGCGTTGTGGAGATAGCCGTGGGGCTCGCGAAGGGCAAAGTCCCGGTTTTAGCGGGAGCGGGCGGATACAACACGGCCGAAGTCATCGCGCTCGCACGCGAGCTTGCCGACATTGGCGCGGACGGAATTCTTTCTGTCACGCCGTACTACAACAAGCCGACGCAGGAAGGGCTTTATCAGCACTTTCGCGCCATCGCCGAAGCGGTATCTTTGCCCATTATTCTTTACAGCGTGCAAGGCCGCACGGGCGTGAACATCGAGCCGGCTACCGTGAAGCGCCTGGCAGAAGTCAAAAACATCGTGGGCATCAAGGAGGCTTCCGGCAACATTTCGCAGATGGCAGCGATTCTGAATGCGGTTCCGGAGGATTTTGTGGTTCTCTCCGGTGACGATGCCATCACGCTTCCGCTGATTGCGCTGGGCGGACGCGGGATCATCTCCGTGGTTTCGAATGAAATTCCCGCGGAGATGACGCAGCTTACGCGGTTGGCCCTGCAGGGAGATTTCAGCGGGGCGCGCGAAATTCACCGACGTTGCCATCCACTGATGGAAATCAACTTTGTGGAATCGAATCCCATTCCAGTAAAGGCCGCGTTGGCGGAAATGGACCTGCTCGAGCCGGTGTGGCGCTTGCCACTGGTGCCGCCGAAAGCGGAGAATCGAGCGCGCATCCGTGCGGTGCTGGAAACGCTGGGACTCGTCTCACGCGAGGCCGCCACGCATGCCCGCGAGAGATCGCATGCAGCCATCGCTCATTGAAAAACTATTCGACGAGGCGCCGAAGCACTACGAAGAGGAACATCACCGGCTTTTCCGCGACTTCAAAGCGGCGCTGAACCGCGGGGAAATTCGCGCGGCGGAGCCGGACCCCACCGCAAAATCCGGCTGGCGCGTGAACGCGTGGGTGAAGAAGGGAATTCTCCTGGGCTTTCGCATGGGCGCCATTGCGGACATGTCCATCGATGCGGCGAAGCAGCCGTTCTTCGACAAATCCACTTATCCGGTGCGGACGTTCACGGCTTCGGACGGAGTGCGTATTGTGCCGGGCGGCTCCAGCATTCGTGACGGAGCGTACGTGGGCCGCGGCGTGATTTGCATGCCGCCGATGTTCGTGAACGTGGGAGCGTATGTCGGCGAAGGCTCGATGATTGATTCGCACGCGCTTGTCGGCAGTTGCGCGCAAGTGGCCAAGAATTGCCACATTTCTGCTGGCGCGCAAATTGGAGGCGTCCTTGAGCCCGCAGGCGCGCTGCCGGTGATTATTGAAGACGAAGTGCTGGTGGGAGGGAATTGCGGCGTGTATGAAGGAACCGTGATAAAGCGCCGTGCGGTTTTAGGCACGGGGACGATTCTCAACCGCTCGATCCCGGTTTACGACCTAGTGCGCGATGCTGTTTACACTGCCACGGATACCGAGCCGCTTATTATTCCCGAAGAAGCCATCGTCGTTCCAGGCTCGCGCGCTACGTCGCATCCCGCCGGCGCGAAGTGGGGTTTATCGCTCCAGGCCGCTGTCATTGTGAAGTACCGCGATGCCAAGACGGATGCGCGTGTCCAGCTCGAAGATCTTCTGCGCTAATTTGCTTCGGGATGAGACTTATTTCAGTTTTGTTTTTTTGCGGATTTGTAAGAGGCCTTTGAGCTCGATAACTGCTTCTAAATCTTTTTTCCGACCAGCCGCCTCTTTTGCTCGAATCAACCCTGCGAGTGAAAGAACCTGGCACTCTATTCCGAAAATGCGGATAGTTTCCGAGGCATTTTTGACGGCATCGTAATCGGTGAAACCAGCCACATGACCTAGGAAATCAAGCGCTCCCAGATCCGTTTCCAGCGTGAAGTTCGATCCACGCTCAATCGTGGAGGCGTCGAAATGAAAGGGAAGGCCCTCGGGGTCGCCACGAAGCCGAGGATGGTAGGGAGCCAAAGCACGGGCGAGCCTGGCCATGTTCTGCTTCGTCCGCGCGTAACAAAAATCCAAATCCTCAGTCGTGTACGCGGAACCCTGCAATTGCATCGCTCCGCCGCCGATCAGGACTACCTCAACATCTTCATTGTAAAGCGCGCGCAGAACCTCTTCCAGCTTCACAATTTCGCCCGATGCGCGGAACCAGCAAGGCGCAGGAGCCGGAGAGAATTTGCGCCCTCGATGAGCTTCAACGCTCGCTCGGTGGGTGTGAGAGCCAGATTCTCGACCAGCAGCGTCAAGTCAATTCCATATTCCTTGGCGGCGGCAATATCGCTTCCAGTCGGCGGATTGCTAATCAACTCGTAGGCGAGTTTTCGCTGCTTTGGAGTCATGCTCTTTTCTTGATGTTCTCATACTCTCCGGCCGCGTTCAATTTCAGGCCCAATTTGCAAAGGCAGCTGTCTCTTCGCTCGAAGCCTCACTTTGTGAGCACTTTTTCAAAGAACTCCAGAGCACGTGGATCGTTCGATTGGCCGAGCCAGAACATGGCCTGCTTGCGTACTTCCGGATTGCGGTTGGTCTGCGCCACTTCGATCAATTTGGGAACGCCTTCGTCTTTGGGCAATTGGCTCAGCGCAAAGACGGCTTTCCGCTTCACGTCCGTGTCCGGATCATTTTCAATGGCACCGGTGATCGTGCCTACTGCTTTCTTCCCGGCTTTTTGTGCCAGCCAGAACAACGCCTGGCCGCGCACGTGCGAACTGGGGTCGTCATGTGCCATGTGAATCATTTCCTCGATGGCGCCGGGTTCGTGGCTGACGGACAACGCAAAGGTCACATGCGCGCGCACGTCGGAACTCGGATCGTTCTTGGCCATGCGCTCTAAGGCATTCAGTCCCTCTTTCCCGCGCGCGGCGCCGAGCCAGAACGCCGCCTGCCGCCGCAGTTCTTCGCGCTGTTCCGGCGAAACGAAAGATTCCATCACTCTTTCCGCTGCAGCGTCAGCATGCAGCGCAATCGCTGCCAGCGCGCCGTGGCCGATGTTGTGATGTTCGCGGCGCTCGAATTCCGCTCCTTGAACGTATGTTGTGAGCAGCGCGACGCTTTCCGCGGGTTTCACGCCAGTGAGCCAGATAAACGGCAGTCCTCCAGCATCCAGCGTGCAATCTTCCGAAGCGACGCGAATGCGGTCCACCTGCTTCGCTTCCAGCCGAAAGAGCACGATAAGCCGCCGCGCTCCTTCGAGCTTGATGCTTCCGTCCGAGTGTGTGGTGCCGCCCGTGGCGTCACGGTCCTTCTCGAGACGGCACGTTCCGCAGCCCCCCTCGTCATTCCAATTGCCGCAACACACACTGCGTTCGCCTGCAATTTGATCGACACCATAGCCGACCCATTCTGGTTTTTCCGCCTGCGCGAGGATTCCGCGGAATGTGGCATCCAGGGTTCCCGTGACCGCACGAGTTTCCGCTTTGGCGCTTTCGACGCGTGGCATCTCTGTGCCCGCTTGTGCCGCTGCGGCATAAGCCAGGCTTGGGCCGAAATTCGTTCGCAGGACGCCTCCCTTCGCAAACTGTGCCACCGTTCCGATGATCCCCATGAGAATCATCGCCAGTCCGAGAATTCTTCGTGCGACAGACATGCGATCCTTTGCGTTCATGTGGCACCTCACTTCTGCAAAAGTTCCATCAAGTAGTCGGTTGCTTCCTTGGAGTGCATTAACGAAAGCTTGGAGACCGCGGTTTTCTTGAGTTCCGCGTCTTTCTCGCCGCGCGCAATGGCTACAAGCGCTGCGGCATTTCCCTGTAGGAAATACGCGTTCAGCACTTCCTCTTTCAGCCCGCGGTCGGTTTCTCGTCCATAGATGGCTTGTAAAGCCTTTGCGGAATCATCGGAATGGATGAGCCCGAGGTTTCGAATCGCGGCCCTTCGCAACTCGGGATCTTTCTCAGACTGCGCTGCTTGAACGAGTTTTCCTGATTCGCCGGCGAGAAAAAATGCCTGCAGGATTTCCCGCCGAAGATCCGTCGAAGCTTCCATTTGATACAGCTGCTCGAGTTCGCCGACTCCATGCACCAAGCCAAGCTGGCGAATGGCTTCGCGGCGGAGCGATTCGTCTTTTTCACTCTTCGCGGCGGCAAACAGACGCTCGTGATCGCCTCCCAGCATGTAGGCGCGAAGGATGGTGCGTTTCACGGAAGTATCGGCGTTGGCAGCATAGACCTCTGC
>QHYM01000141.1 GCA_003223295.1 Acidobacteriota bacterium | reverse complement strand
CTCCTTATTTCCTAAGGTCGCCAGCATACTCTCGGCTGCACCGCGCCAACAAGATGGCCCTCTGCGGGTCAATCATTCGCAGAAACAAGTTGGGCAGCCAGCACGCGCAACGCGCGGCGGCTGCCCCGGACTACGAGCACAAAAAAAAGCCCATTAGCTGGGCTTCTTGTCGTCCTTTTTCTCGTCTTTCTTTTCGTCCTTCTTCTTCTTGTCCTTCTTCTTGTCCTTCTTCTTATCCTTGGTCGTGTCCTGCTTCGCCGCTTCGTCCTTCTTCGCGTTGTCCTGCGCGAAGGCCGCGCCGGAAACACACAGGAACGTAGCGAGCGTCAGAGCACCTAGCAGTTTCTTCATACTTCCTCCTCTGCAATCAGTGGTTCAGATGTGAGGTGCAATCCCTGCTGGAAAGAACTGCCCCACGAGGAAACGAGATTTCCCCGCTTCCGACGCCAGAAAAGGCTACCCCCCACTCCAGCGCCAGGCCCGCAGACTAACACTGGATGTGCCACACAGCAAGTAGTCCTTTGCCATTCCCCGGCGTTCGAAGAATCCAAACGCGCAGACGCTTTTCTCCAGTTTCGCTGCATCTCCGCCCCTATTTGATTTATGCTGTGCCGTTTGAATTTTCAGTTGGAGGTTCCCTTGACTCGCTTGTTTTGCCGTCTCGCGCTTGCCTTCGTTGCGTTTTCCGCGGTTGTTTCTAATCGCGCCGCAGCACAGCAGTTTCCTGAGTCCACCTATCAGGAAATGCGCTGGCGCATGATCGGGCCCCCGCGCGGCGGACGCACGCGCGCCGCCTGCGGCGTGCCCAGCCAGCCCAATGTTTTCTACATGGGCGCGGTCAACGGCGGTGTCTGGAAGTCCGACGACTTCGGCCGCACCTGGAATCCGATCTTTGACGGCCAGCCAACGCAATCCGTCGGCGCGATTGCTGTGGCGCCTTCCAATCCCAACACTATTTACGTTGGCAGCGGCGAAGGTCTGGCGCGGCCCGATTTGTCCGTCGGCGATGGCGTGTACAAATCCACCGACGCGGGAAAAACCTGGACGCATCTCGGCCTGCGCAACTCGCAGGGCATTCCTGCGATTGCGGTTGATCCCCGCAATCCGAATCGCGTTTTTGCCGCGGCGCTCGGCCATCCGTACGGCGCGAATGAAGAGCGCGGTATCTATCTTTCGACTGACGGCGGACAGAATTGGCAGAAAGTTCTTTCGAAAGACGCGAACGTTGGCGGTGCAGATGTGCAAATCGATCCCTCGAATCCCGAGACGGTATATGCGTCGCTCTGGGAAGTACGCCTCGGCCCTTGGGAAGACGGCAATCAGTACAGCGGCACGGGAGGCGGAGTTTTCAAATCCACCGACGGCGGTAAGACTTGGCGCGCCCTCGCTAACGGCCTGCCAAAGGGCATCATTCAGGTGGACATAGCCATTGCGGCGAGCCAGCCGAGCCGCCTCTACGCTTCGGTGGCCACCAACGGACCAAGCGTTGGGATTTACCGCTCGGATGATGCCGGCGAAAACTGGACTCGCATCACCACGGACGCGCGGCCGGCGCTCCGCATCGGTGGCGGCGATCTGCCCGTCCCGCGCGTGGATCCGAAGAATCCCGACGTGGTTTACAGCGCCAGCATTGTGACGATGCGCTCCACGGACGGCGGCAAAACCTGGACCAGCCTTCGCGGCGCGCCCGGCGGCGATGACTATCAGAATCTGTGGATCAATCCGAACTTCCCCAACATTATTCTGCTGGTCAGCGACCAGGGCGCGCTCGTCAGCGTCAACTCCGGAGAAACCTGGAGTTCCTGGTACAACCAGCCCACCGGTCAGCTCTACCACGCCGCAACGACGAACTCTTTCCCCTACCTTGTCTGCGGCGGCCAGCAGGACAGCGGGTCGGTGTGCGTTTCGAGCCGGGGCAACGACGGGGAAATCACGTTTCGCGAGTGGCATCCCGTGGGGATCATCGAATACGGTTACGCCGCGCCTGATCCGCTCAATCCTGATATCGTCTATGGCGCCGGCCGCCGCGAAGTTTCCAAATTCTCCATCTCTACCGGCCAATTCCAAAACGTCACTCCGGTTCCCGCAGCCGAGCCCACAGTGCGCGCCGACCGCACGCAGCCCATTCTTTTTTCACCTGTCGATCCTCACATGCTCTATACCACCACCAATTTTCTTTATAAGACCACGGACGGCGGACAAACCTGGCAAACCATCAGTCCCGATCTCGCGCGCGAGCATGGCGCGATTCCCGCGAGCCTCGGCGACAAAGCCGCGAAGGATCCCAACGCCGACAAAATTCGCGGCGTGATCTACGCGCTCGCGCCTTCCTTCAAAAATGTGAACACGATTTGGGCGGGCACCGACGACGGTCTCCTCTGGATTACACGCGATGGCGGCGCGCACTGGAAAAACAGCACTCCGCCGGAAATCACTCCTTGGAGCAAGGTCACGCAGCTTGCGGCTTCGCATTTCGACGACGAAACCGCGTATGCTTCCGTGAGCCGATTCCGCATTGACGATCTCCATCCTTACATTTATCGCACCCGCGATGGCGGGAAGACCTGGCGCCTGATTACGGGCGGGATGCCCGACAACGCCCCGGTCGACACCGTGCGCGAAGATCCCGTGCGCAAGGGCCTGCTCTTTGCCGGAACGGAAACAAGCGTGTGGGTCTCGTTCGACGATGGAGACCATTGGCAGTCGCTGCAGCTCAACTTGCCGCACACTTCCATGCGCGACCTCTGGATTCACGGCGAGGATTTGATCGTTGCCACGCACGGCCGCTCGTTCTGGATTCTCGACAACATTTCGCCCCTGCGCCAGATCACGGAATCAGTGGCCAAGGCCGATGCCCATCTCTTCAAGCCGGCCACGGCGTATCGCGTGCGGCGCGACACCAATACCGACACGCCGATTCCGCCCGACGAGCCGACCGCGCAAAATCCCCCTGACGGCGCGGTTATCGATTATTTTCTCGCACAGCCCACAACGGCTCCTGTCACCCTGGAAATTCTCGACGGCCAGGGAAGGCTGGTCCGTAAGTTCTCGGATGCCGACAAAGTCGAACCTTCCTCCGAAGAGCTGTCCAAAGAACTGATACCGAAGTACTGGATTCGCATGCCCAAAACTCTTTCCACTGCCGCCGGCATGCATCGCTGGGTTTGGGACTTGCACTATCCTTCGCCTCGGGCCACTCGCACGGAATACCCGATCTCCGCCGTTCCGGGCGACACGCCGCGCTCGCCGCAAGGCCCCCAGGCAGTTCCCGGGCAATACACCGTCCGCCTCACAGTGAGGGGGCAAATGATCAGCGAGCCTCTCACTGTGAAAATGGATCCTCGCGTGAAAACGTCTCAGGAAGGATTAGCGCTGGAGTTTCAAAAGCAGCAGCTTCTTGCGGGAATCATGACCCAGAACGCCGAGGCCGCCACACAAGCCCGGGCACTCCGCGAGCAACTCCAAAAACTCACTGGCAAGGCGTCTACATCATCGACCGCAGACGCCGCGAATGCCGAAAAAATCTCCGGCCCGCTCGCCGAAGCGGTCTCCGCATTTGACAAGAAGCTGTCCGCCATTCTCGGAGGGAGTGGTCCGGGAGGCTTTGGCGCGGCTGCGGCCACCGCACTTACGCTTGGCCGCACGGGAGGCATGATCGCCGCGCTTTATGGCGAACTCGACCGCTCTGACGCAGCTCCTACTGCCGCCGAGCTTGCAGCCATCGATGCTGCCGAAAAAGACTCTTCGGATGTCCTTAAGCTCTGGCAGGAGTTCCAGGCCACGGATCTCCCCGCTCTCAACCGCCAGCTCAAAGCCGTCGGCCTCGCAGAGCTGCAACTCGCCTCCGCAGCACCCGCCTCGAGCGAAGATTACGGGGGAGACATCGAATGAGGAAACGGGCTAAACCCTGGAAAGGCAGTGGCTTTGGGGGATGATAAGGACCACCGGGCGGGCATTCCGCGCGACCTTAGGCGCGAAAAAAAGCACTAGATATTGGCGCGGAAACCTGCTATAGAAATTGCACCGTAGACCCGCATCCAAGTTAGGGTTTTCCCCTGCTTGCCCACCCGATGCCGGGAATGATACGGAAGTCTTGAAGTAGCGAAGATCGGCTGAAACCCGGAAAGTAATTGTCAGTTGGAGCTTCCCAGCCCCGGACGGAGAGCAGTGTGTCTCGGAAAGATGCGCTCTGGATTGTAGGGTCCGCGGCAGCGGCGCTACTGGCGCTGAGCCTCATCACAGGCACTGGATCTCTGTTCAGGCGTGCGCATAGCCAAGGGCCCTCCACCTGGAACCAGGGGACAATCAGCGCAGGGTACATTGGAAGCCAGCTCAAGGAAATCGACAAAACGCACTCTGCCCTGATTATTTCCTACGATTTGGAGAACAACACCGATTCGGACTATCGCCTCACCGATGGTCCAGGGGTGGTTATTCTCAGCCGACTGAAATCCGACGGCAGCTATAGCCAGGAACAACCGATACGGCTCGGCTATCCCGTGTTCTTGCCTGCCAGGCAGCACGCGCGCCTGGCGATTCAGATCACCCAGTCGTTTAACTGGCCGGCAGAGGAAGACTCAGCCTACCTCGAAAAGATGAGGGATTTCGTGAAGCAGAGGCTTGAGAATGTCGGGGAATTTGTCCTGTTTGATGAGACCAACCACTGGCAACTGGAACTCCCCAGTGGCTGGGAACAGCTTCAGGATGCGTCGCAAGCGAGTGATTGATGCGCCACACGCGAATCAAAAACGAAGCCGGATCCACGGGGTTCCCCTTCGCAACCCGGCTCGAACCGTGGCGTTTAAAGATACGTGAAACGCAACCGGCGGGCTGAACCATGTCCTCTTCACCGGCAATTTCTAAAGACAATACAAAAACAGGGGAGCGGCGCGCGTTCCCCAGGGAAGCGCTCAACCATTACGTGGTGCTGGTGTTTTTTGGCGAAGACAATTGGGGCAAGCTCACCAACATGAGCGAAAGCGGCATGGCTTTTGAGTTCTCCCGGCCACCGGCACTGCGTGAGCGGGTCAACTTCACCTTTCAAGTGATGGGCTGCATGCCGATGCCGCGTGAGGCCAGCGTTTTGGGTGAATCGTTCGAGGCGGCCGGAGAAGTCGTATGGCTGCGTGAGTTTGAGCGCGTTGCCGGAGCGCAATTTGTGAATCTCGCGGAAAGAAGCCGGGAGCATATCCGGCAGTGGCTGTCTTTCGAAACTTCCACGAACAGGCTCACCCGGAACGACGATGCTCATCCGGAAATGCCTCCGATCGTAACGGAGTTGCGCTCTCCCCTGACGCCTCCATTGGAGACGCCGAGCATGGTCGAAGTTACCAGGCCCTCGAGCGGATTGAGAACGACGGAGCCTCCCGCTGAACCATTGGAAGAAGCTGAACCACCGGAAGAACTGGCCTCTCCCCTACCGGAGGAAGTTCCCGAGGTGCCCGTCCTGCGTGGCTTGGGCGAGGCAGTCGAATGGCAGGGGGAAGCCGAATCGTCCCCGCGCTCGCATCCCCCTGTGGCGCGGCTGACGTTCCTCGTCGTAGCGGGTTGCCTTGCGGCGTTTGCAGTGACTGCCGGAGTAAGAATCATCATGAGCCGTTCCGCTCGTCGCGCCGACGCCGGGGAACGCGCTCCTGGCGTCGCGGCAGTTGGAGGAGAGTCTGCGGCGGCGGTAACCGTCTCATCTCCCGCTTCCCCGACTTCCCCCGTTTCATCCGCCACTTCCCCTGCGGAAGCCGGACCGCCTTTCCAAGTCGAGGTGCTGGACGCCAACGGCAAACGCTGGATGCTCTGGTTTGTCCACAACGGTTCCAAGAACGGCGCGGATCAAATTTATTCCAAGCGCACAGAGTTTCCGAACTCATCCGGGTCCACAACAAAAACTGCGAAGCATGACGATGCGACCCTCGCAGAGACGTCACAGGGGCCGCGCATATTTACGCTCGTTGGTCCCCGGGTCAACCGGTCGACGAACAGTGATTCTGCGGCGAGCAATCTATCGCCGGAAGCCCCGGCGATTCAAACCGAATTGAAGGCTCCCCCGGCAGAACCGATGGGCGGCGCACTCAGCAGCCGCGTAGTGCCGCAGGAGCCCCCTTTGCATCCTCCTTTGGGTGGAATGGTGCAGGAGGCACGCCTGCTTCAATCCATGCCTCCCGCTTATCCCCCGCTTGCCAAATCAAGCCGGGTCAGCGGAGACGTTCTCCTGGATGCGCTGATCGATGTGAAGGGGAACGTTACAGATGTGAAAGTGATCTCCGGCCCGGTTCTGCTGCAACAGGCGGCGATGGAGACGGTGCGCCACTGGAAGTACGAGCCCGCCCGCTTGGATGGGCAGGCGGTGGCCATGCATCTCACGGTAACCGTGAGATTCCGCCTCAACTAAATCGCTCTACGATAGATTCTTCAGGGTCTTTTCAATCAGCCCGGTGGTTCCCGCGTACGGATCGCCGGGACTATCCCATTCCATCGAGAAATACCCTTTGTATCCGTGCTTCTTGGCGAGGCCGAACGTCTTCGCTAAATCCACGTGGGCGATTTTGTCTTTCCTGTCGCCCACTTCCGTTTCCTTCACGTGTGAAATGTTGTAGGCCTTGCCAAACATGGCGTCAATGCCCCGGTAGGCGTAGGCCTCTTCAAAGGCCGCAAGCGTATTCGCAAAATCCGGCAGCGCGTGCAGCCACGGACTGTTCACTTTCTCGATCACCTTCACGAGGAAAAACGGATCCTCGCTCGCTGGATTGTCGTTTTCCAGGTTCACCACCATGTTTTTCTCCGCGGCATGTTCCGCCACGCGCTTCAAACTCTCCGCCGCGCGCTCCACGTCCGGTTTCGAATCCTTTGCTGCGGGAATATTCGTCCGCACGCTCGGCGAGCCAATCACCACGGCCGCGTCGATCCAGTCTTTGCTGAACGCGACGGCTCTTTCTTGCTCTTCGGCGTCCGCGGCGTACGGGCTGTGGCCGCCGTCCACGGCGATGTTTACGATGGCTCCGCCTGCTTGTGCCACGGCTGCTCGTAGCGGTTCTAAATAAGACCGTTCAAGGGAACGAAAATGCGCGCTCCACGGCTCGATTTTCTTGATGTTGAATTTCGCGCTGGCGTGCGCCGCAAAATCTTTCAACTCCATTTTGCCGCTGCCGGGCTGGTCTTCACGCCCTGCAACAAAATCCCGAAACGGATACGAGGCAATCGCTATGCGTTCTCTTGGCGCCGCGGGGAACGAGATGTGAGGCGTACCTTCTGCCGCAAACGCCGTCTTCAGCATGGGCCACAACAGCACACTCGCTGCTGCTCCGGGGACCTCTGCCAGAAACCGTCTGCGTGTGCTCTGCCCCATGGTCGCGCCAGTCTAGCAAACCCCTACCTTGCCTGCCAGCAAGGACCTCGGCTTCATACGGGGTGCGGATTCCTACATCTTGGCGCGCTTTGCGGTGAGGGAAGTCTTCGTCAAATGGCTCGGGCCGACGGGAGAAGCGAGCACGACAAAGCGCTGAGGAGACCGTGGGCTATGCCCGAAGGGGTAGCAAGTGATTAGCGTCAAGGCATCCTCGGATGCCGGCGCCAGCAGCGGTACATCTTCGGGCGCGACAATGCGAATGTCATCCACCGTATAATTTCGCTTGCGGAGTTCGGTCTTGCGAGTATCGAACCACTGCAATTCAATTTGGTCACCCACTTCCATCCCCTCCAGTGGGCGAAACCAACTTGTCCGATGGCCTGCCAGTTCCACATTCCCGGGCTCGCCCATGCCGGCTCCGCTGAAAAGCCGTGCAGGACCAAAAGCCAGCGTGCGAGGAGTCGCACCCTGCAAGACAATTTCGTCGTAACTCAGCCTGGGGATGCGCAGCCGCGCAACAGGGTAGGTATCCGCCCAGGGCCATGGTGCCTGCGGCTTTCCCTGCGCCACGGTCTTGTCCCAGGCACGGTGAATCATGACGCTCGCAAGTTCCGCTTTTGCGTCGAGATACATGGCGCGCGCAGTCAGAGACGCTCCCGCAAACAGAATTAGCGCGACGAAGATTCGTAAGGGTTTCACAATGCCACCTCCACCCTCCGCGTATGCCGCCGATGCAGGATGCTCATCAGCAGGCTCATTAAAATGCCAACCACGAGCAGCACGATGCCGAGCATTTCGAGGAACGCATCCGCAGTGCCGGTGGCCGGCGCGCCGAAAACCTTGTCCAGTTGCATGCCCGCCGGAACTTCCGTAGGCACGGCCACCGTGCGGGACTCCCCGCCTACATTCGCCACGACTTCCTCGACGGCCACCAGCGAGGTGAAGCGTGTTACCAGCCGGTAGCGGATTGCGTGAGAAATCACACTCGCCCGAACACTTGCCCGCGCGTCTTCGTCCGACGCTCGCCAGAGGTCCATCAAGTCTTCGGCTCGTTGCCTTGCCCAGAGTGTGGTGATGCCGGGATGAAAAGATGCCTTCGAGGCGTCAAAAGCAAAACTCGCCTCATATGGCTGATCCCCCGCGTGTGCCGTCAGGTGGACAGTGCCCCTGCGGCCTTGGGAGATACGTCCAAAGATCAACAGCGGCTGCCGAAGGAAGAGGTCCGGCAGGCGCTGCGGATAAACTTCCGCAAGCTCAACTCCTTCAAAAGACAGACGCACGTCGGTCAGCACGGGACTTTCGATGGTTTCGAGCAACCGTCCCATTTGCTCGCGAATGTCGCTGATATCCGCAATGTGGGTGAAGCTGCCGCGACCGAATTGCGCCATCTTGGTGGCCAGGAAGAAGTTTGGAGCGCTCCCGATGGCTACGGTGTATAGCCGTGCGTTTCCCAAATCATGCCGCAGCGCCCCGAAAATCTGTTCCTCGTTGCCGAGGTCGCCGTCAGTCAGCAGGACAATGTGCCGCAAGTATCCGGGAGTTTCCCGTTTCTTCATCACAGTCAGAAGCGCAGGTAGCATCTCGGTTCCGCCGCCGGCTTCGAGTCCTTGCACATAACGCCGCCCCGCCGCCACGTTTTCCGGGCTTGCCGTTAAAGGTTGGGAAGCAAACTCGTAATAGCTATGGTTGAACGCCAGGATGCCAAAGCGGTCCGTGGGCGTGAGACGGTCCAGGGCCTCGAGCAGCGCTTCGCGTGCCTGCTGAATGGAGGTGCCCGACATCGAGCCGGATATATCAATCAGGTAGAGCATTTCGACGGGTACACGCTTGGTAGGTGGAAGCGTCGGCGGAAAAGCCGTCAGAAGGAAATGCGTGTCGGCGGAATCGTGGTCAGGAGAAAGGAAAAGAGCGGTCTTGGGTTGCGTGCTCTCTCCTTGCTGCACTTCCAGGACGAAGTCCTTGTTAGCAATCGTGGCGCCGCTGGCAAGGTCGATGTGCTGGCGGCCATCCGCCAGGCGGCGGACGGTGATTTCATGCGCAACGCTCTTGATCGACGAGAATTCGAAGCCGGCATCAAGGTCGACGGACAGCGAGACGTCATGCCCCGAGCGCGTTTCGGGGTTACGCACCGGCGGCGTGATTCTTGAAGCATCCGGCACGGCGTCGCTGTCCGCGGCCCATCCAGTGCCATCGTGGCCAACCGCCTCGCTGCCGGTGATGTAACGCGGGCCCACGACCATCGGGAAAACCAGGCGCACGCGGGACTCTTCCCAACCGAGCGGTTCGACGTACCGTAGCCGCACATCCAGGTGGTCGCCAGGCATCAGGTTCGCCACGGATGCGGTGAAAATGTTAGGCCGCTCCTCTTCCACCAAGGCAGCTCGCTTGCCTGCGGACTTCGCCGCGTCGTAGGTGCGTTTGGCGTCTTCCCGTTCCCGGATCACACTCCGAATCACGCGATTGCCGATGCGTATTTCCATGTCATACAGGGCCGCGTCGTGTGGCAACGGGAAAACGTAGACCGCCTCGATCGGCTCGTTGCTGGAATTGACATATTGCTGCGTCACCGTCGCCGCGGCCACCAGGCCGCGCACGTCCAGCGCGACATCGGTGTGCACCAAAGGCACGGCCTCGTAGCGGCCAGAGAGCGGCGAACGGTAGAGCAAACATCCTTCGCCAACGCCCCGTGCTGATGCTCCGTCGTCGTTTTGGCCGCCGGACACGGCTGCCGCAAAAACGGTAATAAGCGCCAGCAGGACTGGCGCGAAACGCATGCCCACTCTCTGGTTGACCCGGTTTTTCTTGAATCTTGGCATGGACTCCTCTCCCGTCGTGATGCGGTGTGGGTGAGGAGTGCAAGAAGCGCGCCAGCGTGCTTAAAGCGCAGCAGAACTCCCAAGTCTCAATCGCTCAATCATTTGGGGCGTTCATGGGGCGGAGCGGCAGAAACCAGAGGCGTGTTGACACCCCCACGCCTGTGTGCCCATGGCAACGCCGGGGGTGGTGTGGTTAGAGAGAGCTCAAGAACGCGACCAGGTCCGATTCTTCCTGGGCCGTCAGGACCAGGCCGAAGCGGTCTTCGTAGAAACGCACGGCATCCAACAGCGTTTGTGCGGAGCCGTTATGGAAGTACGGCGCGCGTGCGGAGAGACCCCGCAGGACCGGTCCCTTGATTTTGCCCACATGGTCAAATTTGCCATCGATCAAGGCTTGGCCGAGATCCGTCGTGGTTTTGCAGTTGCTCGTCGGAGTCGGCGGGTTCGTGGTCACATCCAATTTGCACACCGTAATGCTCGGCAAGTAGCTGATATCAAGACCTCCCAAATTGACGGAGGAGTTGCCAGGACTGGGGTCTCCCGTCCCGATGTCCAGCGGCGTCGGGAAGGAATGATTGCCCACGTTGGGAGTGTCGTGACAGGTGCCGCAGGTTCCCATAAGTGAGGGAACACCGCCGCTAACCAGGCCGCCGGTAGACACATCGTCATTGATGCCGGCTACCTCAGTGATGTTGATGGGCCTGGAATTGAAAATGGCCTGCCCGCGCGCAACCGCGGCGCGCGGAGAGGAAGAAGGCATGGACACCCAGGCGTCAAAGGGATTGAAGATCGCGGGATTAAATTGCCCGTCGCCCGGCGCAACCATCCCGCCCGGCTGCTCGAAAAAGGGGACAAGAGGGTGCACGCTGGAGTTGATGCTGATAAAGAACGGCTGGCTGGCGAGAGCCACAGATCCGCCAGTGGCGCCGTGCGCGTCCAATCGCCCCGTGAGATTGCCGATGGTTTGCGCGGTGAAAAGGGCCATCTCAAAATTGACGATCTGCTGTTGCTCCGCGGGAGTTGGCCTCGTTCCGTCTCCTTGTGCGTGGCCGGTCGTGGCGTCCACGGACTGGTGCCTTAAATCGGAGAGCAGATTGTCGAGGTTGTGAGGCGGTAGGACGTAGGTGATTTTCTGAGTTCCTGTTAGCGGCGATGACTCCCGCCCGTCAAACATCACGGTGCTCAAGAAACGAAGGTTGGTGGCAGGCAACGGCCGGCGGTACTGCGAAATCACATCCGATTCGTTGCAACCGTAGGGATTGCTTACGCTAACCACTTGGTAGTCGGCGTTGGCGGGAACCCCGATGGCCACCCGAATCAAGCCGCGCGTCCGCAGCAGGCTGTAAGCGGCGGACCTTCCGGCAAGCGTCGAAACGTCGAGGTTGTGGTTACAGTTGGAGCCATCGTTGGTGCGGAAAATGGGGTCCAAGCCCTGCGTCGAATTGAATCTCTGCTGAACATTCGCGGCGGCAACGGACATGGCCTCACTAGGCTGGTGGCAGGTAGCGCACGACCGGCCATTGCTGCCCAGGCTTTGAAAGAACGGCCCGGTAAGATCGATCCCGCCGCCCGTGGTACTGTAAGTCTCCGACGCCCCACTCGGATTCGAGAAAAACGTTCCGTTGGGGATAAAAGTAAATTGCTGCCCACTGACCCCGACAATGGCGACCAGCGTGGCAACGCCTAGAAAAGCAGCACAGAGGACGAAACGAACGTGCTGGCGTGAGAGTCGAAAACTGTGGGCAAAAAACTGACACAAGAAACGAGGAAAGCTGGACCGCTGGGCGAAAGTCCGCATCGAAACACCCCTTAAAGCGCCGATGGCGCAGGCTTAATTTTTGTTCCTTCAAAACAGAGAGACACGCTTTGTTAGCAAACTAGGGCAGTAATGGCGAGATAGCAATGCACGTCGCATTATCTCTTGATGACCAGTCAAGCCTCGGATAACATTGTGCTTATGTACATGGGTGACCGCAGCTAGAAAGGGTGGGCCCAGTCCTTGGAGCAGTGAACTGTGGCGGAAACGAAGTCTCTCTCGCGCGGTAGTGTCCTCCGCTTTGGCGTCTTTCAGGTAAATCTCGCCGCGCGGGAATTGCGGAAGCACGGAGTGCGCATCCGTTTGCCAGGCCAGCCTTTCTGTATCCTTTCTATTCTGCTGGAGAAGCCGGGGGAGGTAATTACCCGCGAAGAGATACGGCGGAGGTTGTGGTCTTCCGACACCTTCGTGGATTTTGAACATAGCCTGAACAGTGCCATAAAGAAACTTCGCGCGGCGCTGGGCGACTCGCCGGACAACTCGCGATACATCGAAACGGTTCCCCGTGTGGGCTACCGGTTTATTGCCCCCGTAGAGCAAGTCTCGGCAACAGCGCCGACAGTGGCAGGCGCCTCCGTTGTCATGGACCGCTCCGGCGTGCCGGCTGCCGCTGTGGATATGGCTCGGAAGCGTACAGAGCGAATGCTTCTCGCGGTTGCCATTCTATTGATGATTGTGCCGGGCGCTTACTTCGCATGGTCTCGCTTTCGAGGCCGCCCGCAGCCACCGGGCAAGACCGCGAGCGAAATTCGCACCGCCTCTAACGGGCAAGAGTCGGCCACGTCCCATGGCCAACCCGTGTTATCCCCCAAATCCGCCGAGGCCTATGACCTGTATCTCAAGGGCATGTATTTTTGGAACAAGAGAACCGTGGCGGGTTTTCAGCAGGCCGTCGAGTACTTCCAGAAAGCCACAACCACGGATCCCAATGACGCCCCTGCTTATGCGGGTTTGGCGAATTCCTATACGCTCCTGACAGCCTATTCTTCTTCTTCGGCTACGCTGTACATGCCGCAGGCTCGCGCGGCCGCTTTACGGTCCCTGGAGCTTGACAGCGGTCTGGCAGAAGCGCACACCGCTCTGGCTTTGATTGTCCAGAATCAGGATTGGGACTGGCAAACATCAGAAAAGGAATACCGGCGGGCCATCGAATTGAATCCCAACTATGCCACGGCCCACCAGTGGTATGCCGAGCATCTGATGTGGCTGGGGCGCTTCGGCGAAGCGTTACACGAGAGCGAACGAGCGCGCCAACTGGACCCACTTTCGCTCATCATTGCCGCTGACAACGGCGCGATTCTGTACTTCTCGCGGCAGTATGACCGCGCCATCGAACAGCTTCACAACGTGCTTCAGAAGGATCCGAATTTCGGCCGGGCGGGCGGGCTCATAATCTATGCCTATGTAGAAAAGGGGATGTTCTCCCAAGCGCTGGCCGGGGCAGAGACAAGTCACCGTCTTTATGGTGAAGGACCCTGGTATTGGTCGGTGCTAGCTTACAGTTATGGCCGAGCGGGTCAGTTGGAGCGGGCTCGGCGCGAGGTTGAAAAACTGGAAAAAGTGAGCCAGCACGAGCAGGTGAATCCCGCAATCATGCTTTGGGCCCATCTTGGTGTGGGTGACAAGGAGGAGGCTCTAGCGGACTTGGAAAAGGCCTACTCCGAGCACTTCGGTATTCTCACCACGCTCAAGGTCGAACCGGCCTTCGACCCGCTGCGCAGCGACCCGCGCTTCCAGGATTTATTGCGGCGCGTGGGTTTGGCAGACAGCGGCACCACGGGAACAAGTACCTCCAAGCGTTGATGGCGCATCCATTCAAGATTGAAAACTTGTCCGGGGTCTGGAAGGGCAGACTTTCGCTTTTCTGTGAAATTCACCGCTAAAGGATCATTGATGCTTCGACTCGCTGGAACTTTGCTAGCTGTGTTTCTAGCTGTGCCGCTAACAGCAGCCGCGGCGCAAGAGCCCCAGGCGCTTGCACAAGCGGATGAGCGCTTCAAGGCGGACATCCTGGTGGTTGTGGCGCATCCGGATGACGAGGCTGCCGTGACGCCGTATGTGGCGCGGGCGCTCGATGAACACAAGCGCATCGCGGTCGTCTTCGGCACGCGCGGGGGTAGCGGTTCGAATGAGGCTGGAGCGGAGCAAGCCGCCGCGCTCGCTTCCGTGCGCGAGATTGAAGCGCGCAATGCGTTGACGACGCTCGGCATCAGCAACGTCTGGTTTCTCAGCGGAAAAGACACGGCTTCCCAGAATGTGCTGCAATCGCTGGCGAATTGGGATCACGGGGAAACCTTGGAGCAGCTGGTGCGCCTGGTGCGCTTGACGCGGCCGGAAGTCATGCTCACTTTTTTGCCGGGCACTTTCATCGGCGAAGATCACGGTGACCATCAGGCTTCGGGCGTGCTGGCAACCGAAGCGTTCAACCTGGCGGGAGATCCCACCGCGTTTCCCGAGCAAGTTGCCGGGCCGATGAAGCGGCTCGAACCGTTTCTCGAAAATCTGCGGCCGTGGCAAGTCAAGAAGATTTATTACTTTCCCGACGCGGAGCGCCAAGATATTTTTCGCGGCAAGGGTCCGAGCTATTCGGTGAAGGAAATTTCCAAATTGAGCAAGCTTCCATACTGGCGGATGGCGCTGGATGCCTTTCGTGCACACCAGACGCAAGCCAAATCCTATCTTGATAAAATCGCGCAGATGGACGAGGCGCAGATCGAAAAGATGGCCACCTCCGAAAATGGATGGGGAGAAGACCAGCATTTTGTGCTCGGCAAGTCCGTGGTTGGCGGCAGTATGACGGGAGACATTTTTGAAAACATCACGCCGGGTGCGATTCCCTTCGCGCGGCCGGAAGTAACAGCGGAACCTGTAAGACCGGATTTGTCCGTGGAGCTTGCCGGGCCCTGGAGTTTCTATGCCGAATTCCGCCGCGCCCGCGGACTGACGAATTTGCCCCATCCTGAGCCCCCGGAGATCGCTTTGCAGGGGCCCGGGACGCTCGTGATTCCCTTGTGGATTCGCAACCGCACCGCGAAGACACAAGAGCTGACCCTTTCTGCCGTACTGCCAGCGGCATGGACCGTGGAAAGCGGCGCGGGGAAATTCACCGTGGCGGCAAAGCAGACTGCCGCCGCCCGCGTGGAAGTGAATTTGCCTGCGCCAGCAACAGAAAAGGACGCGAAGAAAGCCGAGCCACAGGACGTCACCATTCGCGCAGAGGCCAACGGGCAGGTCATCGGAGAAGCAAAACTTCGCGTCGAGCTGCGGAAACGCGCGCTCCCGCAATAGCCGACTAGCTGCATGTTCAAGATTTTTTCTGGCGCGCGGCTTCCATTGTTTCCCAGGCGCTTTCTTGCAAGAGCAACATGTCGTTGAATTCCCCGGCCCCGCGCAGCCATTGCCCGCCGTCAATCACCACACATTCCCCGTTGATGTACTCAGCCAAGTCGCTGAGGAGGAACGCGGCGAGATTGGCCAATTCTTCGTGCCGTCCAAAGCGTTTCATGGGGTGCTTATCTTTACCGTGCTCTTCGAATTGTTTCGAAGGCATCAGGCGGGACCAGGCCCCTTCGGTGGGAAACGGTCCCGGAGCGATGGCGTTGATCCGGATGTGATACTTGGCCCACTCCACAGCCAACGAGGTGGTCATGGCCAATACTCCCGCTTTGGCGCACGCTGAAGGCACCACGAAGCCGGAGCCACAATTCGCTGCCGCGTAAGTGGTCACAATGTTCAAAACATTTCCACCGAGTTTCTGAGCGATCCACCGCTTGCCGAATACTTGAGTGCAGTGAAAGGAGCCATTCAAGACGATGCCAACAACGGCGTTGAACGCATTGGGGCTGAGCTTTTCCGTGCGAGCAATGAAATTGCCGGCGGCATTGTTCACCAGCGTATTAATTCCGCCAAACTGCTGTTCGGCCTGAGCTGCAGCGGCTTCGACCGCGGCATAGTCGCGGACGTCGCAAGAGGCGTACGCGGCGGGGCCACCGAGCCTATGAATCTCCTCGCAGGTCTTGCGAAGCGGTTCCTCGCGTCGGCCGACGAGAAACAAGCGCGCGCCTAATTCGGCGAACCGCAGGGCCATGGAGCGGCCGAGCCCGGTTCCGCCACCCGTGAGAAAGATGGCGCGGCCTTTGAGTAAGTCCCGCTGGAACACGTTTCACCGCCTTGACGAAAGGATAGGAAAGCGCACCCGCTTGGCATGGGATTCTAATGCAACGGTAACAATCACGCGTCTTTTTTCCGGCGGCTCTGCCAGACAGGGAGGAACAAACTCTTAGGGATGCATCGATGGGGGTATGGTCCGGGCCATGGCTTTAGCATGCTCGATGGCGTACTGCTGGCTTTCAGGAAATTCCTCACTGAGCTCGTGGAAAAGTTTTTGCGCCAGTTTGTTCTGCTTCTCCCGGCACGCGGCCAGCCCTAGCATGATTTTGGCGAATGGTTTCAAATAGCGGCCGTTCTCCACGGTCTTGCCCACCTGTTCCATTCCCAGCTTCTTGTCGCCGTGAACCCCACCGAACCAGAGCATCGCACGGAACCCAACCGAAAGGCTCCCGATGATGTAATTGGCAGAGCCTAGCGCCACATAGGCGTCATACGCATCCGGCCGCTGGGCCAGCAAGGCTTTGGCGTGGGCGTTCGCCTCTTTCAAGCGCTTCAAAGCATCCAGATTTTTTTTCCTTAGAATCATGTCGGCGTCGGACTCCATGCCAGCGCAAAGCGTCAGGGCATAGAGTGCTTCGGGATCGCGGGGAGTCTTTGCCAGCCGCTGCCCCGCGAGTTTTCGCGCGCCTCGAACGGCATCGTCGAACCCCTTCATGCGCTGCGGGTCGGGCTCGCCCTCAATTCCGTGCAGGAATCTTTTTTCGTTCAAGAAGAAATCGCTGGTGAGCACGCCTTGGTAATAAAACTCCTCGAAAAGATAGCTGGCGGCGACGGCGACCTCGCCAAACGGTTCTTCCGGATGCTGGGATTCCCAGGCCGCAAAAGCGGTGCGGGCTTGTGGGTAACGCTGGATATAGAGCAGCCGGAAGCCAGCCATAAGTTCCGGAACGTTGGTGAAGGCGGGAGTCGCAGGATCTTCAGCGGGTTGCCCATTGGTGCAGGCGGCGCCCAATAAGAGGAAACAGAGAAGACCGAATATTCGCAGGCGCATTCGAACGATCCTCTTCAAAAGAGGCCGGGCAAGAACCGTGGCTTGTGGCCCATGGCCGCGCGGTATTCGGGATTCGCCATGAGCACACTTTCTTCCGCACGGATGCGCATGGATAAAGCAAAGGAATACGCCAGCGAGGTAACGATCGTCGTAATCCATGCAGTATGAATGAGCGGAAGCGAGATCATTTCCAGAATCACTCCGGTGTAATTTGGGTGGCGCACAAAGCGAAACGGGCCGGTGATTACCACGCCGATCCGCGTTGAATCCATCACCTGCACGTTCCACAGGTCACCCAGCTCTCGAACGACCCAGAAGCGCATAAGGTTAGATGCAAGAAACACAATGAACATGGCCGCAGCAAGAAGAGGGAGGAACGGGCGATGGAGCAGGATGACTTCGAGCGCGGCGCCGATC
Source organism: Acidobacteriota bacterium (assembly GCA_003223295.1). Lineage (GTDB taxonomy): Bacteria > Acidobacteriota > Terriglobia > Acidiferrales > UBA7541 > Acidiferrum. The sequence continues at coordinate 11,733 of QHYM01000141.1, read as the reverse complement.
AGCACACCAGCATGAACGACCACGATCCACTTGAAATGCGGTTCGGGGACCGGCACGGCCCCTTTGGCTACCATCGTCTGCTGATGCCGCCGCGAAATTCGCAACTCGACGAGACGAAGCACGGCCACTGCCGCTAGGAGACCCAGGTAGAGGTAGACGCTCAGGCCCATTGGAGTAAGAGGAATTCAGCGCTGAAGCCGGGGCCGAACGCTGCAGCGAGGGCGTATTCGCCGTTCTGGAGCGGACGTTTTTCCAGCCACTCCTGAAGAATGAAAAGGATCGTGGCGCTCGAAAGATTCCCCACGTTGCCGAGAATATCCCACGACGGCTGCGTGTCGCACTTGCACAGGCCCAGCTCGGTTTCGACGTTTCCAAGCAACCGCGCGCCGCCGGGGTGCAGGATCCAGCCCTTGATATCTTCGCGTTTGCGGCCGTTGCGCTCCAAAAACTCTTTCACCAGTCCGCCAATTTTGGCCCCGATCATTTCCGGGACCTCTTTGTCCAGCAAAATGTGGAATCCGGAATCGCGGAGATCAAAGCCCATGGCGAATAACGAATCGGGAAAAGTGTACGTCTCAGAAATCAGGATTTTCGGTCCCTGCGATTCTTTCCCGCGAACGATCACGGCGGCGGCGCCGTCGCCAAACAAAATCGAAGAAATTAAGTTAGCCTGCGAAATGTCTTTGCGCTGAAATGTCAGCGAGGGCAGCTCCACCGAGATGATGAGCACATTCTCACCGGGATGCGCTTTCAAGTAGTCCGCGGCGCGGCCCAGGGCCATGGCGCCTGCGGCACACCCCAGCTCGGTAAAAGGCATGCGCCGGACATTCGGACGAAAACCCATCAAGTGAATGAGGTGTGCGTCCAGCGAAGGAATCATGAAGCCGGTACAGGAGACCGTAATAATGAGGTCGATATCTTCCGGCTTGAGGCCGGCGCGTTCCAGGCATTTCTCGGCGGCCTCGCGACCCAACTTCACCGCGTGTTCGATGTATTCGTTGTTGGTTTTAGAAAGCGCGCGCGGCTCGATGGTGTAGTCGAGGGGGAAAATGGCGTGCCGCTTGTGCACCTGGGCATTATCCACGATGCACATCATGGCTTCGAGGCGCCGCTCGGGGATGTCAAAGACGCGGCCCATGTAGTACTTCACGTCCTCGCGCGTGATGGTGTGCGGCGGGAGCGCCGTGGCGGTGGCGGCAATGGTCGGATGCACTGCGTCAACGTTTACTCCGGGAACGTGACTCACGGATTCGATCTTCTCCTTTTGGAGCGCAAAGGAAGTTGGTGCTTGCCCCTGTTAAACCGATTGGATACAACCGTCTCAGAGACTACTGCTCCTGACGTCCTGACTCTACCTCATTCCGCCCGCGCAACCCAATGATTTGCAATTCCTTGAGTGGCACCGAGGGCAACCGCGTTAGCGCAATCCGACGAGGCCCCGGACGGATTCGATGAGCTTCGCCGAATCGTAACCCACACCATCCTTAAACACTGTTTCTACCTTTTCGATGTCCTTGATATTCCCCGATGGATCACCGTCAATTACCACCAGATCGGCCTGTTTGCCTGCGGCCAGCGTGCCGATTTTGTCCCCCTCGCCGAGAAATTCCGCGCCATTCGCAGTGGCGATGTGAATCGCCTCCAGCGGCGTGAATCCCGCTTCAACGAGCAATTCCACTTCGCGCTGGTCCCCGAATCCCGCGATGACTCCTCCGTATCCCGTGGGGTCAAGTCCGGCCAGCAGCACGCCGCCTTGCTTGGCGAACTCGTGTTCGAATTCCAGTTCTTTCTTGAACAGCGCGGGCCAGTCGGATTTCGCCGCGCCATCGGAGATCAGCGCGCGTCTTCTTAGATAAGAAATGCGTGCCTCCGGCTGCATGGCATCCAGAACGCGGGAATCGAGCGGCGCGCGATTGGGCACAAACGTTTCGAACACCGGCAACGTCGACGTGATCGCCACGTGATGAGCCACCAGATCGTGGATCATCTCGTGAATCGGCCCACTGGCGACCACCAGAGTAAGCAAGGCTTTATTTGCTGCCGCGGGATTAGGGCAAGCGCCCGGTTTCTTGTCCGCGAGAAACTCCGTGTCCACGACCAGGCCATGCTCCAGGTCGTCGATTCCCAGGGAGGCCGCCTCACGAAACCCGATGGAACAGAGATGGCCGGTTACCTTGATGCCGTGCGCGTGGGCCGCTTTCGTAGCCGCGCCCAGTTCTTCCGGCGTGATGTTCATGTACGCCTTGAACGAAGTCACGCCCTGCGCGATCCAGAATTCCACGGTACGGCGCGCATCCTCGGCATCCTTGAGTTGATGCATTTGCAGGGTGAACGCTCCCTGCCCTTCGAGATACGGCCCCGTGACCTGAATTTTTGGCCCGGCCATTTTGCCGTCGTCAATGCTGCGCTTGAGTTCGAGGTCCGCGTAAGGTTCAATGCTTCCCGTCGTTCGAATCGACGTCACGCCTCCCGCCAAATACAGCCGAGGAAAACTCGCGGCGTGCTGCGGGTAAAGCGCCGGCGGACCGCCAGGCGCTGGATAATACATATGGTCGTGCATGCCGACGAGGCCCGGGATAATCGTGCGCCCGCTCAGGTCCAGCACCTTCGCGCCTTCGGGAATCTTTGTGTTTGCGGCGTCTCCGAGAGCTGCGATCTTTCCGTCTCGGATCACCAGGGTTTGCTCTCTGCGAGGAGCCATGCCGGTCCCGTCAATGACGCGGACATGCGTTAGCGCAAGCACCGGCGCGTCTTCCTTCACGAAAGCGCGTGCGTCGGGAGCGAGCTTGGACGCTGCTTGCGGCCAGGAAAGCGCGGGCAACGCCAGAGAGAGAAGGATGGGCGCAGCTAGTTTTCGCATGGGTCACCCCAGGGGCTGGGAATCGTCTGGCGTGTCGCAGTTTATGCAGGAGCGGACGGCAAAGCAAGGAATGTGTTCCATGTGGAACATTCTTTCACCTCAGGCGATTCCGCCTTGCCTCCCACCCCACCGGGATTTGTTTATGATAGATTTCCTGAGGTAAGCGCTTTGAGGTGAGTCATGTTCCGATTCTTAGTGCGTGTGTTTCCCTGGCTGCTAGTGCTTCTCTTTCTGCAAGAGCGACGCGCTGCCGGGCAGGTCCCGACGCCTGCTACGACAGAAGGTGACTTCGTCGTAAAGAATTTCCAGTTTCGCTCTAGTGAATCGCTCCCGGAGCTGCGGCTGCACTACACGACACTGGGGAAGCCCGCCCGCGACGCCCAAGGCCGCGTCACTAACGCGGTCTTGATTTTGCACGGCACCGGCGGCACTGGCCACCAGTTCCTCTCGCCTATTTTTGCCGGCGAATTGTTCGGGCCGGGCCAGCTTCTCGACGCCGCACGCTATTACATCATTCTTCCCGACGGCATCGGCCACGGAAAGTCCTCGAAGCCCAGCGACGGCCTGCACGCTCGCTTCCCGCAATACGACTACGACGACATGGTCGCCGCGCACCACCGCCTGCTGACTGAAGGGCTCAGCGTGAATCATCTGCGCTTGGTCATGGGCACGTCCATGGGCTGCATGCATTCCTTCGTGTGGGGAGAGACGTATCCGGGCTTTATGGACGCGCTGATGCCGCTGGCCTGCCTGCCGGTGCAAATCGCCGGGCGCAACCGCGTGTGGCGAAAAATGGTGATGGACGCAATTCGAAACGATCCCGAGTGGAAAGGCGGAGAATATTCCGTGGAACCGCAACAGGCGCTGCGAACAGCCCTCGATCTGTTGCTGATTGCCGGGAGCGCGCCGCTCCATATGCAAAAAACTTTGCCCACGCGCGACGCCGCCGACAAATACCTCGACGATTATTTCAAGACGCGCCTGGAAGGCCTCGACGCCAACGATCTTTTATACCAAGTGAATGCTTCACGGAACTACGATCCCTCGCCACAGCTCGGGAAAATCCTTGCTCCTGTCTCTTACATCAATTCGGCGGATGATTTCATCAATCCCCCGGAACTGGGCGTCGCCGAACGCGAAATCAAAAAAGTGAAGAACGGCCGCTCCATGCTGCTGCCCATCACCGACGAAACCCGCGGCCACGGCACCCACACGCGCGCCGCCGTTTGGAAGCAATACCTAGGCGAATTGCTAGAGAAGACGGCCCGGTGACCTGGCGTTCCCCTTAAGTTTGCGGCGAAGGAGATTTGGAACGGCGGTGAGCCTTCCAGACTCTGAAAATTAGGAATGCGTTGCCGGTCGCCAGGGTACTTGTGAGAACGTAAAGGGCTATTCTTAAAGAAGCGTGCTGGCGAAGAATTTCCTCGATCTCCAAATCCATGCGGGGGTGAGGTTCGTAAGGTTGAGTAGGGAAAAAGCGATTATCCCGCGGCTTCTTGGCTGGCGCGGATTTCCTGCCAGCGGCGCGGGCGCTTATTGGCTTGCAAAACTTTCTTGCGCAGGCGAATCGTTTTGGGAGTGATTTCCACGTACTCGTCGTCGGCGATGAATTCGATGGCCTGCTCAAGGCTCAATTCGCGATGCGGAATCAGCCGGATGGCTTCATCCGCGGTGGACGAGCGCATGTTCGTCAGCTTCTTTTCCTTCGTGACATTCACGTCCATGTCCTGCTCGCGTGAATTCTCGCCGACGATCATTCCTTCATAGACATCCACAGTCGGCCCAACAAAGAGCTCGCCGCGTTCCTGTAGGTTCCACAACGCGAAGGCCGTCGAAACCCCTGCGCGGTCCGCCACCAGCGCGCCCGTGGGACGCAGCGCCATTTCTCCGCCGTATTCCGTCCAGCCGTCGAAGATGGAGTGAATCAGAGCCGTGCCGCGCGTGTCGGTGAGCAACTGGCTCCGCAATCCAATCAGGCCGCGCGAAGGAATTTTGAAGTCCAGCCGCACGCGCCCCGAGCCGTGATTGCTCATCTTGGTCATTTCGCCGCGGCGCCCGCCGATGGTTTCCATGATGATGCCGATGAAGTTTTCCGGAATGTCGATCACCAGCCGTTCGACCGGCTCAAACTTCTTTCCGTTTTCCGTGCGCGTCACGATTTCTGGCTTGCCCACCATCAATTCGAAACCTTCGCGGCGCATCGTCTCGATCAAAATCGCCAGCTGGAGCTCCCCGCGCCCGAGCACGCGAAACGATTCCGGCGTGTCCGTATCCTCCACCCGAATCGAAACGTTGGTGAGCAATTCCTTTTGCAGGCGGTCGCGCAGGTCTCGCGAAGTGAGATACTGGCCATCCTTCCCGGAAAGCGGCCCGCTGTTCACCGTGAAAATCATTGCCAGCGTCGGCTCGTCAATCAGCAAAGGCTCAAGCGGAGCGGGCGAGGCCAGATCCGTGATGCTCTCGCCGATTTGAATGTCCTCGACTCCAGCAATGGCCACGAGATCGCCCGCGGGAACCGCATCGGCTTCGTCCCGCTCCAATCCGCGGAACGTGAATAGCTTTGTGATCTTTATCGGCTCGATTTTTCCGCTCAGTTTGCTGACGCCCACTTCTTCGCCGCGTTTCAATGTTCCATTGAAAACGCGCGCGATGGCGATGCGCCCAAGAAACTCGCTGTAGTCCAGATTCATCACCTGAATTTGCAGCACACCGGCGGGATCGCCAGGCGGTGGCGGAATGTGCTTCACGATGGCCTCAAAAAGGGGCAGCAGGTCTTTCGAATTGTCACCAATCTTGGCGTGAGCCACGCCGTCGCGTGCGTTGGTGTAAATGATCGGGAAGTCCAATTGGTCTTCCGTCGCATCCAGATCGATGAACAGGTCGTAAATCTCGTCGAGCACTTCCTTAGAGCGCGCGTCGGAGCGATCGATTTTATTCAGCACGATCACCGGAGGCAGTTTTGCCGCCAGCGCTTTTTGCAGCACGTAGCGCGTCTGCGGCAGCGGGCCTTCGCTCGCGTCCACCAGAACGACTACGCCATCGACCAGCCGCAGGGCACGCTCGACCTCACCGCCGAAATCGCTGTGACCCGGCGTATCCACGATGTTAATTTTCGTCCCGCGGAAGAAAAGTGCCGTGTTCTTGGCCAGGATGGTGATGCCGCGCTCGCGTTCCAACTCGTTCGAATCCATCACGCGCTCGACCACCGCTTCGTTGGCGCGGAAGATGCCGCTCTGTCTCAGCATGGCGTCCACCAGCGTGGTCTTGCCGTGGTCCACGTGCGCGATAATGGCGATGTTGCGAATCTCTTGACTCATGATTCCTTTTCTTCGAGGCGCTCCCGCGCCACGTCCTCCAAACACAAAAATAGCTGCTGAAACAACCAGCAGCCCGGACGAATCTCCTTCTTCGTACTCTCGAAACCCGATGCCCTCGGGTCAGCTTCTCAGGTGCGGTTTGCTTGCTCTATTTTAGCAGACGCCCGGTGATGCTCCTAGCGCTTGTGCGGACCGAATATGGGAGTTGCAAGCAAGATGAAACTACCCTGTGGTAAGCTCAACGCCGTTCCCACGGCCGCAATCTGCTGATTCGTCGAATCCTCGACCAGGAGTTCCTTATGTTCTTGTCCATGCTGCGCCGCTGCAAATTCGGCTGCCTGACGCTAAGCATCTTTTTGCTTCCGTTCGGGGCGGCCGCGCAGCAGGAGCGGCCCGACTACTCGAAGCTCTTCGATAAAACGGAGGTCATGATCCCGGCGCGCGACGGCGTGAAGCTGCACACAGAAATCTATTCGCCCAAGGACGCATCCGAGCCCCTGCCCATTATCTTCGAGCGCACCCCGTATGGTCTTAGCGACGATGCCAAAGGTTACAGCCGCATCCTCTACCGCTATGCCGAACTGATTCCCGAAGGCTACATCTTCGTGTTTCAAGATATTCGCGGACGCTACGGCTCGGAAGGCAAATTCGTCATGCAGCGGCCGGTGCGCGATCCGAAAGACGCAAAAGCCATCGATGAAGGTACAGATACTTACGACACCATCGATTGGCTGGTGAAAAATGTGCCAAAAAACAACGGACGCGTGGGTCTCCTGGGAATTTCCTATGGCGGCTGGCTCACGGTGATGGGTATGCTCGAGCCGCATCCCGCGCTCAAAGCGGTCTCGGAACAAGCTTCTCCCGCGGACATGTTTCTCGGGGACGACTTCCATCACAACGGCGCGTTCCGCCTGAGCTATGGTTACGAGTACTCGACCATGATGGAGACAGACAAGACCAACTTCTCTTTCCAGTTCGACCGTTTCGATACCTACGACTGGTATATGCGCCTCGGCGCGCTTTCGAATGCCAACAAGAATTACATTCATGGGAAGCTTCCGACGTGGAATGATTTCGTCGCCCATCCCAACTACGACGCGTTCTGGAAGCAGCAAGCCATGCCGTTCATTTTGAAACGGCCTACGGTTCCAAACTTGAACGTCGCCGGCTGGTGGGACCAGGAAGATTTTTACGGTCCAGTGAAGATTTACGAAATCCTGGAAAAAGAAGACCCGGACCATCTGAATTATCTCGTTGCCGGTCCGTGGAACCACGGAGGCTGGGCCCACGGTGCGGGCAGCTCGCTCGGAGCCATTCCCCTTGGCAGCGACACCTCGCTGTACTTCCGCAAGAACATTGAAGCCCCCTGGTTTGCCTACTGGCTGAAAGGCAAAGGCAGCCTGCCGCTTAAAGAGGCACTGCTGTTTCAAACCGGCAGCGATACCTGGGTGAAATTTGATTCCTGGCCGCCGCGCGAGGCAAAAACGCAGAACCTTTATTTTCGCGAAGATGGCAAGCTCTCCTTTGATCCTCCGAACGCCGACTCCGCGCAGGCGTTTGACAGTTACGTGAGCGACCCGGCTCATCCCGTCCCGTACCGCAACCGCCCCATTGATATGACCTACCCCGAAGATCATCCAGGCAGTTGGTTCACCTGGTTAGTGCAGGACCAGCGCTTCGTGGATAACCGCCCGGACGTGCTCACGTGGCAAACCGAAGAGTTGAAGGAGGATGTCACGCTTGCCGGTCAGGTCACTGCGAAGCTCTTCGCCTCGACCACTGGCAGCGATGCGGATTGGATCGTCAAACTCATCGACGTGTATCCGGAAAAGTATCCTGAGAAATGGCAGCTCTCGGGCTATGAACTAATGATTGCCGATGAAGTGTTCCGCGGACGTTTCCGCAACTCGTTCGAAAAGCCGGAGCCGGTTCCGGCAGGCGCAGTTACGCCGTTCAAGATTGATTTACACACGGCGAACCACACGTTCAAAAAAGGCCATCGCATCATGGTGCAAGTGCAAAGCACCTGGTTTCCCATCATCGACCGCAACCCGCAGAAATTCGTTCCCAACATTTTTGAGGCGCAAGAATCCGACTACCAGAAGGCCACGCAGCGCCTCTACCGTTCGAAACGGTTTCCTTCGAGCGTCGAAATTTCCGTTCTTCCTTCTGCTGCGCCCGCAGCCAACTGAACTCTCGCTAAAGGGCGGATTATGGCTTTGCGGTGCTGGGCACATGAGTCTACTCCGGCAGACCGCTCAAGTGCGCCCGCAGGCCGCCGCCGTGAAACGCACAACGTCCTTCTCATCGTCGAGGGCCGCGCTAATTTTGGGAATCAGGGACCGGTCCTCGCGGAGAGCGATCGCTTCCAGCGCGGCTGCGCGCACCTGCAAGTTCTTGTCGCCGGCCGCTTTGACCAAGGCTTCGGCGGCGTCGGGCTCGGGATCGTGGGCCAGTTTCTTTGCTGCCGCCGTACCTACCGGCGAAGAATCGTTCTTTGTCACTGTTTTGAAGATCTCATAGCCGACGTCATCGTGAAGCAGAAGCAACGAATTCGCCGCGGCCAGCACTACGCTTGGCTCGGAATCCCCCCAACGCTTCTTCGAGATTGCCAGTCGAATGCTCCGCAGGCATGCTGGCCGCAGGCGGGTGTTCCTGGGTCACTGGACCCCGTTTGCCGGAGCAGGTGCCGGGAGACTGAACTTGCGCCAAACATTGGGCGCTCAGTATAATAAGCAGTCCCAGCACACTCGTTCGAGCCGCTGTTCCTTCTCCAGCCGTTCTTGGGGGGTTGCTCATGATGGGACCCTCCCTTTCGAGAATCACACTGACTATGCTCAAGAGGAAGGACGGTTGAGGGCCATTTTGAAGACAGACAAAAATTGTCCCTATATCAAGCGAGCGGCAAGTTCCATGATTCCATATAAAGCCCAGCTAAACCTTGGAACTTAACACCATGTAACATACTGATTTTTGAAGGGATGTCTGCTCTCTCTTTAAACGTGACCCAGGGACACCTTTTGGCGATGGAACTTATGTGCGAAATCATTCGTAATTCAGGAAAACTCTCTAGAAGTTTCTGCGTCTATATACTGCAAAGGGGTAAGGGTGACCGTCTATGCCATCGGAAGTGATGTCGATGCGAGAACCGTATAGTCCCACGATTCCCGGGCCAAGTTTGCTTTCCTCGGGTCGTTATATCCATTTTGGGCCATTCCGGATTGATCAGCAAAGGCAGGAAGTTACGCGCAATGGAAGCCGCCTGAAGCTTCAGGGGAAGGTCTACCAAACCCTTCTCACGCTCCTCGAGAAGCCCGGCGAAGTCGTGACGCGGGAGGAGCTGCGCATGCGGCTGTGGCCTGCCGACACGCATGTGAATTACGACGCTAACGTAAATACCACTGTTAACAAGCTCCGCATCGCCCTGGGCGATTCTTCCGACAAACCTCTTTATGTGGAGACCATCCCCCGGAAGGGATACTCCCTCCTCGTTCAAGCCGAGATCTCCAACAGGGCCGGGACTATGTACGCCCCTCAAAACGGAACATCAGGGGCAAATGCAGAGGAGCCTTCTTCGCGCTCGGGAATTCTCAAGTTTTCAAAATCTGATTTGTGGGTGGCCCTCGGCGCCATCGGCCTGATTCTCACGGGGATGCTCATCGGCGCAGGAATCATGCGCTTTTGGATGAACCAAGCCTCACCGACTTCTCCTCACTCTTTCACTCGCCATTGGCTGCAGCAGGCGAATCCGTGCGGGATTCTCGTGTAAACTGCTCCCCTCGTCATGCTTACAGCCATCACGCGAGCCGTCAGTCCAGCCATCGTCCATTGCGAGCTTTCTTTTATTGACCGCAAGCCGATTGACCTGGCCCGCGCGCGGCAACAACATCAGGCCTATGAAGTGCTCCTCGCCAAATTGGGAGCCCGTGTCGTCTCTCTTCCCCCCGAGCCCCATCTCCCCGACTCGATGTTCGTCGAAGATCCCGCTATCGTGCTCGATGAACTCGCGGTCATTTTGCCACTGGGCACGGAGAGCCGCCGCCGCGAAGCCCACTTGCTCGCGCAGGAGCTTTCGAAGCACCGCAAACTCGCCTACGTCCAGCTTCCCGGAACGCTCGAAGGCGGGGACGTTCTTCGCATCGGCCGCAAGTTTTTTGTGGGACTCACCAAACGCAGCAACGCGGAAGGCATCCGCCAGTTCGCGGAGATCATCAAGCCCCACGGCTACGAAGTTATCTCCGTCCCGGTGACCGGCTGCCTGCACCTCAAATCCGCCGTTACCTTTCTTGGCGACAACACACTGCTCGCCAACCGCGCCTGGTTCGACACTGCACCGTTTGGGGGCTACGACTGGATTGACGTGGATCCCTCGGAACCTCATGCCGCCAACGCGCTGGCTCTCAGCGGCACGGTCGTTTTCCCCGCGTCGTTTCCGAAAACGCGCGGACGCATCGGCTCGCTGGATTTTCGCGTCACGCCGCTCGACATCTCGGAGCTTCAGAAAGCCGAATCCGGGCTCACCTGTTCCAGCTTGCTCTTTGAAAGCTTTTCCGGCTAGCGCGGTTCTAATGTACGAATGGAAAAGTCTTTCCCTCGCGCGGTGCCGAACCCTTCAAGTTGATCCTGAATTCGGATGGGGCCAGCCATGCTCCGGTGAAAAAGAGACCCATCCTTGGGAAAACACGCAGGGATGGGTCTTTTCGAACGAACCCTATTTCCTGAAGTCTTGACGCAGCGTTACGGCTTTTTCTCTGCGGCTGCCTTCACTTCTGCCGCCTTGGCAGCGGTAGCCTTGGGTTTTGCAGCCGCCGCCACCATGGCCTTAGGATGCCAGAAATCAGCCGAGGCAGAAGCGATTCCTTCGGGCGGATTGCTGAGGTCGGGAGAGAAGCGGAAGAGCGCCGATTCGGTTTGCTCCACGGCATCGGCGTTCACCTGCCGAAACCTCTTGAAACCCTCTTCGCCCAGGATTTCGCGGATGGTCGGATTCTTGTCAAAGCCACCCAGCGAGCTGCGTAATGACGTTACGTAGTAGGTCGCTCCCTTGCCTCGTTCGGCCACCTGGGAGACGAAGATGGGCTGCGCATTGGCGATTTTTTCTCCTGCCTCTTTGGCTTCCCTCAAGAGCGCTTCGAATTCCGCCCCGTGGCCGGGACGGATATGGACTGCGGTGGTACGCAATACGCGAGACTCACCGATCATCTTCGCGTAGGCTGCGGCATCCGTTGGAGCCTTGCGGCTGAGGTCCCAGCGCCGGCGACGCAGTTCCGAGCGTGACCATACCAGGCAATTCTCAAAGTCGCGCCCCATTTTTTCAGCAACTTCCTTGCCGAAGGCTTTGTTGGCCGCTGTCATGGCCGCTTCGCTCACCTTGTCAATGTCCGCATAATCCTTGCGGGTGCTGGTGAACTGGTGGACATCGTTGACTTGGGAGTCGCGCGGGCCTAACATGCGCCGCAAATCTGCGTCAGGAGGTGCCTTATGACGCTCAGAGGAAAAACTGCATTGGTAACGGGAGGCTCACGGGGAATCGGCCGCGGCATCGCTTTGAAGCTT
>QHYM01000007.1 GCA_003223295.1 Acidobacteriota bacterium | reverse complement strand
GGGCGGTTTGACCCTCCGAAGAAAAAAGACCCTGCTGCAATAAACAGCCCAAAGCACATGCGCCAGAGATGCCGCGCGATACGCTTTGCTCCAAAGACGCCGCCGCGCACCAGCATGCGAACGTCCCCCGCCGCTGCAAGCAGACACACCGAACCCAGGAAAAGGATCATTCCAACAGGAACTCCGTTTTGGGAGCTTGCTCCGCTGCGCACGACTTTAAGACCAGTCATCCAGCTGAGGATGCCATTCGCCAGGGGAATCAGGAGCAGAACCCCGTCCAAACGGCTCGTTTCCCCGTCTCTGCGCCGGGCGGTCAGCCAGGCCGTTCCGATCAGATAAACGGTGAGAATCCCGCCGCCAATGTTGTTGGGTTGATTCCTCACGATCGCCAGGTACGCCGCGAAGGCGCCCATGGTGAGCATGGATGCGACAAAGACCTTTCCCGCCAGCACATGGCGGGGGGAACCTTTGCGGAACAACATTGCGGCGCTTCCAGACAGCAACCCTAAAGTCCCAGCGCAAATATGAACCACCAATACCGGCGAAAATCGCATTCTCCCACACTCCTTTAGTTAGTCCACGAACCCGCGGCGGTTGCTTGCTCCTTCCATCGTTGTTCGTTCACGCCGGCCACGAGGAGCCAAAAGGTCAGGGCTCCTTCCCCGACGATGCCGGGGGCAAAATTGTAGGGGGACAGATACTCTGCGAGCTGCGGTGACACAAAGGTCAGCCAACCCAAACCCCCAATCGCCATCAGCACACCCAGAATTCGAGGCAGGAAGGTCGACCTGAAAATAAGGCAGCCGATCAGGAGGCAGTAGACTCCGAAAAATACCAAGCTGTTGATGTGGAACGGGGCGAGATGAAAGGGGGTAAGAGCTCCAATGGCGCAACCCACGAGGCTGAAGAGCGCCGCTTGTAAAGAGCGTCGACTGTTTACTGGCTTAAACAGGTCATAGAAGAGCAGCGTCACAGCGATATAGCACGCGGTCGCGATGAAGTTGGCTATAAGCCTGTCGCTAACGAAGACCAGAGAGAATATTCCGGTCACAAAGGTGAGCAAATAAAAGACGCCGGCAATTCTGGCCCGTAGACGTGGCGACGCTTCGGCAATCCGCTCGATCATTTCACAGCCTCCAGGAGGAGCCACCACATGAACGCGACGCGCTGGCGTATGCAGTCAACCTCTCGATCATTCCTCCCGGCAATGAAGTTCCGTGCTGCACTGGTCCATCGGCGTTGTAAAGCGGTGCGAGATAGATTCCATGCCGTGCAGCGATTGTTTCCATCTCCTCGACGCGCTCCGGAGTGATGGCTCCTCTTCCCTGAGAGAAGGGTTCAAACCGGCCCTCCAGAGCAAGACCCATGCCCTCGAGGAGACATCCATGAACCACATTTGGGAACGGATGCCGATTCAGAATTCCACGAAAATCCGGCGCGAACCTTAAACCGCCGGTGATCTGTCCCAGACCTCCGAAGAATACTTTGGCGCCAGGCATCTCCGCGCTTGGAGACAAGTTCTTCGGGTAGCCCGCATCGCAAACGATTACGTCGGGTGCAATGCGGCCCAACAGAAGGGAAGGGGACGCCAGGCTCGCGGCGCAGATAACGATGTCGGCCTCTGCGGAGAATCCCTGGAGATCCGTCGCGATCTCCACTTGAACTCCATGGGCTTGCAATTGCGTTGCGAGCCTGCGGAGTCGCTCCACGTTGCGTGCGCTGAGCTGCACACGCTTCACCATAGGTGCCAAACAACGGGCGCAGCCGGAGCCCACATCCCCTGTTGCTCCAACGAGCAGCAGCGTTGATTCCGAGAGGTTTCGACCCTCCAACGCACACATCTTCTTGATGCCCTGAACGATGAAAGCAACCGTCAAGGTATTGCCTGTCGTGAAAACCGTATGGTGTCTTTCCGGAAGTTGATCGAAGTTGCCCTCGATCAGAATGGAGCTGAATCCGCCGAGACTCACGATCTTCGCTCCTGCCTTGATCGCGCAGGCCGCCGCCCCTCGAACGCGGGCGATGTTCTCGTGCACGTAGGCGGCTTCCAGACGATCGGGAGGAATGAAGGAGTCGATGTAGAGGCCACGCGCTTGCGCCCCCACGATCGATTCGACGTCGACATGGCAGACTGCTCTGGGGGGAATCCATGGAAGGATGTCCTTGAGCTCGTCGTCAGGCAACCGCGTACGCTCCGGCCCTCGCAGGACGGCGAGTACGTCCGCAGCCGCTCTCCAACTCTCCTGATGCCCGATCAGAGCAAAATCGGCCTCCCTAGTCCGCCCCCGCCCCGCTACACTGGCAACTGAGCTACCCATGCGAGTGTTACCTCCCCAGGTATTCCCAACTTGTCCAGCGTCTTCAGATACTGTTGCAGCGAGGCTCCGCGAAGCTCGGCTGCAGACAAGCTGACTTCGAACAGTGATGGCTTCACGCAGGTGGCATGGCACACTTCGCAATGCCCGTCCTTGCATTCCTTTGCCAGCATCTGCGCGAGAGTGGTCATGACATCCAAATGGAGCCGGTGGACCTTGTCGTCGAAGCGCTGCGCGTCCAAGGCTCGCTCCGCCCTGAGAATCGACATGGCGTGATCAACGTGCTCTTCTTCCTCTGCTGCGATGCGGGCAAAGGTCTTGCCTAGACTTGCCGGTGCCACTTTCCCGACGCGGGAATAGCTTGCGACGGCGAAGGATTCCAGCATGATCTCCTGGACGATCAGACAGCCAATGAAGTCACGCTCTGTGATGCAGCGCAAGAATGCGTCGCGAAGCCGCTTCCAATGCTTGGCGTCGACGTTATTGGTGACGTCCACTCCAATCTTGCGGCCTTCGGCAGCGAACGCAGCAGCGTGTCCCCGTTCACCTTCCGCATGTTCCAATGCATCCGCCACTTCCGCGGGATCGTCGCAGATCTCCGATAAGGAGATGTAGTTCATCGCGGCGAGTAGTTCGCCGGTCATCGCCTGCGCCAGAATGTCCTGCCAAATCGGAGCACTGGCTGAAAGAGAAGTACATTCCATCGGTGAATCGTTAACGCTGGTAAGTGGTTCCATACGTCCTCCTGAACATCGAATCTCTGCTTAGACAAATCCAGCTTCTGCGACTCAGATCGGGTCGCGATACCGGCGGAGTCGCACCGCTGCCGCCAGGAATGCGGCCGTCACGGCTAGTCCGATCCAGAGACCCGGCGTACCTAGAAACCTGAACGGCGTGAGATGGGTGTCCGGATCCATCGGCATGGTACCCGGCGCATAGCTCCCTTCCGTGCCGCCGGTGAAGAATTGCCCGATGAACGCGGCGAAATGGGCGGTATTGAACAAAAGCTTTTCGAGGACACCGATCGCCAGTGGCGGCAACACCGCCCAGAGAAACGCCGTGCGCCGCGCCCAGGCGGACACCAGCAATAGCCACCCGTAAATGGGCGCGCTCCCCAGCACATGTACGGTCATCACGTGGTAGAGCAGCAGCAGAGACGCATGAAATAACGACACCTGCGCCCAGTAAGTTGCGACACTCAGTCCGTTCGTTGCCAGCACCATGCTGCTCACCAGCAGCATGACGAACTGCGTGACAAAGGCGATGGCGCAACTGAGCAGCGGGAGCACTACGAACGGGACGCTCGCCTTGGCGGCCACCGTGGTGAGATCCGAAACCGGCAGTGACTTCCAGAACAGGATGCTGCGATCACGGCGTTCTCTTTGCAGCGTTTCGACGCTGTAGAACATCGCCACCAGCAGGAAAGTCCCCATCAGCAGGGCCGCCGCCGCGTCGTAGGGTTGAGTAATCGTGTCACGTAGTTTGGCCGCGTTGAGCCCGGAGGCGGCGCGCATTCTGCTTGGCAAATGAATCAAAGTCAGCGAGAAACCGAAGAGCGCGACCCCGGCGGCTGCGAGCGGCGCGATGTAGATCGAACTGCTCTCCCATAATTCGCGGCGCACCGCCCAGTACAGCCGCTGGCTGGCTGAAATGGCTGCCGGTGCTGTCTCCTGCGGCTTGAGATAAGGCTCTGACGTGGCGTTCGCTTGTGTGTTCATTGCGCCGCTCCTTGCGCCTGCCCGGCATGATTGCTCATCACCGCAACGAACAAGTCCGCAATGCTCGGTGTGCGCACCTCGCCCAGCGCAGCCAGTTGCTGACGATCCACGCCATCGAACAACAGGATGCTGCGGCCAAATCCCTGCCTTTCCTGAATTGGCTTCAGCGCCCGTGCCGCGACGAGCTTGTCCGGATTCACCATCACTTCCCGATAGCGCGCTTCCACTTCCTCCATGCTGCGAGCAAATACGATGCGGCCCCGATCGATGAACATCACGTCAGTGAGCACGTGCTGGATCTCGTCGATCTGGTGGGTCGCCACCACGATGGTGCGGTTGCAATCGAAGTAGTCGTTCAGCAGGGAATCGTAGAACTGCTTACGATACAGGATGTCCAGCCCCAGCGTCGGCTCGTCCAGCACCAGTAATCGCGCATCGATGGCCATCACCAGAGCCAGGTGCAGCTGCGTCACCATGCCCTTAGACAACTCCCTGACCTTGCTCGTGCGCCGGATGGTTGTCTTTGCCAGGAAACCTTCCGCTTTGGCGCGATCGAATCGCGGATGCACCCCGGCGACGTAATCGAGCGCCTGCGAAACTCTGATCCAGCGTGGCAGCACGGCGACATCGGCGATGAAGCAGACATCGCGCATCAGCTGCTCGCGCTCCGTCCAGGGATCGCGTCCCATAACCCGCAATTCCCCTTGGTAGGACGTCAGGCCCAGGATCGCGTTCAGTGCCGTTGTCTTGCCGGCGCCGTTGGGACCGATAAGTCCCAGGATGCGGCCCTCTTCAATACGCAAATTGACGCCGTCCAGCGCAATGGTTGTGCCGAAGGCTTTGCGCAGCCCGCGGGCTTCTATGCATGCCATGGCTTTAGCGCTCCTCCTTGGAGGGATTCGACTTGGCGGTTTTCGATGGTGCCGCATCCGAAGATGGCCCGTGGCCCCCGCCGTTCAGGAGCTCTTCCGCTTTCAGGCCGAGCCGCTCGATGGTTGCGCGGACCCGTGGCCATTCTTCGCCGAGAAACTTCTGCCGTTCGCCTTCCAGCAACAGATTGCGCGCGCCGGCATTGATGAACATGCCGCGGCCGCGTCGGCTTTCCACCAAGCCCTCGTCCACCAACTGCTGATAGCCCTTTAGGACCGTGAGCGGATTCACCCGGTATTCAGCTGCGACATTCCGCACGGAAGGCAGTGGGTCACCTTCCTTGAGAACACCGTCGAGGATCATCGCGACTACTCGGTCGCGAAGCTGGCGGTAGATCGGCTGATTGTCGTTCCACTCACGGTCCATCAGGTTCTCCAGATAATTTCACTTGCCAGAGGCAGCGCCCTCGCCTTTTGTCCGCTGCAGGTCGAAGTGCGCGTGAACTGGTTTGTCCCCCGGCATCATGTAGGTCCAGTCCTCGGTGTGATGGTTGGCGTCGATAATGGTGAACACTGCGTGGTACATGTGCCCGTACTTATTGCTGCCGGAAAGGTCGGCAAATTCAAATTCCAGCGTCTTTCCGTCCGGCGATGGTTTTGCGGTCATCCGCGGCCGGTTTCCGGCGTCACAATAGTGGACTAGCGTGAGCCGGTCCGCGTCGACGTACAGCATCGTAACGGGATGGTCGTACTTCGCCGGGTCCAACGGCGTTCCGGCTTCTTGGAACTCGTGCACGAGGACGTTTCCCCGAGA
Source organism: Acidobacteriota bacterium (assembly GCA_003223295.1). Lineage (GTDB taxonomy): Bacteria > Acidobacteriota > Terriglobia > Acidiferrales > UBA7541 > Acidiferrum. The sequence goes on along the minus strand of QHYM01000007.1, from coordinate 1,453 downwards.
GGTCACCCGCATCGAGACGTGCAGAGGCGCAATCTCCACCTTCGCCTCTACCGGCATGTCGGTCTTCACGGGGCCTTCCCAATCCCCCGCAAGGGTTTTCAAGGTGTCAAAGGAAGTCTGCGCCTCAGACTTCGGCGCGGTGGTCTTGGGCGCATCCATCTTGTGCGTTTCGGACTGTGCGACAGACTGCACGGTCGACTGTACGACGGATCGCAGGACCGACCGTGCTACGGAACCGGCGACGGAGTGCGCGATGGACGGTGCGTCCCATGGTGCGACCGACTGGGCCAAAGCCACGGTGGAGAGCGACAATAGAGCAGCGGGTAGCAGAAAACGAACAGATTTCATTTTGATTCTCCTTATGTCCTTAACTTGGATCCAGGTGCTCGCCCGCTTACCCGGGTGCGGGCGATTCACTTTGGATCGAACTCTAGTGTAGTAGTACACTACAACACTAGAGCGCATGTGTCAAGCATTTTCTTTACTTTCTTTCTGCCTCCCGTCGCTCCTTTCTCGCAATCTTGCTGTTTCTCCTTGACGGGTATCGTCTCTTTCTGGTGATCTTACATTTGATAGTGAGCAACGCAAAGCGCCGGGCCACACGCCTTCCGGACGGTCCACGAGCGTAAGTCTTTTAGAATGTGCAGTTCCTGGATTTCGTCCCGTAACCCCTTTAGAATGCGCAGTTGCGAAAAACTGAGGGGAGGGGCTGCTTGGGGTTCTCAACCCTCAACCTGCCAACTTCCGGGACGTTCAGAAGCCTTTCTTCGAGCCTTTCCGCTTCTACAGGACCACCTTTGGCATCCAGCTTTGCCTGTATTTTTGCGGAATTAGTGCATACCGAATCGCGTCCCGCAGAGGAAAGGAATACGGCAAACGTTTTGGGAGTCTCTACCACCAACGGTAAGTCACTTCAAAAACGAGGAGAGGGTAATGGCCATCTACCAGACCGGGGGATATCGAGTGAAGCCGTCAGCGGTGGAAAAGGTTAAAGAGGCGATTAAAGTATTCGTCCGCCATGTTCAGGAAAACGAGCCGGGGACAAAGATGTATCTGACTTGGCAGCAAAAAAGCGATCCAACGCGCTTTCTGCACTTGTTCATTTTTGAGGATGCCAAGGCGCAAGCTCGCCATGGTCTATCGGAAGCCGTTAAGCGTTTTGAATCCGTGTATTCGCCCGAGTTGGTGGGCGGAGACGTGGTATTCACCGATTACGATATGATTGCCGGCAAGCCAACAGCGGAACAGTGGACAAGTTTGCCGAAGCGCACGTAAAGCGCAAGGCGATACCAAAACGAGAGGGTGGCTGTGCTACTGGTTCTTAGTTTTCGTTACGCCGGTCGGCCATGGGGAAGAGAGTGGGCTCGGCGGGGGGCTGATCGGCAATTTCGTCGAGTTGCGGATAATGCTGTCGAAGGGGCTCGGGTACTTTGGTTTTCTTGTTTTTGAGGAT
>QHYM01000140.1 GCA_003223295.1 Acidobacteriota bacterium | reverse complement strand
CCTCGGCGAACGTCGCCTGCGGCGGCCATGCCGGCGACGAACGCACGATGCGAACTACCATCGAGCAGGCGCTGCGCGCGGGCGCGGCGGTCGGCGCGCATCCCGGGTATCCCGACCGAGAGAATTTCGGACGCCTCGAATTGAAAATGTCCGCAGACGCCGTCGCGGATTCCGTGTGCGAGCAAGTGCGTGCTCTAGCCGAAGTCGCGGCGAAGTGCGGCGCAAAGCTGGTGCATGTGAAGCCGCACGGCGCGCTTTACAACCAGGCCGTGAAGAACCGCGAGCTGGCAGAGGCGATCGTCAAAGGTGTCGCGCAATATAGCAAGAACTTGGTCCTTATGGGTTTGGCAGGATCTTTGATGCTGGACGTTTTTCGCGAAGCACGCTTTGCCGCCGCCGCCGAAGCCTTTGCGGACCGCCGCTACGAGCCCGACGGGACCCTGCGGTCGCGCAAATTCGAGAATGCGCTGATCCGCGATCCGGCCGAAGCGGCCAAGCAAGCTCTCAGCATCGCCCAGCGCGGCACCGTCACTGCCCACGACGGTGCCGAGGTGAAGCTGAGCGCCCAAACCATCTGCATCCACGGCGACACCCCCGGCTCGGTGCAAATCGCGGCTGCAGTCGCCCGCGCTCTTCGCGATGCCGGACTGACATTGGGAGTACTTCTCCCAGCAGCGAATTGAAAGGGAGAGTATACGGCGCGAAGCCGTTCCATAGTGACGAAAGACTTCCAAGTGTCTGGCAAAGCTTTATTTCTTTTTGTCCGAATCGGGCGATTCCAGATAAACAAGCTGGAACAAGCTGCCGTTGGCGTTCGGTTCGATTCCCACGATGCGCTGTTTTTCTTTCGTTCCCGCCTTAAACTCCATCTCGCCGGGCTTGAGCTTGTCGTGCTCGCAGGTGAGCTTCTTTGAGGACTCATTCTCGTCCTTATTTCCACTTTGCGAAGCCGCGGCGCCGCAGTCCAACACCGTTCCGTACCTGGCGAGAGCCTTCTTGTAGAAGGCGGCGACTTTTTGCGGGGGATCGTTGGACTCCAGCTTAAGCACGGCCAGTTTGAGCCCGAACGAGCCTCCCCACAGCCCAAACTTTGCCGAGGTGGAGTCGTCGTCCTTCTCTTTGTGCGGGCGCGCTCCAGGATAGATCGGCAGGCCAACGTCCTTCGCGCTGGCTTCCGCGTTGAAGTAGATGCCCGCACCCTGTGAGCCTTTGCCGCCCGCTGCTTCCTTGTCCTGTTTCTCTTGAGCCGCCAACCAGGAAGCAAAGCAGAGCATCCCGCAGCCCACAATGAAAGTCATCACTCTCAGCGGCGAATGCCAGCCTCTAGCGGAATTAAGGCCTCGTTCAGAACATAGAGATACTGGATTCATGGCTCTTCTCCCCGTTTATGGTACGCGCCCTTTTCCCCCAAAGTTCCCCCAGCATCGAAAAACGAAAGCGCCCCGACCGGGTCGGGGCGCTGATAAAAGCAAGTCTGCAAAAGCCGCGCTATTCGAACTTTTCGGTGATCACGGGAAACTGCAGCTTGGCCTTGGCGAGGGACTTGATGACCATCCCCTCGGCGCTTTCGGCGGTGGTGTTCTTGGCGGTAGCCATTTCGCTGACGAGCAGGTACTTTGCGCGCTCGAGCATTTTCTTTTCGCGGAAGGAGAGGGGCTTGCTGCGGCTGAGGGAAACGAGGCTCTTGAGGACGGCGGCGACTTCAATGAGCGACCCCGTGCGCATGCGCTCGGAGTTCTCCTTGAAGCGGTGCTTCCAGTCCGGATGCGAGTTGAGTTTGCCCTTTTCGAGGAAGCCCAGAACTTTCATGGATTCATTCGAGCGAATGACGGAACGAAGGCCAACCGTACCTGCGTTGGACTGCGGCACCATCACACGCAATCCGCTCGAAACAATACGGATCATGTAGTAACGCTCGGTTCTACCGTTCAAGACACCGTAGTTGATCTGTTCAACAACGCCTACACCGTGATTCGGGTAAACGACCTTGTCGCCGATCTTATAGTCCATAATTTTTGGATGCCCCCCAGAGCAGCAAAATCAGTATAGGAGCTTGTGTTGCAAGAGTCAAGATATATCCAGTGGAATGAAGAGGTTAGGGAAAATCGATGCAAATTTGGCAGGGAAATTGCACTGGATGGTCCGAGCGCTAGGTCGCCTGCCGCACTGTTCAGGTGCAAAAAGTGCTGATTCAACCTTGAAATTCGACCAAACGCTGGTGAAACACCCGTTTCTCTTGGGGCGGGAGCGCGAAGTCCTCGTTCGAATCCTTGGTAGAGTACAATGCGCATGTGATTGTACTGTCTATAGATACGTGCGATTCCCGGGGGGGCGTTGCGGTCCTACGGGATGAGACCGTTTTAGCTTTGCTGGTTCACGAGACGGCCGAGGACTACTCTTGCTGGCTCCTTCCTGCCGTGAATGAAGTGCTGAAAAAGGCTGAGCTGCAAATGGGGGACGTAGGTGGATATGCAGTCGCTGTGGGGCCAGGATCGTTCACCGGGGTGCGGGTCGGATTGACGACCGTTAAGGCCTGGGCGGAAGTTTATGGGAAACCGGTCGCGGCGGTTTCCAGGTTGGAAGGGTTTGCGGCCCAGGCGACCGGCGCAGGGAAGCATGTAGCCGCGTTTGTGGACGCGCAGCGAGGACAAGTGTTCGGCGCTGTTTATCGAAGGGATGACAGTGGGCTCGCAAGGGTCGGCGAAGAGATGGTGATTGCGCCGGGAAGATTTGTCGAAGTCGCGACGGAACTGGTCGCAGGCGAAAAAATCGCTTGGGTTTCCCCGGACCCCACGCTGGTGACGGGGGAAGGAGTCTGGCAAGCGAGAGAGAAGCGTGGGGAAAGCGTCGAGCAGGTTTCTGCGACTCTGGCAGGGATGATTGGACGCATCGGCCTGAAACGCTTGAAGGAAGGAAAGGCCACGGACGCGCTGGGACTCGACGCGAATTATGTGCGGCGCTCGGACGCGGAGATTTTCTGGAAAGGCGGGGCGGCACATGGCCACTGAATTACGCCCGGAGCGGCCGCGGTCCACCCTTCGAATGCTGCGTGCAGAAGACGCCGGAGCCGTTGGGGAGATTCTGCGCCAGTCCCCCGAAGCAGTGTTCTGGCCGGAAGCGAGCGTGAAGGAAGTTCTCGAGTGGAAAGGGATCCTCGGCATTGCCAGTGAAATCGCTGGAAAAATGACCGGCTTCCTGATTGGGCGGCAAACAGGCGACGAGGCCGAGGTTTTGAACCTGGCCGTGGTGCCCGCTAACCGGCGGAGGGGCGAAGGCGGGGCTCTGCTGAAGATGGCGGTCGAAGAATTTCGAATGCGCGGCGTGCGCCGTATGTTTCTAGAGGTTCGCGAATCGAATGCCGGGGGGATCGCTTTCTATGGGAAGCACGGATTCTCGAAAACGGGCCGGCGCGAGGGGTATTACCGCGACCCCAGCGAGGCCGCTATCGTCATGGAGCGCAAACTCGCGCGGTGACGCGAAGGCCGCCTGGATTTCTCAGTAGCCCAAATTCTTGGCAAGGATCTCCCCTCATTGCTTACCTTGTTTGTCTTGTTCAGAGACGCAGGAAGGGCAGGAATTTGATACTGTTTCTGTCCGCCACTGATTGATGGAGGACAGGAATGGTTCACACAGAATTGCTATCGCGTGAGGGAGGTTTTGCGGCGACATGGAGGCGCGAACTCCGCGCCGCCGCAGCCCTGATTGCCTTCAGCGCTGTGATGGCGATTGCGATGCCTTCCAGTGCGCATGCTCAATTGAGGGAGTCCGCCGCGAAACTGATCGCGCACACCATGGGCAATCCCGAATTTCGTGTGAAGTCTTTCCGCGGCGGCACATGGCTCGGAAACGGAGACGCGTATCTCGATTTGGAGCCGTCCGCCTCAGGGGCCGGCAACGACATCGTGAAGTACCAGACCGCGACAGGCGCAAGGGAGATTCTGGTTGCTGCGGATCGCCTGATTCCATCTGGCGAGAAAACGCCTTTGGCCGTCGAAGAGTACCGTATGTCACCCGACGGACACCGGGTTCTGGTGTTCACAAACTCAAAAACGGTGTGGCGCCGGAACACGCGTGGGGATTATTGGGTACTCGACCTGACCAGCGGTGCATTGCGCAAGCTCGGAGGCGACGCTCCCGCTTCGAGCCTGATGTTTGCCAAGTTCTCACCGGACAGCGGCAAGGTTGGTTATGTTCGCGGGAACGACATTTATGTGGAAGATCTGGCAAGCAAGAAAATTGCACGGCTGACCGAGGACGGTTCTGACACGGTCATCAATGGCACGTCAGACTGGGTGAATGAAGAGGAGTTCGATATCCGTGACGGTTTTGCATGGAGTCCCGACAGCCACGCCATCGCCTTCTGGCAGTTCAATACTACGGGCTTGCAAAAGTACACATTGATTTACGACCTCGGCGCGCCAAGGGGTGAGATCGTCACCGAGATTCCCTATCCGAATCTTGGACCCTATCCCCAGACGCTGGAATATCAGTATCCGCTGGCGGGAACGCAGAACTCTGCGGTGCGCGTTGGTGTTGCGAGCGCCGCGGGCGGGCAAGTCGTTTGGATGCAGACCGGGGGAGATCCGCATAACACTTATATCCCGGAGATGGGATGGGCCGATTCAGGGCACGTACTGATTCAACACATGAACCGGTTGCAAAACCGGAATGAGTTTTTGCTGGCTGACGCTGCGACCGGCGCCTCGCGCACGGTGCTTGTCGATGAGGACCGCGCGTGGGTGGATGTGAATCGCGACGTTCTCTGGATCAATCAGGGCCGTGAATTCCTGGTGCTGAGTGAGCGTGACGGCTGGCGGCATTTGTATCGCGTGGCGCGAGACACCGGTAAAACCCAGTTGGTCACGCGCGGCGAGTTCGACGTGGTGAGTCTCGACCGGGTTAGCCCCGACGAGAAGTGGGTTTACTTCATTGCGTCTCCTGAAAATGCAACGCAGCGCTATCTCTACCGCGCCCGGCTGGATGGCACGATTGCGCCGGAACGCCTGACGCCCAATGTGCCCGGCACACACTCGTATACGATTTCGCCGAATGGGGAGTGGGCTTTTCATAGCTACTCTTCGTTCGACGTGCCGCCTGCTTTTGATGTGGTGCACTTGCCCGATCACCGTGTGATGCGAAAAACGGTAGATAACGCCGCAATCGCCGAGCGCGTGAAGCCGCTATCGGGGGGGCCCGCAGAATTCGTGAAGGTGGATGCAGGCAACGGCCTGACGGTGGACGCGTGGCTGATCAAGCCGCCGAATTTCGATCCGGCGAAAAAGTATCCGCTCATCGTGTATGTGTATTCGGAGCCGGCTGGACAGACCACCGCCGATCGCTGGCCATCCATGTTCGACCGCGCATTAACCAGCGCGGGGTATCTAGTGGCGAGCTTTGATAATGCGGGCACGCCCGCGCCGCGAGGCCGCGAGTGGCGCAAAATCGTATACGGAAATGTGGGTCCGCTTTCATCGCAGCAGCAAGCGGTGGCGCTGCAATCGCTCGAGAAAACTCATTCGTATATTGACGCGAAACGCGTTGGAGTGTGGGGATGGAGCGGAGGCGGAACCGAGACGCTCAATCTGATGTTCCGCGATCCCGAGATTTACAGCGTGGGCGTGTCCGTCGCGTCGGTGCCCGACCAGCGGCTCTATGACACGATCTATCAAGAGCGGTATTTGGGGTTGCCGCAGGACAGCCCGAAAGCGTATGAACAAAGTTCGGCCATCAATTTCGCTTCTGGCTTGCGCGGAGACTTGTTGGTGATGCATGGCTCAGGAGACGACAACGTGCATTTCCAGGGATTCGAATTGCTGGTGAACAAACTGATCTCGCTGGGCAAGCAGTTTGACATGCGCGTGTACCCCGGCCGAACCCACTCCATCTCCGAAGGTAAGGGCACAAACTTGGACGTCTATACGAATATTTTGGGATACTTCGAGGAGCACTTGCCGCCGAATTCCGCATCTCATTGAAATTGCTATGCATAGGGACCACAGCGCCGTTTTGGGATTTTCGCGACACTTCGCCCGCAGTATTGCGTTGGCCCCCCGAAACATTCGCCCTGCATTGAAAAGGTCAACCGGGAAACCAACAGCCTTTACGGACTAGGACGAAAATACTACGCGTTGCCTCTTGACGCCGCAAACCGAAGTGGTATCGTTCGCTCATGTAGTGTTCCCATTCCATTCACGAAGTCGTCAGGAGGAACGCATGGCTAGTGCGCAGCGGGCACCTCGGGACGTGCTTCTCCAGACAGACGCTGAGTATCGGCGTCTGGCAGAGCAGCACCATCAGTACGAACTAGAACTTCAACGAATCTCCAAATCCCCCTACCTCAACGCAGAAGACCTCCTGGAAGAAATCAAACTGAAAAAAATGAAGCTCCACTGCAAGGATGAGATGGAGCGGATTGCTGCGCGCATCCTGCGTGAGCAGCGAGATCCAAGCAATACCAGCTTTGCGGCATAGAAAACTGTCGTAGAATGACCATGCTTGCTCGCGGCGGCCAAGCCGCGAGCCAAGAGGCGGAACATGGTCAAAGAAGGCTATTTCTTTGGGTTGCCGCCGCTGGTGCTGGGCGGCTCGGTTATTCTCCTTCACTGGTATGTCGCCGCCGCAGTGTTCGTGGTACTCGCCTTATTTGTGTTCTCTTTCTTTCGCGATCCGGATCGCGTGATTCCCGCGGGGCCTGGCGCCATTGTGTCGCCGGCAGATGGGCGCGTCGTGGTGGTCACCGAGGAAGAGAACGCAGCACGTCCTGGCCAGCGCGTGAGCATCTTCCTGGCAATCTGGAACGTACATGTGAACCGCGCGCCGGCATCCGGAACCATTGCAAAGATGAACTACCGGCCGGGGAAATTCTTGGCAGCCATGCGCGAACGGGCTTCGTTCGAAAATGAGCAGAACGTGTTTACGCTTTCGACCGAATCGGGGGAAATGGTGTTCAAGCAGATTGCCGGACTCATCGCGCGGCGGGTAGTCTCTTGGAAGAAAGCTGGTGAACAAGTGGCGCGTGGAGAGCGCATTGGGCTGGTGCGATTCGGTTCCCGTGTGGATGTTTGGCTGCCGAAAGGGGCGGAGATTCTGGTGAAAGTAGGGGAGAATGTGAAGGGCGGCTCCAGCCTGATCGCGTGGTGGCCCGCGAAACGTGCCTCTGGGGAATCGGCCGGGAAGAGCTCTGCAGAAACGGAAGCTCACCTGATGGGGTCAGGGAAGAGATCGTGACGACGCCTGATACAGATCAGCACGAGATCCCTTTCGAGGAACGGCGCTATCGCAGTCAGAAATTGCGCCGCAGGGGCATCTTTCTCATCCCCAGCCTCTTCACCGTTGCTAACTTGCTCTGCGGCTACTTTGCGGTTGTGGCGTCGCTGTTGGGCGGAAGAGATAATTTTGACCATGCCGCAAAGGCCATTGGCTTCGCAATCTTGTTTGATTCTCTGGATGGCCGGCTGGCGCGGCTGCTGAAGGCAAACACCGATTTCGGCGTGCAGTTTGATTCGATCGCGGACGTTGTGAGTTTCGGAATCGCGCCGGCGATCCTGGCATACGCTTGGGGACTGCGTGCCTTGCCAGGGGATGGCAGTGTTGCATTTCAACAGATGGACGAGTTTGGCTGGGTCTGCTGCCTGGCGTTTTTGATTTGCTGTGCCTGGAGACTGGCGCGGTTCAACGTGCAAGGCATGGCCCCGGGCAGTTCGAAATACTTTATAGGCATGCCAACGCCAGCGGCGGCGGGCATGATTGCGGCAATTGTTCATGGATTCAAACAGCCCTTGCACGATTGGCGTTGGTCCGTTGCGTGGTTCTTGCTTGCGGCAGGACTCGGGGCCTTGATGACCAGCACCATTCGCTACAACAGCTTCAAAGACATTCCCTTGACGCGAAAGCAGCCGTCGCTTGCCATCGTTTTGCTTTGTTTGCTTGTGGGAGTGATTTGGCGCTACTCGGAGTACGCTCTCGTGATTATGGCCTCTACCTATGCAGTGGTGGGGCTTACGCTCCACGTGGTGCGCTTCCTGCGGCACCGGCTGGTTTCGCGGACCGCGTGATTCATGCCTTCCATGGAGCGGGAATCCAACCGAATCGTGATTACGGGTGCATCTTCGCTGCTCGGTGCGGAGCTGAAGTTGTTGCTGGAAGAAAGCAAATTTGCCGGCTGGGATTTTCGGCTGCTGGATGAGGAAGGGGCCGCCGGAACGCTAACCGAAGCGGGCGGCGAACCCGCCGTCATTCAGCCAGTGGAAGAAGGCAGCTTCGAGAACGCGCGATTCATGTTCTTCGCTGGTTCGCCGGCATTTACAAAGATCAACCTGAGCGCGGCGAAACAAGCGCACGGAAAAATCGTGGACCTTTCGGGCGCGCTTGCCTGCGAAGGCGAAGCAACGGCTTGGTTCCCCAAGCTGGATGAACTACGAGGGTCGAAATTTCCCGCGAGCGCCACGGCTTGCGCAATTCCTTCGGCGGCAGGGACCGCAGCGGCGGCCTTGGCGCTGGCGCTGTCTCGATGCGGCGTGAAGAGAATGGCTCTCCAATGGTTTCAGCCGGTATCCGAGGCTGGGCGTGCGGGAATCGAAGAACTAGAAAGCCAGACGGGCCAATTGCTTTCGTTTCAAAGCTTAGGGCAGCCCGTGTTCCACGCGCAGGTTGCGTTCAGCATGCTGGACCATTACGGTGCAGCGAGCGCTCACAAATTGGACGCAGTTCGAGATCGAGTGCGAGCGGAGTTGCGGGCATGTTTGGGCAGCTCGGCGGTCGTGCCTTCGCTCCAAGTGATCCACGCGCCCGTTTTTTACGGGACTACGTTTTCCGCGTGCGCGGAACTGGATCCGAGTACAGATGGCGAAAAAATGGCCAAGGCCTGCGCCGATGCGGGGTTCATGCTGACCGCGCACGGGGAAGCGGGGCCAAACAACGTGAGCGCGGCAGGTGAGAAGGCGATTCAACTCGCGCAACCGAAAGCGGATCCGGCTCATCCGGGAACGTGGTGGTTTTGGGGAGCGGCGGATAATATTCGATTGCCGGCTTGGCATGCGGTGAAATTGGCGGAGCGGCTAGCGTGAGAAATTGGCGAATCGCATTGGTAGCGACGAGCGCGCTGCTCTGCGGATGCGGCTATCACGTGGCAGGGCGGAGCAACGCACTGCCGCAAAGCATTCGTGTGATTGCCGTGCCGGCGTTGGAGAATAAGACCACCAGCTATCGCATCGAGCAGCGGTTGACAGCGGCAACCGTGCATGAGTTTTTGGCGAAGACGCGGTATCGCGTGGTGTCCGAGCCGTCTAATGGTGATGCAGTGCTGCGCGGGAAAGTGCTCAGCCTAGAAGCGGTTCCTCTGCTGTTTGACACGGCCACGGGACGCGCCACGACGATGCTGGTGACGGTGAAGTGCGAAGTCACGTTCGAGGAGCGCGACACCGGAAACGTTCTCTATCACACGGATAATTTTTTGTTTCGCAACCAGTATGAGATTTCCACGGACGTGAAAAGTTTTTTCGAGGAGCAGGACGCCGCGCTGGAGCGCCTAGCGCAGGATTTCGCGGCGCGGCTGGTGGCAGCGGTGACGGAAAACTATTAGAGCATGCTGGAAGGTTTGGAGTGAGTCGTTTAGGAAGAAGGAAGCGAGGACAGGAGCCGCAAGCTACTTTGTGGTGCAAAGTCTACAGTAATACTTGAAGGGCGAGTTCAAAGTCGCTGATTCCCTTCAACGTAGAGGGAGAGGAAAGGCAGAATGGCGCGAATTTCGGCAAATGAACTGCTGTCGCGACTGGAGAAGGGGAAACCCATCCCGGCGATTCTGCTGCTCGGAGAAGAGCCGTATCTGCGGGACAGGTGCCGCACACTTTTGATCGAGAGATGCGTTCCGGAAGGGGCGCGACCATGGGCGGTATCGCGATATTCGGCGGACCGCGGAGGGACGCAGGCGGCGATCGAACAAGCGCAAACCATGGCCATGCTTGCGCCCCTGCAAGTGGTTTTCCTCGAGGATGCCGAAGCGATTGAGAAATTCGGTGAGAAAAACCGGGAAGAAGCCGTCGACCAGCTTACGGCATATCTGGAAGATCCGGCTCCTTTTAGCGTGCTGGTGATCGAAGCCTCGCAATTGGATCAGCGCATGAAATGGGGGAAGTTGCTGGCGGAGAAGGCCTTGGTGGTGGAGTGTGGGCTGGGCGAAAACCTGAATGAACGGCAAGCGGCAGCAGTAGCGCTGGCGCGTGCGATGGCAAAAGAGCAAGGCCTCGAATTCGAACGAGGAGCCGCCGAGGACCTGGCGGAGTTTGTGGCTGCGGATTTGATGCGGCTGAAAACGGAAATCGACAAGCTGGCAACGTTTGCGGCGGGAAGAAAGCAGATTCGCCGGGAAGACGTCAGCGCGCTGGTGGTTTCAGAAAAGACGACCACGGTTTGGGAACTGGCGGATCTGCTGGCGTCGCGGCAGGGGAAGAAGGCGCTGGAGTTTCTGAACCGCCTGCTGCGCGACGGCGAAGAGCCATTACAAATGCTGGGGGCGATTACGTGGATGTATCGCAAGTTGATCGAAGCCAGCGAAGTCAAAGGCGTCGTCAACGGCTGGCAAGCGGCGCGAGCGCTGGGAATGCGGCCGGAGCAGGCGGAATTGGCGTTGCAAAGCGCGCGAAAGATTCCAAAGCCGCGTTTGCTCGCGGGATTGGGAGCGCTACAGCGCGCCGATGACCACCTGAAGGGCGGCAGGGAAGACGCCCGCACGGTGATGGAGTTTCTGGTGACGGAATTGACAGGCAAGGAAGCCTTGGCGGCGCGAGGCTAGCAGGCTTCCTGTAAGGCAATCACGCTCCGAATGGCCGAAGTTTTTCTCATCCGCAATTTTACGCGCGATCAGAGAGCGCGATTTCGGAATGGCGGACACGGCGCTCGAAGTCCTTGAGCAGGGCGGCGGCTTCGGGGGCGACGACAGCGCCTTCAAGATCGGCACCGGCAAAGTCGCGGATGGCTTCAAGGGAGCGCCAGGTAGTCTCGACAAAAATCTCGGCGTCGCTGCCAATGTGGCGGACGGAAACAGTGGCTCCGAGATAGCCGGGGACGCGGCGAAGTCCTGGCAAGACGTTTTTTGAAAAGTGCTCGAGATATTTGGGCAATTGCGATTCCGTGGCGCGAGCGGACCAGTGGCGCGCGATTGCTCCGGATGGCGCAGGAGCAGGAACGTGCCGTTCGTGGCCCACGACCACTTTCCAAAGCCGCACTTCCCATTTTTTGACCAGGCCGCTCACGACGTACGGGTCTTTGCGCGCGAATTCTTCGACTTTGCTCTTGTCATCGACGCAAAAAATAATCAGCGCGCGGTCAACAGGGTCGTCGAAAGGGCCGCCGAAAATCAATTCTCCGCGGTCGCGAGCCTCGCGAGCGACGCGCAAATGCTGTTCCCTGAATTCCGCGCGGCGCTTAACATAGTCATTTACCGTGTCATAGATTAATGCGTAGTAGTTCATAGGACTCGATCAGCTGCTCGATGGACAAAAGAAAAAGGCGGCCACCGGCCGCCTGAATTGAAAACCTCTGTTCAGAAGAACGGATTCTACTTTGCGGCCTTCGCCTTGATGGAGTTGTATGCCAGGGTTAGGCGCGACTTGTAACGGTTGCCGGTGTTTTCGTGCAGCACGCCCTTGGTAATAGCTTGGTCGATGGCGGACATGGTGGGATTCAACAGGTTGCCAGCGGCGGTGGGGTCACCTGCGGTCAGGGCCGTGCGCAGGCGGCGCATCATGGTGCGGACGCGGGTACGATTGGCGCGATTGACTTCGGCCCGTTGACGAGCTTGCGCCGCGCGCTTCAAAACGGACTTTTTCTTCTTCTTGACTTTGGTAGCCTGTCCCTGGGCCATCTATCGCTCCTTAGGCGTGTCTTTCAAACTTCTAACGTTAAACGAGGCTCTCAGCTTTGTCAAACGAGGCCAAAAGTCCACCAGGCGCACCGATTCCGCAGCAGACTCTCCGGCCTGCCGTGCCGGCGGGCGGGAGCGGCCTCGGAGGAGCGCGTCCAAAGCCGCCGAACAAGCACGATGAGTTGCGGCTGCTCATCAATTCTAGGCATCCGATTATCACCGTGGAGACGCCGGAGGAAGAGCGGCTGGAAGCGCTGCTAATGGACGTGGCGACGGAGCTTGGCGTGCCGTGGTACGAATGGAGCGTCACGACGGGGCTGGCAAAAGCCCGCGGCGCACCACTCTATAACACCGAGAGTCCCGAGCAGGCGGTTGCGAACATTGCTCTGATTCAGGGCGACGGGATCTTCTTATTGAAGGATTTTGCGCGCTATTGCGATAACGACAAAATTTGCCGGCGGCTGCGGGATTTGGCGGAGAAGTTTCGAACGGTGCGGCGCTCGATTGTGTTGACGGCCGCAAAAATGGAGCTGCCGGCGGATCTGGACGGCGACGCCATGCCGTTCCAGTTGGGATTGCCGGAAGCGGAGGATTTGCTGCCGGGAGTGAAGCAGGTGCTGGCCGATCTGAATCGTGAGCAGCGCATTCCGATCACGCTGGACGTCACTGCGATGAGACAGGTGGCGCAGAACCTGGTGGGTTTGCCGGAAGAAGAAGCGCTACGCGCGCTGCGGAAGAGTGTGCTCGCGCGAGGGAAAGCGGACGCGGGATTGCTCGATGCTGTGCTGGAAACAAAACGCGAGGCGCTGAAGACGGAAGGATTGATTGAGACAGTGCGGAGAGACGCGTCGTTCGCGGATGTGGCGGGCTTGCGGCGCCTTCGCGATTGGATTGGGAAACGGAAGAGCGCGCTCACTGTGGAAGGTCGGCGTTTCGGGCTCGTGCCGCCGAAGGGTGTTCTGATTACCGGCGTGCAGGGCTGCGGGAAGAGCCTGGCGGCTCGCGCGGTAGCGGGTGAATGGGGATTCGAATTGGCGCGGCTGGATGCGGGCGCGCTGTACGACAAGTACGTTGGGGAGAGCGAGCGGCGGCTGCATAAAGCGTTGGAATTGGCGCAGAAGCTGGCGCCGCTGGTGCTGTGGATTGATGAGATTGAGAAGGCGTTCGCGTCGGCGGGCTCGAGCGGCGATGCCGACGCGGGGTTGTCGCAGCGGCTGCTGGCCACGCTGTTGACGTGGATGCAGGACCGCGAGAGCGGTGTGTTCCTCGCAGCGACGTCGAACAACATCACCGTGCTGCCGCCGGAGATGCTGCGCAAAGGCCGCTTCGACGAAATTTTCTTTGTGGATTTGCCGAACGGGGAAGTGCGCGCGGCGTTGTTCGCGCTCCATTTGAAGAAGCGTGGCCGGGACGCGGCGGGATTCGACTTGGCGAAATTGGCAGGTGCAAGCGAGGGATTCTCTGGCGCCGAAATTGAGCAGCTGATTGTGGCAGGGTTGTACACGGCATTCAATGCGAAGCAGCAACTGAACACCGAGATTCTGCTCGCGGAGATTCAGAGTACACAGCCACTCAGCGTGACGCGTGCCGAAGATGTGCAGTCGATTCGCGAGTGGGCGAAGACCCGCGCGGTGCCCGCCGATTAGTGCTGGATTCTAGAGTCTCCGTCAAAAACCAAATTCAAAGCAGTTCTGCTAGTCCAAAAGGGCCTGTTGACGCCGATGGGGCGGTGGGATAATGAGCGCGCGTCGCTAGCGTGGAGATTTCGAATTGGAGGAGGGATCGTGAGACTCAAGAATCAGATGGCTGCTTGTGTGGCTTTGACACTGGCAATGGGCGTAGGTCGCCTGTTCGCGCAGGGACAATCGGAGACGCCACCGAAGCCGGCCGAGAATTGCGCCGAATTGCCGAAGGTAATGGCAAAGGTGGAAGCGCAGAGCCGAACATTGCTGGATTGGCCGAATCTGGCCCGCTACCGCGAGGCCAACGCGAGCTTGACTGCCGCGGCGAAAGACGAGCAGCGCGTCGTCTTCATGGGAGATTCCATCACGGACATGTGGGCGTTGCCGCGCTTCGGCGGATTTTTCCCGGGGAAGCCGTATATCGACCGGGGTATCAGCGGGCAAACGACTCCACAGATGTTGGTTCGTTTCCGCGCGGACGTAATTGCGTTGCAACCGAAAGTGGTGGTGATTTTGGCGGGAACCAACGACCTTGCCGGGAACACTGGGCCAATCACCGTGGAAGAGACGGAGGGGAATTTGGCATCGATGGCTGAGCTTGCACGGGCCAATGGGATTCGCGTGGTGCTGGCTTCGGTATTGCCCGTGAGCAACTATGGGCGCGACGCGAACGGGAATCCGCTCGATATGCGCACCAGGCGCCCGCCCGAGAAAATCCTGGAGTTGAATGCCTGGATTAAAAAGTATGCCGAGGAGAAAGGCCACACGTATCTCGATTATTTCTCTGCCACCGTGGACGACCACGGGCTCCTCAGGAAGGAATTGAGCGAGGATGGGCTGCATCCGAACGCGGCGGGATACGCAGTCATGGCGCCCCTGGGGGAGAAGGCGATTGAAGCAACGCTGAAAGCAAAATGAACGTGGCTTTGGCCAAGTTAGGAATCCAACCTTCACAAACTCGTAACTTGACCGCAGCGGAGGGCTGCGTTAGGGTGTAATGAGTTTCTCCCAGGTCGGCCGCAAGCCCCTACGCGCAGCGAGGAGGAATCCCATCAGCAAGCCGGTTCCGGTAGCCCGAGAACCTTCCAATTGGATGCGACGTACCGTTCACATTTCCGGACAAATTGAACCGTTCTTTGGCACGCTCGATGAAAACGTGCGCTTGCTCGAGGAGTCGCTGCACGTGCGCACGCATCTGCACGATACGCGGCTGACGATTGAAGGCGAGCAAGACGTTGTAGACCGCGCGGTGACCATTGTCGAAGAATATAACCACTTGACGCGGCACGGGCGCAAGCTTTCGTCAGCGGAAGTGAAGTCGCTGGTGCGTGTGGCCACCGAGGAGCCTCACGAATCGCCGCGCGGCATGTTCGAGCATGGCCGCACGCGGTCGTTTGGTAAAAAACAAGTCACGCCCAAGGGCGCGAACCAGCGCCATTACATGGAGGCGATTGAGAAGCACGATATGGTTTTCGCCACCGGTCCCGGCGGTACGGGAAAAACGTATCTCGCTGTGGCCATGGCGGTGAGCGCGCTGCTGACCAAACAGGTGAACCGTATCATCCTGGCGCGGCCAGCGGTGGAAGCCGGCGAGCGGCTGGGATTCTTGCCGGGAACGTTGCAGCAGAAAATCGATCCGTACATGCGGCCGCTGTACGACGCGCTGTACGACATGCTGGACGCGGACAAGCTGGAACGCTTCTTGGAAAAGGGCATTATCGAGGTCGCTCCTTTGGCGTTTATGCGCGGGCGCACGCTGAACGATTCCTTCGTGATTCTGGACGAAGCGCAGAACACCACCAGCGAGCAGATGAAAATGTTCCTGACGCGGCTGGGCTTCAATTCGAAAGCCGTGATCACTGGAGACGTGACGCAGATCGATCTGCCGCAAGGGAAAAAGAGCGGATTGATCGAGGCGCTGGACGTTTGCGGGAAGATTGAGGGAATTGGCGTGGTGCAGTTCGGCGAAAAAGACGTGGTGCGGCACAACCTGGTGCAGCAAATCATTCGCGCATATGAAGATTATGAAACAGCGCACCCGCAGCGTGGCGCGAGCAGCGCAAACGGAAAAGCGGCGGCTCCCACGAGAGAATCCAGGAAAGAGCCTGAGCAAGAAATTCAGCAAGGATGATTTTGAATCAGCAGCGTGAGGTGCGCGTGGCGATGCGCCCCCTGGAATCGTTTTTGCGCAAAGTGAAGAGGGAACTCGGCGTGAACGAGTCGGAGGTGACAGTCTGCTTGGTGAGCGACAAGGCGATGGCCCGGTTGAACGAGAGTTTCCGCAATAAAAAAGGGCCGACCGACGTGCTTTCGTTTCCAACTGTTGCGCGGCCCAGACCTGTGCGAGTGCGGCGCGGATTGCATGCAGCAAATTCCGGCGAACACCAATACTTGGGGGACATCGCCATTTCGCCGGCGACGGCGCGACGTTACGCGACAAGCCATGACCGTACAGTTGCGAGCGAACTCCGCGTGCTGATTGTGCACGGGGTTCTGCACCTACTGGGCTACGACCATGAAACCGACCGTGGCGAGATGGATAAAATCGAGAGGAAGCTACGCAAGCGTTTCGGATTGACGCCATGAACGTAAGTTGGCTCTTTGCGCTCAGTGTTGGGTTGGAAGGTTTCTTGCCGCCCAGTTTCTCCTACTGGGTCTATGTGCTCAGTGTGGTGCTGGTAGGGCTCACCCTGCCCATTCTTTCTTACCTGACGCTGATCTATCGCGAATTGGGGCGCATGACTACGGGGCGCGTCCACGAACACTTAGACATCTTCGAAGCGGAGATCGAACCGAAGCTACGAATCAACCGTCGCAGCGGCGGCCGCACTTTTCGCATTCTTGGCCATTTTTGGCTGGCGTTTCTGGTACTCGAAACTACGCGCGGCGTGGTGTACTTTGTTCCGGGCACGTGGGAATCGCTGATTGAGTTTTGCGTGTTTGTCATTCTCGAAGTGGTCTTTGCGATGCATTTCATTCCCGACATGCTGCTATACCGCACCACGGGCCGCTGGCTGATTCCGCTCTTGCCGCTGATTCGCGGCGCCATGTGGCTGGTCTGGCCGGTCCGCGTGTTCCTGGAAGGCGCGGAGTCGCTGGCGCGTATTTCGGAGCAGGAAGCGGAAAAAACGGAGGAGCAACGCACGGAGGAGGGCATTGAGGCGCTTGTAGAAGCGGCGGAGGAAGAAGGCATCATCGAGCCGGAGCAGGCGGACTTGATCGAGCAAGTGGTGGAATTCAGCGACAAGCGCGTGCGCGAAGTGATGACTCCGCGGCCGGACATCGTGGCGATTTCCGCCGAAGCCACGCTCGAAGAGTTGCATGCAAAAGTGGTGGAAACAAAATTCAGCAAGATTCCGGTCTATGAAAAATCGCTTGATGACATTTTTGGCGTGGTCTACGCGCAGGACCTTTTACAGGTTGCGGATCAGGATTTGCTGAAACGAAAAGTACGGGAGCTGGTGAAAGCGGTTTTGTTCATGCCGGAAACCAAGATTGGATCGGACCTGTTGCGAGAAATGCGGCAGAAGGGGCATCCGTTGGCCGTGATTATTGATGAACATGGTACGGTGGCGGGAATCGCCACTGTGGAAGACCTGGTTGAAGAAATTGTCGGGCAGAGTGGCAACAACGGAAAGCCGCTGGCGCCCGACGTGGTACGCGAGCCGGATGGCGGATTGGTGATGCGCGGGAGCATGGCGATTGATGCGGTTGAGGAATTGTTGGGCGTGCATTTTGGGGAGCAAGCGGACGAGACGGTGACGACGCTGGCGGGTCTGCTTAGCCATGTGACCGGCAAAGTGCCGGCTTCCGGAGACAGAATTGACATCGAAGGACACCGCTTTGAAGTCACGGAGGCAAATCAGAGGAAAGTGTTGCGCGTTCGAATCCGCAAGCAAATGAAGGCGGTTCCCACGAAAAAGTAGACGCGGTGGAATGGGGCAGGCCCAGGGCCACGGGGTGAGCAATTTTAATCTCAGGCGGAGGACAAGAGATGTTCCTGGTGACATCGAGAGGGTTTTCTGTGGGTGCGGCGCTTTTTATCGTTCTTATGATAGATGCCGGACCTGTTGGCGCACAAAACAAGCCGGCGGCAGAGGACCCCGCCGTGGACCTGCAATGGGCTGTAAAGATTCCTACGCGCGATGGGGTGAAACTGAACGCCACGGTGTTCACGGCGCACGGGCAGAAAGAGCCGCAACCGGTGATCTTCACGTTTACTCCCTACATTGGAGATTCGTACACCGACCGCGCCGTGTACTTTGCGAAGCACGGTTACGTCTATGCATTGGTGGATGTGCGGGGACGCGGCAATTCGGGCGGGGAGTTCTGGCCGTTCGAAAATGAAAGCCACGACGGCTACGACGTCGTGGAATGGCTCGCAAAGCAGCTTTATTGCAATGGCAAGGTGACCATGTGGGGCGGCTCGTACGCGGGGTTCGACCAATGGACGGTTCTGAAGGAATTCCCGCCGCACCTGGCTACCATCGTTCCTGCGGCGGCGGCGCATCCTGGCGTGGATTTTCCTTTCCAGTACAACATTTTTGGCCCTTACGACCTACAGTGGCTGACGTTCACGAGCGGAGTGACGAGCAACGGGAGTCTCTTTGGGAATAGCAGTTTTTGGGCGGCCAAAGCGCGCGAGATGTATATGTCGCACGCGGCATATCAGGACTATGACAAACTCGTGGGAAACCCTTCGGCCGTTTTTCAGAAGTGGGTGGCGCATCCGACGCCGGATTCGTATTACGACGCGATGGTGCCTTCGCCCGAGCAATACAAGAAAATCAGTATGCCCATCCTGACGATTACAGGGCACTACGACGGAGATCAGCCGGGCGCATTCACTTACTACAAGCGGCATATGCAGTACGGAACAGCCGAAGCCAAGGCGAACCATTATTTGATCGTCGGGCCGTGGGACCATGCAGGAACACGCACGCCGAAGGCAGAAGTCGGTGGATTGAAATTTGCCGCGGCCAGCGTTCTCGATCTCAACAAGCTGCATACGGAGTGGTTCGACTGGGCGATGAAGGGAGGGGCCAAGCCGGAGTTCTTGAAGAAGCGCGTGGCGTATTACCTGGTTGGCGCGGACGAGTGGAAGTACGCGGACAGCCTGGAGAGCATTGCGAATGCGACGAAGACACTTTATTTAGGTTCGAGTGGCGCGGCGGGGGATGTCTTTCATTCAGGAACGTTGAGTGAGGGAAAGCCGGGCACTGCGGCTGCGGCGGATTCCTGGACTTACGATCCGCTGGATACACGGCCTGGCAGGGCGGAGCCGGAAGATGATCCGAACTACCTGACGTCACAAAGGGCGGCGCTCAATTTGTTCGGCGAGGGCGTTGTGTATCACACGGAACAGTTTGCGGAAGCCACAGAGGTGACGGGGTTCGCAAAACTGACCCTGTGGCTGAAGCTGGATGTACCCGACACGGACTTGGAGGCGGATTTGTTTGAAATTCTTCCGGATGGCGGATCCGTGACGCTTACAAGCGCGACCATGCGGGCGAGGTATCGCGAATCCCTTCGTGAAGCGAAACCCGTGCCGGCAGGAGCCACGGAAAAATATGTCTTCGACAATTTCACCTTTTTCTCGCGACGCATCGGCAAGGGAAGCAGGTTACGGCTCCTGGTGAGCAGCATCAATTCGACAGGTACAGAGAAAAATTACAATAGTGGCGGAGTTGTCGCGGCGGAGACTGGGAAGGACGCGAAGACCGCCCATATCACCCTGGTGCACGATGCGCAGCATGGGAGCGCGCTGGAATTGCCGATCGCAAAGCCTTGAAGCCAGCAAAAGAAAACGTTGAGAAGAAGCAGGGGTTTCGCTCAGGGTTCGTGGCCATTATTGGACGCCCGAACGCTGGGAAATCAACGCTCGTGAATCACCTGGTCGGACAGAAGATTGCCATTGTCACATCGAAACCGCAGACCACGCGCAATCGGATTCAGGGAATTGTTACCAAGCCTGAAGGGCAGATCGTCTTTATTGACACGCCCGGCTTGCATGAGGCGGATTCTGCCCTGGGCCGCCAGATGATGCAGGAGGTGGCCGCGGCGCTGGAAGGAATCGACGTTTTGCTACTTATGGTCGATGCAAGTCGCGCGGAACCACGGTCGGACGAGTTGTTGCTGGAAAAGGCCCAGCGTTTTCGTGGCAAGACCATCCTGGCGCTGAACAAAATCGATCGTTTGCCGAAGCCGAAGCTGCTTCCGTTGATGGAATCCTTCGCAAGGGCTTTTGATTTTGCAGCGATCCTACCCATTTCCGCCCTGACAGGTTCCGGCTGCGATGAATTGGTCAAAGAAATTCTGAATCATTTGCCCGAGGGCCCAGCATACTTTCCGGAAGACCAGGTGACCGATCAGCCGGAGCGCTTCCTGGCAGCGGAAATTATCCGCGAGAAGGCGATTCAGGTGATGTACCACGAAGTGCCGTATGCGCTGGCGGTGTTCGTGGAAAAGTTTGAAGAGACGCCCAAGCTGCTGCGTATTGAAGCGCTCATGAACGTCGAGCGAGATTCACAGAAGAAAATATTGATTGGCCACAAGGGTGAAACCATCAAGAAAATCGGCACAGAGGCAAGGAAAGAGCTGGAAGCCATTCTAGGAGCCAAAATCTACCTTGGCTTGTACGTCAAAGTGGCGCCGGATTGGCGTGAAAATCCTCAGAAGGTGCGGGAACTCGACTGGCGCCACCAACTCGAAGGCCTGGAGAAAGCGAATGACCAGGAAGAATAGAGGGAGAAGGTTTCCGCCGTTTGCGGTCCGAGATCGAATCTCCAAACGCCGACAGCGGTCATTTCGGAAGTCTAGTAGGCTGCCGGCGCTCCGTTGTGGCCGTAGCCCCCAAAGGTCCAGCGCACAGAAACCGTAGTATAGAGACCGTAAGGGCCGGTGGTGCGAAGATCCGCCGGGCCTAGGGAGCTGCCATAACGCCCCAGATAGTCAACCTGATGTTGGGTCAAGCGAAGTTCGAGATTTAGCGGCAACTGCAATCCGGCTCCGATCGAACGCTCATAGGCGATAGGCTCCATGGATCCTGCGTAGCTGACCTGCGGGATGTTCCTCCCGAAGCTGAACCTTGGCTCAAAGAATAAAAAGAGGTGGCGGGCCGGCGTGCGAGCGAGCGGTTGAATTTCGATATACCCGCCAAAAAGGTAGCGAGCGTAGGCCGTGCACTGCGAAGTGGTTCCACCGGCGCTGGCCGGTTGGGGAAACATGCAGCGTCCCAGATCGGGCTCGTTGTGTGAAGGCGCCACGGCGAAATCCGTATATCCGCGGATCCAGTTGTGAGGGAAGAAAGAAGGAGTTTGCGACCTTTGCACCGAGTGCCCGGAAGAGCCAATTGCTTCATTCGTGATGGTTTGCGATACGGCTGAGGGACCCATGGCGCCGCAGATGGCCAAGAGAAGCAGAGAGATTTTTTTCAAGGGGTCTCCTTCTTATGCTTGGATCGAGCGTGGGGACGGGATGCGAAAGTGCTCGTCTGTTTCCGTGTTTTGAGAGGCAACCCAAGTTGGGCGGGATTCTACACGAATTGCAATTACAAAGGTGGGAAATGAAAAACAGGAGAATGATTTCGGTAACCAGCGCTAGCGCCTAATCCGGTGCGGCGATTCCTAGAGATTTCATTTTGCGGTAGAGGTGACTGCGCTCGAGGCCAAGAGCCGTGGCGGTCTGCGTCATGTTCCAGCGGTGCTCCTGCAGCTTGCGCAGAATGAACTCGCGCTCGTAAGCGCTCCGCGCCTCGTGCAGGGTTGAGTAGGGATGGTGCGGGCTTTCAGCAACGCCGCGAAAAAGCTCGGGTGGGAGATGATGCGGCTCGATGCGGGCTTGGGGGCAAACGATTACCAGCCGCTCCACGAGGTTCCGAAGCTCGCGGACATTTCCGGGCCACGGGTAGCGCAGGAGAATTTCCATCGCGGAATCGCTGAGTTCGCGAGTCTTCTTGCCGTAGCCGGAGCTGAACTCCCTTAAAAAATAGTTCGCTAACGTAGGCACGTCTTCGCGGCGATCGCGCAAAGGCGGAACGTAGAAGGGAATGACGTTCAGACGATAAAACAAATCCTGACGGAAAGCGCCGCGCGCAATTTCCTGCTCGAGGTTCTTGTTGGTAGCAGCAATGACGCGTACGTCGACGTTCGAAGCAACGTTGGAGCCCACACGTTCGAAACGCTGCTCCTCAAGGACCCGCAGCACCTTCGATTGCGTGCGCAGGCTCATATCGCCAATCTCATCCAGAAACAGCGTGCCGCCATCCGCTTTCTGGAATTTTCCGATCTTGTCTTCGGTGGCTCCTGTAAAGCTGCCTTTGATGTGGCCAAACAGTTCGGACTCGATCAGCTCTTCGGGAATTGCCGCGCAATTCACTTCCACAAATGGGCCTTTGGCGCGAAGGCTCGATGCATGCAGGGCGCGCGCCACTAATTCTTTTCCCGTGCCGCTCTCTCCGTAGATCAATACGCGCCCGTTGGTAGGCGCAGTGACGGCAATCTGTTGACGCAGCGCTTTCATGGGCACGCTGTCGCCAATCACCTGGTAACGATGGCCAAGCTCGCTTCGCAAGATCAAGTTTTCTTCTTCCAGGCGGCGCTGCTGAATGGCATTGCGCACCAGGACAATGATTTTTTCGAGGGAAAGAGGCTTCTCGATGAAATCGAAGGCGCCGAGCTTCGTGGCCCGCACGGCCGTCTCGATGGTGCCGTGGCCGGAGATCATGATGACCGCAGGCGGGTGAGGCAGCGCTTGAATGCGGCTCAGGGCTTCGAGGCCGTCGATCCCGGGGAGCCAAACGTCGAGAAGTACAACCTCGAAACCGCCAAGCGCGGAACGTTCCAGCGCTTCTTCGGCCGATCCGACGGCATCTACCTGGTAACCTTCATCTTTGAGAATTGAAGCGAGAGATTCGCGAATTCCGGCTTCGTCATCAACAATGAGGATGTGCGGTCTCGGCGTCATAGGGCGGCGCTGGAACCGTTGTGGTCGGCAACGGAGGCAGGCGTTAATTCAGCGATTGGCAATTCGATTACAAAGCGTGAGCCAATGGGGAAGTTGTCCTCGACATGGAAGCTACCGCCGTGTTCCGCGATGATGCGCGCGGCGATGGCCAGGCCCAGGCCAGTGCCACGGTCCTTGGTCGAGAAATGTGGCAGAAAGAGTTTGTCTTTGTCTTCGGGGGAGATGCCATGCCCGGTGTCGGCGACGGAAATCTCTACAGCCTCGGCGTCGGCAAGCGACCTTGTGGAAACAGTGATTTCGCGGAAGGAGGACTTCTCTAGAGCTTCGGCAGCGTTGTCGATGAGATTCACAACAACGCTGCGCACCAGGCCGGCATCCGCTCGCACCATTGGGAGATTCTCGGTCAAGTTTGCTTTCAGGGTGATGCCATCGAGCCTTCCGCAGAAGACTTCGATGGCTTCCCGAACAATGGTATTAGCGCTCGCAGAAGCGAGTTTGGCTGCGGGGAAGCGCACAAATTGAGAGAATTCGTTGACCAGGGAGGCAAGCGCAGTAACCTCGCGTTCAATCAAACGAGAACACTCCTGAACAAGGTTGGTCAATTCCGGGTCCGCAGAAGCCCCCGCTTGAGGCAAGTCGCGTTTCTCCAGGAAACGCGAAAGCCGCTGCGCCGAAAGTTGGATGGGCGTTAGGGGATTCTTAATTTCATGCGCGATGCGCCGCGCCACCTCCTGCCATGCCTCGGTCTTTTGGGAACGGAGCAGCTCCGACAAATCATCGAAAACGAGCACATAGCCCGTATTCGCCCGGGGCGGTCCCAGGGAACTTACGGTCACAGCCAAATGCAGGACGCGGCCCCCCACGATCATTTCCATTTCCCGGGACACGACCCCCATTCGGAGAGACCGGCGCATCAAATGCTGGACGATACGCGCGGAGTCCGAACCCAGCAATTCTTCCAAGGATTCCAGCCCCTCTCCGTTAATCCCAAACATCCGAGAAACGGAGGTGTTTAGGCGCAGAATGGTTCCCGCACCATCCAGCGAAATCACTCCGGTGGGAATATTTTCGAGCACCGTTTCCATTAATTGACGTCGCCTCTCCAACTCTTGCACAGCCTGCTGGAGGCTGCGAGTGAACTCATCGATCTGCGCGCGGCTGTCGCGCAGTTGGGTGGTCATGGTGTTGAACGAATGAACCAGCACGCCAAGTTCGTCCTGGGCCTGCTCCGGGACCAGGTATTCGAAATTGCCGGACGAGACTTCGCGCGTTCCTTCCGCAAGCGCCTGAATGGGAACTGTAACTTGCTTCGCGAGAAACAAAGCCACCCACATCACCGAAGATAAAAGGAGCACGGTGAAAAAAAGCAGGATGAGAAGCATCTGGCGTTTGAGCGCACGAAGGTCCTGCTTCGCCTGATAATAGTCCCGAGTTTGGGATTGAATAGCGGCGAGGCGTGTCAGCACATCCGGGCTGGTCCGGAAGGCAGCCACGACGAACCCAGCCGGTTTTCCATTTTCCAGGTTTTGCACGCGCGCGCCGAAATAGTTCCTTCCCCCCGCCTGCCAAACCTCCACACCGCTCTGCAGTGAACGGAGGTATTCGCCCGATACATTGGACTCTACGCAGATCGCGCCCCGGCGATCCTCTGCTTGATTCTCGCAGACCGTCCCCCCGCGGATGGGCTTTCCGTTTTGATCGAGAATCCACACGGCATCGGCTCCGTGCGCGAACGCTTGCTGTAGAAAGTCATCGCCCGAGCGCTGTGCTTCCGATTGCACTTGTAAGGCCAGCCCGCGAAGCCGGGGCAATTGCGCGCGACCGAGATCATTGAGGAGCTTTTGAGTTTCTTCCGAGGCAATTTCAAGGGGCTTGGGAAACCACAATAGCAGGCTTCGATTGATGAGGGAGTAGCTGACAATAAACATGAACACGATCGGCAGCAGAGACAGCGCCATTGCACCGACCACCATCTTGGTTTTGAAGCGAGCGCCAAGTTGCTCCCGGCGGCGCTCGACCCAGAGCCGCAGCGTTGTGCGTCCAAGTATCAGCAGGAAGACTAAAAGCGCTGCTGTGACGAAGCTGGAAACAGCATAGAGCACCATCACGTCGCGCCAGCTTTTGGGCTTGAAAGGCACGTCAAGCGAACCAAGCGTAAACACCGCGGCAAGCAACAATGTCAGGAGAATTCCACCGATGCCCAGGCCCCAACGCTGTTTGGAATCCAGGTGGCTCATCGGTTAAACGGCCTCACCAAGCAGGAGAGGGCAAAATTCCGCATCGACAGCAGAGTTCTGTGCATCTCATGCTGACGGTTTTGGTCATCTGAGGCCGCAGAAAAGAAAAATGCGTTCAAGATGTACGCTCGAGCAGCTCTCTGGCAAGATAGCACCCTGAGGAAGCAAGTCAAGATTTCTACCTGTCCCTCGGTGGAAAAACCTGCCCCGGTGGACAGGTATTAGCCATTTCAAAACGGCGCGCGAAATTCTGACTCCGCTCATCGCCATCCTTTGTTAAGGTTGGCGTTGGGTGCAAGCCCGCAAGGGAGTGCTGCGGATGTCCGTCCGTCTCGGCGAAATACTGATTAAAGAGAGTCTGATCACGCAGGACCAGCTCCAGAAGGCTCTGGAGTTCCAGCGCTCCAATGGGGGCAAGCTCGGGAGTTGCCTGACCAGATTGGGCTTTATCACCGACGATGACATCACCGGCGTGCTCTCCCGCCAATACGGCGTCCCCTCCATCAACCTCAAGTATTATGAAATCGATCCCAACGTCATCAAGCTGATTCCGCAGGACACTGCCGCGCGTTACCAGGTCATCCCCCTGTCGCGTGTAGGTTCCGTTCTCACCATTGCCATGACCGATCCCACGAACGTCTTCGCCATGGACGACATCAAGTTCATGACCGGTTTCAACGTGGAGCCGGTGGTGGCTTCCGAAGCGGCGATCGGTGACGCCATTACGCGCTTTTATGGAGGCGCGTCCTCGAACACGGAAGAACTCAGCAACTTGATGAAGGACCTGGTGGAAGAGGACCAGGAACTGGAACTGGCCGCGGAAGAGTCTGAGCTGGACACGGCTACGCTCGAGAAGGCGGCGGAAGAAGCGCCGATCATTAAGCTTGTCAATTTGATTTTGACGGATTCGGTAAAGCGTGGCGCCAGTGACATTCACATTGAGCCGTACGAGACGGAACTGCGCGTGCGGTTCCGAGTTGACGGACAACTGCAGACGGTCATGTCTCCCCCAATGCGTTTGAAGGATGCCATGACCAGCCGCGTGAAAATCATGGCCAAGCTGGACATTGCGGAAAAGCGCTTGCCGCAAGACGGCCGCATCATGATCAAGTACAAGGCCGACGGCAAGAAAAAGGAATTGGACTTCCGCGTGTCTACGGTCCCCACGCTCTACGGCGAAAAGATCGTCATGCGGTTGCTGGACAAGGAAAACCTGCGCCTGGACATGACCAAGCTCGGTTTCGAATCGCAGTCCCTCGAAAAATTCCAGCGCAACATCCTGAAACCATACGGCATGGTGCTGGTGACGGGGCCTACGGGATCGGGCAAAACCAACACATTGTATTCCTCGGTGGCCACCTTAAACACGGTCGATACCAACATCATGACCGCGGAAGATCCCGTCGAGTTTCAGCTCGGTGGCATCAACCAGGTGCAGATGAAGGAGCAGATCGGCTTGAACTTCGCCGCCGCGCTGCGCGCCTTCCTCCGCCAGGACCCCAATATCATTCTCGTCGGCGAGATCCGCGACTTCGAAACGGCGGAAATCGGGGTAAAGGCTGCTCTGACCGGCCACTTGGTGCTTTCCACGTTGCACACCAACGACGCTCCTTCGACCATCAGCCGTTTGATGAATATGGGCATTGAACCTTTTCTGGTGGCCACTTCCGTAAACTTGATCTGCGCCCAGCGTTTGGTGCGGCGAATCTGTTCGAACTGCAAGGAAGAACTGCAGGTTCCGCAACAGGCACTGATCGACGCGGGGTACACGGCGGAAGAGGCGAAGACCACAAAGATCTATCACGGCAAGGGTTGTACCACCTGCGGCAAGCGTGGGTACAAGGGCCGCACCGGGTTGTATGAAGTAATGGAAATCAACGACGAATTGCGCGAGCTCATTCTGGTAGGCGCTTCCGCGCTGGAATTGAAGAAGAAGGCAATCGAACAGGGAATGATCACGCTGCGACGCAGCGGCCTGATCAAAGTGGCGGCCGGCCAAACGACTATGGAAGAAGTGCTGCGCGAAACGGTTTTGTAGAATTGAGGATGACTGATGCCTGGGATTACGCTGAGTGAATTGTTGAAGAAGATGATCGAAATGGGGGGAAGCGACCTCCATATCACCACGAATAGCGCTCCCCGCATTCGCGTCCACGGAAAACTCCGGCCGCTGGATATGCCGCCGCTTACCGCTGCGGATACAAAGTCGCTGGCCTACAGTGTGTTGACCGACGCGCAAAAGCACCGTTTCGAAGAGAATCTGGAACTGGACTTTTCCTTCGGCCTGAAAAACCTGGCGCGTTTCCGCGGAAACTGCTTTAACCAGCGCGGGGCCGTCGGCGCTGTGTTCCGCACCATTCCATGGGACATCAAAGGATTCGACGCCCTTGGGTTACCTGTAGTGGTGAAAGGCCTTTGCGATAAACCTCGCGGACTCGTCTTGGTCACCGGGCCAACGGGCTCCGGTAAATCCACTACCCTCGCCGCCATGCTGGACAAGGTCAACAGCGAACGCGAAGAGCACATGATCACCATCGAGGATCCCATCGAATTCCTCCACAACCATAAACGGTGCCTGGTGAACCAGCGCGAAGTGCACGCCGATACGCATTCATTCGCAAATTCGCTCCGCGCGGCGTTGCGCGAGGACCCGGACGTCGTGCTGATCGGTGAAATGCGCGACCTGGAAACAATCGAATCGGCGTTGCGCATTGCCGAGACGGGTCACTTAACTTTCGCGACTCTGCACACGAACTCGGCGGCTTCGACCATTAACCGCATCATTGACGTTTTCCCGGCGCACCAGCAGCCGCAAATCCGCGCGCAGCTTTCCATGGTGCTGGAAGGAATTCTCTGTCAGGCGCTTCTGCCGCGGTCCGACGGGCGTGGCCGCGTCATGATTATGGAAATCCTGATACCCACGCCGGCCATCCGCAACCTGGTTCGCGAGGACAAAATTCACCAGATCTACTCTGCGATGCAGACGGGCACCGGGCAGACCGGCATGCAGACATTCAACCAGGGGACGGGGCGAAGACTCCCGTGGCCAGCAGGCGTTAATGTTTGGCTGAACTAACGGAAGCCGAAAAGATTAAGGAACTTTAGGAGGCAATCTCATGCCGGATTACAAGTATCAAGGAACGAGCCGGAGCGGCTCCAGCGTTAGCGGCGTGATGACCGCGGCGAACAAGAGCGAACTCGCAAGCATCTTGAAGCGCCAGCAGATCACCGCCACGAAGATGACCGAGAAGGGGAAAGAGTTCAACATTCCCACGTTTGGCGGCGGTGTTTCAGCAAAGGAGCTGGCCATCTTCACGCGCCAGTTCTCGGTGATGATTGACGCCGGCCTGCCACTCGTGCAGTGTCTCGAGATTCTCGCAAGCCAGCAGGAGAACAGGATCTTTCAGAAGGTCTTGACCGGGACGCGTGCCCAGGTCGAAGGTGGCGCCACCCTTTCCACGGCTATGCGCAGTTCGCCGAAGGTCTTCGACGCTCTGTACGTGAACATGGTTGAAGCGGGTGAGACCGGCGGTATTCTCGACACCATTCTTCAGCGGCTTTCGTCTTACATCGAAAAGAACGTCAGGCTCCAGCGCGCCGTGAAATCGGCTTTGGTCTACCCGGTGGGTGTGTTGACCGTCGCCGGCGGCGTCATCATACTGCTACTGTGGAAGGTCGTTCCCATCTTCGCTACGCTGTTTGCTGGCCTCGGTGTGGACCTTCCGCTTCCCACGCGAATCGTCATCGCGATGAGCCACTTCGTCGGCAGCATTTTTGGATTCATGATTTTCCTGGCCTTCTGCGGCTCCCTTGTCGGATTGAAAGTTTGGTATGGTACGCCTCAAGGCCGTTTCGTTCTGGATAGCATCATCCTCAAGTTGCCCGTGATGGGCATCCTGATGAGAAAGATTGCCGTCGCACGCTTCACGCGAACCCTGGGAACTCTGATCTCCAGCGGCGTGCCCATCCTTGAGGGTCTGGATATCACTGCCAGGACTGCCGGCAACGCCGTCGTAGAGAGAGCCTTGATGAAAGTCAGAAAGTCGCTCGAAGAAGGCAAGTCTCTAACGGAACCATTAAAGGAAGCAGAAGTTTTTCCGGGCATGGTCACGCAAATGATCGCGGTTGGAGAACAGACGGGCGCCATGGACGCCATGTTGCAGAAGATTGCCGATTTCTATGAGGAAGAAGTAGATGCAGCGGTCAAGGACTTGCTAACCGCTCTCGAACCTATCATGATTGTTTTTCTTGGATTGGTGGTCGGCGGCGTGGTCATTTCCATGTACTTGCCGCTGTTCTCGCTCATTGGAAAGCTGAGCAACAGCCACTAATCGGGCTGGGCCCGCACGTCAAAAAACCTCTGCAGGGGGCGGTCGGTAACCCCGCCCTCTATTTTCCTGCCTGGGCGCGGGCAGTGCCCTGCGGTTGAGATAAGGGCGCGGGCAAACCATGGACCAAAGTTTCGCAACCAGAGCATGGCTGGAATGGTTGACGCGTGTTCGTCTCCTCACGGTCACGCTCATCCTCACGGTAGGCTTTGTCTGGCCGCAATACGTTCCTGGATTAGGCACCAACCGTTTTTTCCTCCCGCTCATTATCTTCTGGATCACCCTGGGTATCCTGCACCTCATTCTTCTCCGGTGGCTTCCGGAAGCACGCTGGCACGGCAGCTTTCAGGTGGCCAGCGACGTGGTAATGGTTACCCTCTTGGTCTATTTGACCGGTGCGCAGGAAAGCTATTTCATTTCTCTCTACCTGCTGGTGATCATCGTCGGGAGTATCGTCTTCTCCCGGAGTGTTGCTTTTCTCAACGCGGCCGTCTGCTTCTCTCTTCTCGGCGCCATGACCATTCTGGCTTTCAATGGAAAACTGCCGCGGACTTCCACGACGCTCCCGACATTCGAAAGCCTTCGCACCTGGCTGGTCATGAATCTTTTGGGGTTCCTTGCGGTCGCCTACCTTGCCAGCTTGCTCGTGCAGTCCCTCCGGAGCAAAGGACGCGAGCTCGAGGAGAAACGCGAAGAGCTTCTCAGCCTTCAGGATTTCACCCAAGATATCATCCACTCCATGCGCGGCGGCTTGATTACCACGGACCTCGATGGAGTCATTCTGCTGCTTAATCGCACTGGTGAGGATATTCTGGGGTATCGCTTTCCGGACGTGCACGGTAAAAAACTTCAGGAGCTGGACGAGGATTTTTGGCTCCCCGGACAGTATCCGAATGTCGAGAGGCTGTCTCTGAGAAGAGAAATTGATTTCCGCACTCCCCAGGGCGAGGTGCGCTATCTGGGGATCAGCGTGTCGCCTCTGCGCCTGGGAACGGAAGAACGCAGCGGGTTTGTCTTCAATTTCCAGGACCTGACGGATTTGCGCCGACTGGAGCAGGAAGTCGCGACCAAAGAACGCATGGCCGCCTTGGGACGGCTTTCGGCAGCCATCGCTCACGAAATCCGGCAGCCCTTGACCGCCATGGCGGGGGCGGTCAAGGAGTTGGCCCGCCTGGTGCCTCTTGAAGAAGATGAGAAGCAACTCGTTCATATCGTCAGCCGGGAATCCGAACGGCTCAATAACATCATCACGGATTTTCTTAACTATTCGCGAGAGAAGACC
This sequence comes from Acidobacteriota bacterium, assembly GCA_003223295.1. GTDB lineage: Bacteria > Acidobacteriota > Terriglobia > Acidiferrales > UBA7541 > Acidiferrum. The sequence goes on along the minus strand of QHYM01000140.1, from coordinate 2,469 downwards.
TACGAATTTCAAGAAGCGGACGTCCGTACGCTTCTTGACGAGACGCTGATGCTGATGGAGAAGAAGCCGGAGATCGGGTCCAAATACCAGATCGTACGGGCCTTCAACGGTCAGGAATTGCGTGCGCGCGTCGACGCGAATAAGATCAAGCAGGTATTTTGGAACCTCTGCGACAACGCTCTTCGGGCCATGCCGGCAGGGGGCACGCTCACCGTTAAACTGGAACCCTATCCGTTCTGGCTTCGCATTGCCTTTCGTGACACAGGAATTGGCCTGGACGCCAAGCAAAAGGCTAAGATTTTTGAGCCGCTTCAATCAGGGTTCGAGGGCGGTACCGGTTTGGGATTGTCCATTGTTTATCAGATCGTGCAGGCTCACAGTGGCAAGATCAGCGTGATTTCGGAAAAGGACCGCGGCGCAGAGTTCATCGTCGAATTGCCGCGAGTTGCGTGAGGCGCTATGCAGGGGACGAAAGCAGCAATTAAGGAAACCGGGCGGGAGCTGCCCCATATCCTCGTCGTGGACGACGAGAAATCGATTTGTGAGCTCCTCGAGATAACTTTTCGCAAGGAAGGCCACCGCGTGGAAGTCGCGAACAGCGTGGACGCCGCCAAGCGCAAACTGGAATCGCAGATCTTCGACATTATTATTTCCGACATTCGCATGCCCGGCGAAGACGGGGTCGATCTGCTGAAATTTGCCAAAGAAATCGCACCCGACTCATTTTTTGTCTTGATGACCGCGCTCCCGGCGTTGGACACGGCCATTGCCGCACTCAACTCCGGCGCCGACCGCTACGTCATCAAGGACCATAACCATATCGATCAATTACGCCGCGCGGTCCAGGAGGTCAGCGAAAGTCTCCGGTGGAAGAAGGAGGCCGGTTACTTGCGCCGCGAGTTGCGCCGGCTCACGGGGCTCGACAACATCATAGGACAGAGCCCCAAGATGCGCGCGATTTTCGATTTGATTCAAACCGTCGCTCCTCAAACAAGCCGCGTGCTCATCACCGGGGAGAGTGGAACCGGAAAAGAGCTGGTGGCCCGCGCCATTCATGAAAATAGCCTTCGCGCCCAGGCTCCGTTTATCACCATAAATTGCGGGGCCTTTCCTGAAACTCTTTTGGAGTCCGAGCTTTTTGGTTATATGAAAGGTTCTTTCACGGGGGCCAATGAGAACCGACAAGGGCTGTTCCAGGCGGCGCACGGCGGAACGTTATTCATGGATGAAATCGGCAACATGAGCTTAACCATGCAGGTAAAACTTTACCGCGTTCTCCAGGAGGGCAAGGTCCGCCCCATCGGCAGCACGGAAGAGTCGGACGTGGATGTGCGCATCATTGCCGCGACGAACAAAGACTTCGAGAAAGAAATCGCCGAAGGCCGTTTCCGCGAGGACCTCTATTACCGCCTCAGCGTCATTCCGATCCAGCTTCCTGCCTTGCGCGAGCGTCGCGAGGATATCCCTCTATTGGCGCGCCACTTCCTTGAACGCTTCCGGAAGACCATGGAGAAACCCATCGAGGGGATTTCGCCCGAAGCGATGGGCAAACTCGAAGCGTACGAGTGGCCTGGGAACGTGAGAGAGCTTGAAAACACCATGGAGCGCGCCGTGGCGTTGGAAACCGGCAAAGAGATTTCTGTGCGAGTACTGCCCGAGCGCATCCTTGGGTATGGAGGGGCTGCTCCGGCCGCCCAGGGAATCGAAATACCGGAAGAGGGCGTGGATTTTGAAAAGGTGGTTGCCTCCACGGAGCGTTTTTACCTGCAAGCCGCGTTGGAGAAGGCGGGGGGCGTCCGCACACGGGCATCCGAGTTTCTCAAAATCACTTACCGCTCCTTCCGCCATTACGCCAAGAAGCATAGCCTTTGACAAACCGACCAGACTTAATGAGGGCGGTCGACTGATCCATACCTTTCTATTGCTAGCCAAGTGCGGTTTAACGCGCATGACTCTTATCGTCCTTTGAATAGACAAAAACTGTCGACAAAAAAGGCCCCTTCCCACTTTGCCGCAGCTGAGGATTCAATATTCTCTCCGTGGACGAAGATAACTTGCTTTGTATCTGTGAGATATGGAGTTTCGGAACCGCAACGCCTCGGGAGGCTCAGGTTGGCCATGTGCATGCCCTAACTGCCGTCAGTGATTCTGGCACCTCAAATCCTGAAGGAGATTTCATGAAGAAAGAAAAGGGTTTCTCCCTTATCGAGCTTTTGATCGTCGTGGCGATCATTTTGATCATCGCGGCCATCGCTATTCCAAACTTGCTGCGGTCCAAGATTGCGGCTAACGAATCCTCTGCTGTGGGTTCGGTCCGCACGATCGGTACTGCGCAAGTGACCTACTCGTCCAGTTGGGGCACCGGTTTCTCGGCCAACTTGGCGCGGCTGGGCGGCGCTCCGCCATGCAACGTGGCGTCGGCGTTGACAGCTTGTCTAATCGACCCGCTTTTGAGTACCGGTGCGAACA